>NZ_CP047491.1:3750000-4050000 GCF_009931115.1 Microbulbifer hydrolyticus | reverse complement strand
AAGACACTGCTGACGGTGCGGCCTTGTAGACGCCACGGCTCGGCTTTTCCACCAGACTGGCCATGTTGAGGTAACTCAGTGCCCAAGAGATGCGATCCAAGAAAACGGTACCATTACCGGACGCATAGGGCTTTTCCTGCTCTTCTTGCGTATGTCCGAAATGCGCGGCGGAGTTTACCCCGGGGGACAAACCCAACTGGCTGAAGGCCGCTTGGTTATATCTGAAACGCCCGCGCTACGATGTGATGGACATGATCAGTAGCAACAAATCAATACTGGCCTTCAATCTTATCTGGTTGTGGCAGGAGCAAGGCCTTTTCGACCAGGTATTGAGTGGCTGTGAGGCACTGGAAATACCAGCCCCCCATATCGGTCACGAATTTTCGTTCGCGCAGGCGCATGATGTAATTGAATGCCTTCGCTGCGGCAGTTCCATAGGCAAAGTACTCCTTAAGGTTTCGCCTAAGCCGGTATGCCCCCCGTGAGGGGGAGGCAGATATGGGGGTTGCGGGGGGAAAATTATCTCCATGGCGACGGGCCCGCACCCGCTAGCCTGTGTAAACCAAGATAATCAGAGCGACCTTCTGCCATGCCCCCAGCACGAATTTTGCCATTTTTTCGCCAGTCCGGGCCCGTCAATGCCGTTGCCCAGTCTGGGTTAATCATCGCCTTGGCCCTATCGGCCACCGCCAACGCGCTTTGTCCAGCGCAGTCTGATGCGACGCCGCTCGAGCCGATCCAGCTGAATGCGCGGGGCGAATTTGTCCCGGAATGGGGCAAGTCTGCCATCTGGTACCAGATCTTTCCCGAGCGCTTTCGCAATGGTGACCCGGAAAACGATCCCCGTGTGACTGATATCAAGGGGTCCGATCCGCAAGAGCCCGTTGCGCACTGGCAAGTCCATCCCTGGGGCAGCGATTGGTATGAGTTGCAGGACTATGAAAAAAAGAACGGTGATAAGGAGCTGTGGAAGCACCTTCTGCGCCGCCGTTACGGTGGCGATTTGCAAGGTATCATCGACCAGCTGGACTACCTGCAAGACCTGGGTATCAATGCGATTTACCTGAATCCGGTATTCGATTCGCCATCGCTACACAAATACGACGGCGCCAGCTACCACCATATCGACCCTACCTTCGGGCCTGACCCGGAAGGCGACCGTCGCCTGATGGCAAAGGAGAACCCGCTCGATCCCGCCACCTGGGTATGGACAAAGGCCGATGAGCTGGCACTGCGGTTGATCCGCCAGGCCCACGCCAGGGGTATGCGGATTATCTTTGACGGTGTGTTCAATCACATGGGTATCAACAGCTTCGCGTTCCAGGACCTGAAAAAAAACCAGCAAGCATCGCCCTACAAAGACTGGTTCACCGTTACCTCCTGGGATGACGAGGAAGCCGGTACCAAGTTTGATTACGAGGGCTGGTTCGGGGTCAAGTCGCTGCCGGAGTTTGCCGAAGATATCAATGGCCTTGCCGAAGGTCCCCGGGATTATGTGTTCGCCGCGACCGAGCGCTGGATGAATCCAAAGGGGCAGGGCAGTGAACACGGGATAGATGGCTGGCGCCTGGACGTAGCATTTTGCGTTGGGCACCGCTTCTGGAAGCAATGGCGTCAGCACGTAAAGTCCATCAACCCTGAGGCCTATCTCACTGCAGAAATTGTCGACACCCCGGATAAGGTCAAGCCGTATCTGCAGGGCGACGAATTTGATGGTGAAATGAATTACAACTTTGCGTTTACCAGCGCGGAGTTCTTCTTTCACCCGGAGGCGTCGCGTATCAGCGCCTCGGAGTTTGATCATGAGCTGGCACGGCTGCGCAATCTATATCCGAAAGGCGTAGCCTATGTGACGCAGAACCTGTTTGGCAGTCACGACTCCAATCGCATCGGGTCACATATTGTGAACCGAGGTATTGGCAGTTTCCGGGATTGGGGTACATATTTCAATTTGTCCCAGGCGGCGGGTAATACCGGCTATCAGGTGCGAAAGCCCAATCGTGCCGAGCGCCAATTGCAAAAACTATTTGCGATTTTCCAGATGACCTATGTCGGCGCACCGATGATCTACTACGGCGATGAAGTGGGAATGTGGGGCGCAAATGACCCGGATGACCGCAAGCCGATGGTCTGGTCTGATATAGAGTACGCAGACGAAGTATTCAATCCAGACGGTAGTAAAAGGAGTCCGGATAGCGTAGAGGTGAACGAGGAGTTACGCGCGCATTATAAAAAAATGATCAATATCCGAAATCAGCATGCGGCGCTTCGGATTGGCAATTACAGGACTATCATGGCGGACGATGCAAAACAGATTTTTGTTTTTGAGCGCGAGCACAATGGGCAACATTTGTGGGTCCTATTGAACAGCGGGGAACAAGCACAAAATATTCAGTTAAAGGATTCTACGCTTAACGAGGTCGCGGTCGACTTGCTGACTGGTGAGCGCTTTGAGCCCAGATCGGGGGAGCTAAAGGTGTCGGTGAGCGAGAAGTGGGGACGGGTCTTGTTATTGAACAAATAGCGAGACAGGTGAAAAATCTACCCGGCCCGCGATGTCACCTGTAGCAGTGGATGGGAGTGAATTAGCCACTATCAGGTACGCAAACCTGTCGATACAATGATCAATAAAGGCACTGCAATGCAGTGCCTTTTCCTGAAGCGGCCACGACTTTCGGTTAGCGAATTTTGCGGTGACGCTCAGTGCTGCGGCTGCGGCTCACGGTTGCCGGGATTGGCCGGCTGTGGGCGCCACAACTCCTCCATCTCCTCGAGCGTCTTGCCCTTGGTTTCCGGTAGCAGTTTCCACACCAGGCCTGCGGCTATCAGTGCCATCAGGCCGTAGAGCCAATAAGCAAAGCCGTGGTGGAAGCGTTCGATCAGGGCGGTGTTGCCATCCATCATCGGGAAGGTCCAGGACACCAGGTAATTGGCGATCCACTGCGCGGCCACCGCTACGGCGAGCGCCTTGCTACGGATGCTGTTAGGGAAGATCTCCGCCAGCAGCACCCAGCACACCGGGCCCCAGGAGTAGGCGAAGCAGGCCACGTAGAGCAGCATGAACAACAGCGCGGCGGTGCCGGTGGCCTGAAGGGCGAAGCTGGTACCCAAGGCCAGCATGGCCACCGCCATGCCCAGGGCGCCGGAGATCATCAGCGGCTTGCGCCCGAAGCGGTCGACGGTTTTGATCGCTACCAGGGTGAACAGCACGTTGATGGTGCCCACCACCACCGTTTGCAGCATCGCCGCGTTGGTGCCGGATCCCATGCTCTTGAAGATTTCCGGGGCATAGTAGAGCACCACATTGATACCCACGAACTGCTGGAACGCGGACAGCATGATGCCAATCAGCAGCAGGCCGGCACCGAACGACAGCAACTTGCCGCTGACCTGTTTGCTGGAGCTCAGGATCTCACGCATGGAGGCGGCCGCGGCATCCGCGCCTTGCAGCCGGGTCAGGGTCGCCAGCGCCTGCTCGCTGTGGCCATTCAGCGCCAGCCAGCGCGGGCTCTCCGGCACCCGTAGCAGCAGGGTGAAAAACAGCAGTGCCGGCAGCAGCTCGGAAGCGAACATCCAGCGCCAGCCCCAAGCCTGATTCCAGGCCGTGTCGCCCTGTAAAGCGATACTGTAGTTGACGAAGTAGACACCGACGATGCCGCTGACGATGGCCATCTGGTTGTAAGACACCAGGCGCCCGCGGGCATTGGCCGGTGCTATCTCGGCGATATACATCGGCGACAGCATCGAGGCCATACCGACGCCAATGCCGCCGATGATGCGGTAGAAGACAAACTGTTCCAGCGCGATATAGTTGCTGCCGATCGCGGCGAAGCCCAGCTCCGGAAAGGCCGAGCCCAGCGCCGACAGGCTAAACAGCGCCGCGCTCAGCAGCAGAAGCTTGCGACGACCGAAGCGGTGACTGAGGTAACCGCCGATCACACCACCGAGAATGCAGCCGATCAGCGCGCTGGACACCACAAACCCCAGCAGCGAGTTGGCCTGGGCCTCGCCCAGCGCCAGCGGCAGGATAAACTGGCTTTTCAGTGAGCCTACGGCGCCGGAGATGACCGCGGTGTCGTAGCCGAACAGCAGGCCGCCAAGACAGGCGACCAGGGTAAGCAGGCGTATCTGGTGCAGGTTTTCCGCAGACATGGGGGGACTCCTGTGGGGGAATAATCTCATTATTGTTTTACCCGAAGGGGGGCCGCGGAGCGAGTTCGCTCGGCGTTCCGGCCGAATCTAAACCGATTTCTGCGACGGAAAAAAGGGCAAACAGCGGTGTGGCGGTTATTTTTAAAAATTTCTCGCGGGTACTGGGGGAAAATTTTTCCTGAGTCGTCTATTCGCGTGGAGATAGAATAATTTCAATAAAATCGAGCGGTTTTATGGCGAATGATGACACGCTGGTGAACATCTTCCTCGGTGTTCGCGGCAGCCTGGCGCGGCTGGTTTCCAGTATTGCGCCGCCGAAGGAGATCGAGGATATCGTCCAGGAGACCTATGTGCGGGTCTGCCAGGCGGCGAAGCGGGGCAAGATTGAGCAGCCGCGCTCGTTTATGCTGCGCACCGCGCGCAATCTGGCGCTCGATTACGTGAAGCGCGCCGAGTCGCGGCTGACGGTGAGTATGGACGAAGAGCTCGACCTCGGGATCGACGTGAGTCACGCACGTGATCGCACCTTCGAGGCGGTGGCCAGTAACGAGGAGTTCGCGCACTTCTGCGAGGCGGTACGGCAGCTGCCAATCCAGTGCCGCCGCGCCTTTGTGTTGAAAAAGGTCTACGGCTATTCGCAGCGGGAAATCGCCCGCGAGCTGAATATCAGCGAGAGTACGGTGGAAAAACATATCGCCACAGGGATCAAGCGCTGCACCCTGTTTATGCTGCAGCAGCGCAACAATAACTCGACTGCCGGTGCCTCCAAGGCTGGGGGGCAGCCATGAGCAACGTCTATCAACTGCCCGACCCTGAGCGCTGCCTGGATGAGGCCAGTGAATGGCTGGCAAAATTCGACCGCACTCTGAGCGAAGCGGAAACCCTTGAATTCCAGCGCTGGCTCGCGGCCAGTCGCGAGAACCACGACACGTTTATGCAGGTGGCGGAGCTTTGGGACAAGATGGACGCGTTGTCCAGGCTCGCCGATCTGTTTCCGCCGGCGGCAGAGAAAAAATCGCGCTCCGCTCCCGGGTCACTGGTCAGCGGCTGGCTGGCGGCGGCTGCCTCGGTATTGCTGCTGGTGGGCGCGGTTCTGTGGCAGTCCGGCGCCCTGCCGGGTGCGTTGTCGCTGCCCGATACCCGGCTTGCCTCCAATGTCGACAAGCTATACGAGACGGCGATCGGCGAGCACTCCACGGTCAACCTGCCGGACGGCTCGGTGCTGGTGCTCAACACCGACAGCCTGGTGCGTGTGCGCTACAGTGCGGCCAGCCGCCTGATCGAGCTGGAGCGGGGTGAGCTGAACGTGCAGGTGGCCCACGACAAGCAGCGCCCGCTTAGTGTGCTGGCCGCCGGTCGCGTGGTGCAGGCGGTGGGTACTGCCTTCAACGTGCAGCTGCTGCGGGACCAGCGCGTGGAACTGATCGTTACCGAGGGCAAAGTGCGGGTCGCCGATCGCGAGGACGAAGATCCCAAGCGGGTGCGGCGGGAGCCGCAGCCGCTGCCTGAAACCGCTACCGCGGTATCCCGGGGCGAGCGGCTGCTGATGAGCGCGCGGCGGCCGCAGCGGTCACAGGTGGAAAAGATTGAGCCGGCGGATATGGATGCGAAGCTGTCATGGCGCAGCGGCAACCTGGTGTTCCGCGGTGAGCCGCTGGAACAGGCGATGGCCGAAATCAGCCGCTATACCTCGGTGCAGTTCAGAATCGAGGACGAACAGTTGAAAGACGTGCGCGTGGCCGGGCTGTTCCGCACCGGTGACGTCAAGGGGCTGCTCGGTACCCTGGACAGCAACTTCGATATCGCCAGTGAGCGCATCGATGCGCAGACGGTAGTGTTGCGGGCGCGTTGAGCAAGCCCCTGTAGAGGGGGAGGCGGTTCGCCCGGCACTGCTACACAATATCCGTGCGGACAATTGAATCGGCGCCGCCGCGGAACTGGTACTATTTACCGGGTGTGTCCGCGGTGGAAACTGTTCCGCTGTTCGACCCGAATGGGGAGGAGAGTCAGCGAACTCTTTTCCAGCTTTGCGCGAGAGAAAAACAGAAAAAAATAATAACTAGATGCATAAAAACCTGTGACCCAATGGCGGAAATTTTCAGCCGAGTCGTCTTCTAACCACGCCGCCGCTACACCAACAACAGCGGCGGCGACGGGGAAAGACGACAGGGCTTTATTTCAGTGTTTGACGTTCAGCCTGCTGATGATGAGTTCCTCATCATTGCTGGCGGATAGCGCTCGCCGACACGAAACATCTCCCTTCAACATTCCCCGGCAGAGAGCGGACATCGCGCTCACCGAATTTGCCGAACAGGCCGATGTGACTCTGATCTTCCCCTTTGATGAGGTGCGGGAAATCGAGGCGCAGCGGCTGGTGGGGACTTACCCGATTGAGGAGGCGGTTGCGATACTGCTTAAGGGTACCGGCCTCAGGGCGACGGTGGGCGACGGTGGCCAGCTGACAATAACAGCGGGACATCCCATTGGAGGGTCGAGCACAGTGTATAAGAAGAAACAGTTGTCCAGCGCCATTCTCTCGGTTTTGGCAGCCATGACCGGCGCCGGCGCCCAGGCACAGAGCGATGATGCATCTCAAGCGAACAATACTATTGAGGAAGTTGCGGTTACCGGCATCCGCGCCAGCCTGCAGCGAGCAGTGGATGTCAAGCGTGACGGCAGCGGCGTAGTAGATGCCATCTCCGCTGAAGACATCGGCAAGTTCCCCGATACCAATGTGGCGGAATCTCTGCAGCGTATCACCGGGGTTTCCATCGACCGCTCAGGCGGCGAGGGCCAGCTGATCACCGTGCGCGGCTTCGGTCCGCAGTTCAACACCGTGTTGATCAATGGTCGTCAGATAGCCACCGAGAACCAGGGCCGGGAATTCAGCTTTGATACCCTCGCGTCTGAGATGGTGAAAGGCATCGCGGTACACAAAACCTCCACTGCCAGCCACCAGTCCGGCGGCGTCGGCGCCACGGTCAATGTTACTACTGCGCGCCCGTTCGACTTCAACGGACTGAAGGTCGCCGGTAGTGCCAAGAGCCTGTACGACGAAAACAGTGGCGAGTCGTCACCGCAGGTTTCCGGCCTGGTCAGCAACACCTTTGCCGATGGCAAGTTTGGTGTGCTGTTGTCCCTGTCCCACCAGGAACGCAGCACCCGCCTGAACCAGGCGCAGACCGATGGCTGGCTCACCAATGTGCTGGGCAATGTGGACCCGAGCGAGATTGACGCTTCCGCCAGCCGCTCGCAGAACACCTTTATCCCGCAGAACTTTGATACCAAGGTGACTTTCGAAGAGCGCACCCGCACCAACGGCAACCTGGTGCTGCAGTTTGCGCCCACCGACGAGCTGCAGGTGACCGTTGATGGCATCTACTCGGACTTCGATATCGAGACCGACGCCACCTCCTTCGGCCACTGGTTCACCGCCGACAACCTGGAAAATATCGTGCTCGACGAGAACGGCACCGCCATCGATATGTTCCAGGAGGTGGGGCATGCAACCGACTTCCACGCGAAAAAATTCGATCGCCTGACCGAGACCTCCCAATTCGGGGTCAATGTCGACTGGGCAGCGAGCGAAAACCTGAATCTCCGCTTCGATGCCTCCAGTTCCCGTGCCGAGCGCGCCGGCAACAACGGCGGCGAGAACCAGCTGTCGCTGATCGGCTACCTGAACCGTTCGCGCCTGCAGCTGATCGATGGGCAAATACTGCCGTACTCCAGCGAATTCCAGTCTGCCGACAGCACGATTTACAACGCCGACGGCGTACAGGCAGGGGTGGCCGATTATCTGGATCCGAGCAACGGCCGCGCGCACGTGATGTTGCGTCGCGGTTGGGCCACCGAAGACCGGGTAAACCAGTTCCGCTTTGACGGCACCTGGGACGAGGGCAGTTCCAGCGGCCTCACCATGGCCAAATTCGGTGTGCTCTACTCACAACAGACCAAGGAAAATGTGCGCCTTACCGACGAGGCCAACGGTGTGCACTGCACCTTCTGCGGCTACCCGGAAGGTATTGATATTCCCGACGAATACATGACCGTGTTCGACGCCGGCTCCGATTTCCTCGGTGATATCAGCGGTAGCGAAAACCTGACCACCCAGTGGTTGGGACACGACGGCGAGCAACTGTTTGCCTATCTTGAGGATATTGCCGGTATCAGCTACGACGCGGTGCGTCGCAATAATTCTTACGAGGTGGAGGAAAATATCCTCGCTGGTTACCTGGAACTGGAATTTGCCGGCGAGCTGGCGAGCATGCCGCTGACCGCGCACACCGGTGTGCGCGTAGAGAGCACTGATGTCACCGTCGAGGGCACCGAGTCGCCGTTGGAGCGCCTGGATATTCTCGACCTGACCGAGTTGCAAGCGGTGATGGGCGAGGCCGAATCCCTCAGTGCCGATTCCAGCTACAATGCGGTGCTGCCGAATATGGATGTGAAACTGGACATCACCGATGAATTGGTGGTCCGCTTCGCGGCCTCGCGCAGCCTTACACGTCCGACTCTGGACCAGTTGTCGCCGGTCACGGTGATCAATACCACCCGCCAGGGCGGCAACCTGCGTTCCAGCTCCGGTAACCAGGCTCTGGAGCCCTTCGCCTCCGACAACCTGGATCTTTCCCTCGAGTACTATTACGGCGACAGCAGCTATGTGTCCGTGGGTTACTTCCGCAAGGATGTGGAGAACTTCATCATCAGCAGCACCGAAGGCCAGACCTTCACCAACAGCGCGGGTGAGCTGGTGACCGATCCCTCTACCGGTGATATCACCGGTATTGCCCCGGGCGAGGATCCGCAGAATGCGGTGGATGCCAACGATGGCGTGGCGATGTTTACCCTGACCAAACCCAGCAACGGTGAAAGTGCTGCGGTGGATGGCCTGGAACTGGCGATACAGCACAGCTTTGCCGACACCGGTTTTGGGGTTATCGCGAACGCCACCCTGGTAAATAGCGATGCGGAGCTGGATGTCGACGATGTGACTCAGACCTTCGCGCTGACCGGTCTCAGCGACTCCGTCAACCTGGTTGGCTACTACGAGAATGGCCCCTTCCAGGCGCGTCTGGCGTGGAACTGGCGCGACGAGTTCCTGCAGTCCCTGGTGCAGAATGTCAGTGGCGAGCCGACCTTCGTTGATGAATACCAGCAGTGGGATCTGAGTGCCAGCTACGACGTCAGCGATAGCATCACCGTGTTCTTTGAAGGGTTGAACCTGACTGAAGAGACGCTGCTCAAGCACGGTCGTTACAGCAACCATTTCCTGCTGGCAGAAGACAGCGGCCGGCGCTTTGCGCTTGGTTTGAGAGCGACCTTCTAACGGGGAAATCCGCGCTTTCCCCGTGCCGCGGCGGAGCTGTTTCCGTCGCGGCCTTCCCCTAGCGGGTGGGGTAACGCGCGCATAATCTTTGTGGATCTGCGGGATAGGGAGTCCCGAATACAGGCGTTAACGCCACTCCCATTGGCCGCCGCCCGGTACGGGTCGCGGCCCTTTTTGCTAACGACACAGATTCGTTCAATAACGAGATCGGCCATGACAGAACCGACAGACAAACCGATAAAATCCGTGGTGGTGGTCGGCGGCGGTACCGCCGGCTGGATCGTCGCCGGGCGCCTTGCCGCCCTGCATGGAGGCGATGAGGGTGTGCAGGTCACGCTCGTCGAGGCTCCGAATATTCCCGCTGTTGGCGTCGGCGAGGGTACCTGGCCGACCATGCGTAACACACTGCGCAAGCTGGGCATCGCCGAGAGTGAATTCCTGCGCGAGTGTGGCGCCACCTTCAAACAGGGCGCCAAGTTCGCGCGCTGGGTCAGCGGTGATGACGACGATTTCTACTATCACCCGCTGGTGCTGCCTCAGGGCTTTACCAAAATGCACCTGGCTCCCTACTGGCAGCGCGACCTGAAAGCGCAGGGTCAGTCCTTTTCCAATGCGGTCTGCTACCAGGAACAGTTGTGCGAGCGCGGCCTGGCACCAAAGCAGATGACCACGCCGGAGTTCGCCTCGGTCGCCAATTACGCGTACCACCTGGATGCGGGTAAGTTCGCACAACTGCTGGAGCGTCATAGCACGCAAAAACTGGGCGTCAGGCACCTGCGCGACGAGGTGCTGTCGGTCAACACCTTGGCGAATGGCGATATCGAATCCCTGAACACGCGCAACTCCGGTGTGCTGGCCGGCGATTTATTTGTCGACTGCACCGGCTTTTCCTCGCGCTTGTTAGGTGGCCATTATCGGGTGCCATTTATCGACCGCAGCGATGTGCTGTTTATCGACCGCGCACTGGCGGTGCAGGTGCCCTACGAACATGAAGACGACCCCATCGCCTGCCACACCATTTCTACCGCCCAGGATGCCGGCTGGATCTGGGACATTGGTCTGACCTGTCGCCGCGGCGTCGGCTATGTGTACTCCAGTAATCACACTTCCGACGAAGCCGCGCAGCAGCGGTTGCGCGACTATTTAGGTGGAGCTAACGTGGGCCCGGCGATCGAGAAACTGTCGGTGCGCGAGATACCCATTCACTGCGGCCACCGGGAAAAGTTCTGGATCAACAACTGCGTAGCGGTGGGCCTGTCGGCGGGCTTCCTGGAGCCGCTTGAGGCGTCGGCACTGGTGCTGGTGGAGCTGTCCGCGGAGATGATCGCCGAACAGCTGCCGGCGCGACGCGATGTTATGGATATCACCGCGCGTCGCTTCAACGAAACCTTCCGCTACCGATGGGATCGCATCGTGGATTTCCTCAAGCTGCACTACCTCCTGAGCCGTCGCGAGGAGGAGTTCTGGCGCGACAACCGCGATCCCGCCACGGTGCCGGACAGTCTCAGCGAGCTGCTGGCCCTGTGGCGCCACCGCCCACCGGCGGACTTCGATTTCACCAGCAACAACGAGGTGTTTCCCGCGGCCAGTTACCAGTATGTGCTCTACGGCATGGGCTTCGAGACGGAGATCGGCAGCCTGGCCCATACACTGCGCGACGAGAGTGCGGCGGCGGAACATTTTGTCAGTAACCAGAAAGCCACCGCCCGCGCGCTGGCTGCGCTGCCGAAACACCGCGAACTGCTGGAAAAAATTCACCAGTACGGCCTGCAGGCCATCTGACTTGATTGCGATAACAACAAGAATTTCGAGGTATCGAATATGACAAGACTGGTAGCGCTGAACAGTGAGCACCACCGAGAACTCCGTATCGACACCGGCAAAATAGAGCGGCAGGGTGCAAATCTCCGCATGGTCCCGGTGATGCCGGGGGAATTTCTGAAACTGGCGATCGACTATCCGATCGTGCTAACCAAAAATGCCGAAACCGGCCAGTTTGTCTGCGTTGCGCTATTCGGGTTCGCCGACGGGGAAAATCTGTACTGGCAGGACGGCCGTTGGGACTCACTGTATACGCCGCTGAATATCGCCCGCCAGCCATTCTTTGTCGGCAGCGGTGACGACGGCCAGCCGATGGTGTGCGTCGATGCACACAGCCCTTGCGCGTGCAGCGAAGGGGCCGGTGAGCGACTGTTTGACGAAGATGGCAAGGCTACGGCCTACCTCCAGAAGATTCAGGGCATGCTGGCACAGTTGCTCGATGGCGAAAAACAGAGCGCCGAGTTTGTACAGCAATTACAGCAACTGGAGTTGATTATACCAATGCACCTTGAGGTGACCTTTGCCGACGGCAAGGCGCAGCGGGTCGAGGGGCTCTATACGGTGGACGAGAAAAAACTGCAAGCGCTCGCCGGCGAACCACTGCAGCAGCTCCACGTCAGCGGCGATCTGGCCCGTATTCACACCATGCTCACATCCCTCGGCCATATCTACGCGCTGATCGAGCGCCGCAATCGTCGCGAAGCCACCGCGGCCGCTTGAGGGTGGAAATGGAAACCGGCGTCGGGAAATTCGCCTGCGCGGCAGAGCCGCGGTGCGAAGTCGTATCCGTCGGCAACGAGCAGCTGCCGGTGCTGGTGGTGGACGGCCTGGCGGCGGAGCCGGAATTGCTGTTGGAATATGCCGCTGCGGCACCGGGCTTCAGTGCCCGCGCAGGTGACTACTACCCGGGCCTGCGCAAGCCGCTGCCATCGGCCTACACTGAAAATCTGTGTGCAACCCTGGACAAGACCCTGCGCGAGGTCTTTCAGCTGCCCAGCACGGCCGCCGCCGAGCCGCTACTGTGCGCCCTGTCCATTGCCACGACGCCGGCGGAGAAACTGCGCCCAATCCAGCGGTTGCCGCATTTCGACAGCAGTGACCCGAATCAGCTGGCGGTGGTGCACTACCTGTGTCCACCGCAGCTCGGCGGTACCGCTTTCTATCGACACCGCGCCAGCGGCTTTGAGTCCATCGACGCGGATCGACTGTATGGCTACGCTGCCGCGCTCAAACAGCAGGTAATGGCTTCGCCGCCGCAGGGCTATACCAGCGGCGACAGCCAGCTGTTCGTGCAGACGGCTCGCTTCGATGCACAGTTCAACCGTGCGCTGATCTACCGCGGCAACCAATTGCACTCCGGCCTGATAAACGCCACCACAGGGCTGTCCGCTGATCCCCGCGCCGGCCGCCTGACCGCCACAAGCTTTATTCGTTTTACGCGCTGACCTGCAATCCTAAGCGCGAACAACTGAATGGACGGCCGCGACACCTTGTGCTCGATCCTATAGGTTGATAGATCCAGCGGGAGTCCTGTGCCGAGCTTGCGCCCACTGGCCGCCCCCGTTTGTTGTGCGGGAGTATTTCTTTTGCGCAGCCCCACGATGCACTGGACTGTCGCCCAGTGGGCAATCGATGGGCAAGGTAGTGCTCAACGTCGCGCCGTGGCCGGGCTGTGCCACCACTGTGAGAATTCGCGGCCAATCGCATGCTGGGGCAGTGAGTGAGACTCTTCGTCGATGCCCTGCTCTTTTTCCATCTCGGTAACGCGCTGGTTTGCCGCGACAAACCAGTCGGCGGGGTCGTGCACGCCATCATCCAGTGCAGCGCCATAGAGCGCGGCACTGAACCAGGTGCGCTCGGAGTCATTGCTACAACCGAAGGACGTGCGATCACTGGCGGCGGAGGTAAATACCACCCGGCTTGGTGTTGCCAGTGCGTCTTTCCAGTGTCCGGAGTAACAGGCGGAGACCACGATCCACTGGTGTTGTGCCTTGAGTGCATCGAGCCACTGCTTGCCATCGGCGACGGAGAGATCGTTCAGTGCCATGCTTGAGTCGTCGAGGTACAGGCTGCCGTTGGCATCGCCATGACTGACCAGGTGCACCAGTAACAAGTCCTCTTCCGGGTTCATTACCGCGTCCAGCGCCTGCAGGCTTGTCCGTATACTGGTGCGTGTTGCAAGAGGAAGTGCGTCACTGCCATTGCTCAGGCGGATCTGGCGCTGTTGCGTATCGAGTGCCGTGTCGAGCCTGTCTGCCACCCAGTGGACCTCTCGCTCGAATACACCCTGGGTGCCATCGCCGCCCACGATCAGGGTATATACATCTCTCACGCCGGGACGCTGCGGGGCAATATTCGACAGGGCCGTCTGCAAGCGCTCAGCTTCGCTGTACAGGCGGGACTCCAGAGTGCTTTGCGCCTCCGTTACCCCGCGTTGCCACGCATCTTTACTGGCATAGTACTGATCGTTGACGAAGTAGCCCGGCTCCTCGTGCAGGGTGCCATCCGCCCCTGTGTATTCGCGAATGCCCTTGCCATTCGCCTGGCCGGATTCGAATCGGGCGCGGATGGCGGTGCCTTCGTCAAAGGCCAGAGTGCCTTCGCCGTGAGGCTGAAAGTCCTGCAATTCTCCGGTATAGGTGCCGAAGCCCACCCAGGTAATGGTTCCCTCGGCCAGGTCTCCCTGCTGGAAGTTGCCCGCCCAGATCGTGTCCTCGCAGGTGTAGCGGCCCGGACCGTTGAAGTCGCCCCTGGCAAACTCGCCCTCATAGATACAGCCGTCGGCGTAGGTAAATTTGCCCTGGCCTCCCAGCATTCCTTTTCTGAAACCGCCCCGGTACTCGCGGCCGTCGGGCCAGATCAGTTCGCCCTCGCCGTGGAACAGACCGCCCTCCATCTCGCCGTTGTATACCGAGCCGTCGGGCAGTTCGGTGCCACCACCAAACTGTACGGGCTTGCACGCGGCAAGCAGCAGGACCAGGGCGGGAAGGGCAAGGTGTACGGCGTGATTCATTGGGGATACCGGTTTTACATTATGGGTCGATGTTATCCGCAAGGTGGCGTAATTTCGACCGCTTTGCGGAGCGTGTGGCATGGCGAGGGTGCTGGGGGATATCCAGTCGATATTCACAGGTCTGCCCCGAGAAACTGTGGGTAACCCCGGCTGTCGATAAAGGTTGTGGAAAGAGTGTGTATAGGAGGGGCGAGAAGAAGGTGAGTTAGACCGCTTGCGCGGCGAGTGGCCAGCGTTTCGTTGAATGCAATGAACCTATCGGCAGAAGTATCGTGGTAATAACGAAGGCTACCCGGCTTTTACATTTACAGCGAATCGACATAGCGAGCGCCGCCCAGCTGTCGCGCCTGGCGGTTGATGGTATGGGCACGGCCCTGTACATACTCGGATGGGTAGCTGGCCGACATGCGTCTGGGGCTCGGCAGTACGGCTGCCAGCAGTCCGGACTGCCAGCGGCTGAGGTGCCGGGCAGAATTGCCGAAATGGTGACGCGCCGCGGCTTCTGCGCCATAAACACCCTCGTCGAATTCGGCAATATTCAGGTACACCTCCAGAATTCGCTGCTTCGGCCACAGCAGCTCCATTAGCAGGGTAAACCAGGCTTCCAAGCCTTTGCGTACATAGCTGCGCCCGTTCCACAAAAACAAATTTTTGGCCGTCTGCTGGGTGATGGTGCTGGCACCACGGGTGCGCTTGCGGTTTTCACTGAAGGCTTTTTGCAGCGAGCCGAAGTCGAATCCGAAATGCTGCGGGAACTTCTGGTCCTCCGCAGCGATGACCGCCATTTGCAGGTTGGGCGAAATATTTTCCAGCGGTTGCCATACCTGTTGCGCGTTGCGGCCGTGCTCAATTTGCCAGTGCTGAATGACCATGGAGGAGGGCGGGTTGACCCAGCGGAGTGTGAGTACCAGCAGTGTACTGGTGACAGCAAAAGCGGTGCCCAGCCATAGAGCGAGTTTGACGGTGCGCTGGAATATGTACTTTGGGCGAGCCATGTTTTCCGGTGATGGAGGTTGAGGATAATAAGAGGGTATTTTAGCGCTTGCCGTTTCGGGTAAATATAGAGGCGGTCACGGAGGGAGAGAGTATTCGCTTTGTTTGGTCGCGGCTGTGTAGTGTTATGCCTTTGTGAGTGGAGCATGGGGATTGGTCGAATGGGCTAAATTGAGAGACGTCGACCGAGAGGATTAGCTCCCTGCGGTTGCTGGTCTCCGGCGCTGCGCGCCTCCGGCTCGAACCCCTGACCTTCGCCTCCGGAGGGCGACGCTCTATCCAGCTGAACTACGGGCGGCCTGTTTGGCCTAGGGGGGGGTAAATTTGCGCCAAGGATTACCGCCAAGTGCGGCGGCAGATAAATACTGGAATATTCAGAATACCGTAGCCAAAAAGAGTTGGCTGATACAAATCCCACTTAGGCATCCGCAACCTTCAACTAAGGCTGCTGCAAACGCAGGCCGGGCCATATTAGGCTCGATTTGGGTTGAGCCCGGATCAAGACGCAACCTTCACATAAACTTAAAGGTTTTTTTACGCAACGGTAATACTCAAAGCCGATACTAAAGCCTAAGTAAAATAACTTAAGCGAAAACGGTGCTTATTATGAAGCTTTCACCTGCAGATGTTAGCCTTATGAGACTGGAGGCTTCACTCTCTCAGGCTGCGAATGATACCGCCAAAGGCCAAGAGGCCGCGAAGCCAATTATCGATATTCGCACTTTTACTAAGTCTATCAAGCGATCGAGTAAAACTATATTTCAGCGTATAAATCTAATCGCCCACAGAAAATCATAGGTTGTGCAGAACCCTTAAATAGGGTTCACCATATGCGGGCGTAGTGTAGAGCCGCCATTCTGGACAAAATCGTGCACCTGGGTCATTATCGACCAATCTAGCGTGTAGCTAGTGTTACGTCAAATGCCTGGACGAGATTCTGCGAAGCAAATTTTCGCGAATATATCCTTAGAGAATGGAGACTCTGTTAATGGAGCAAGGACTGGCGCCTAGCGAGGCAATAGAAAAACTCTCTCCCATTATTAAAAAAAATCTGAATGATTGGGATATCGAGCACATCAAGCCACTTGCTGCGCCGAAAGCCGTTCTAGACGATACAGCAAAATTTCTACTTTTTAATAAGCAAAGAATACCGGAAGCCGTGTTGATTTGCGGCAAGACTGAGTTTGGTAATCTTGCAGGGAGAAGCGCCGAACGAGTGAGTAACATTCGAGCCAGCCTGCAGGGAGACGAAAAGAAAGCGGTGTTGGCACCTTTAGACTATGGCGATATCAACGGTCTTAACTTCGCACTATGGCCTTACAGAAAACCACTAAGTGGAAATAAAATATTAGGTCGACTTCAACGTTATTCGCTGAGAAAAAAAATACTTTCCTGGCTGCATAACGCTACCCATCAAACCATACAAAAACCTTTGAATGCCGAGCTTGAAGAAGTATTTATAAGCCCGCTTAAGGCGCTTCAATCATCTGAAGAGATAAAAGGAACGCTGGATAAAAGAGTCCATAATTTCATCGGTAAAATCGAAAGCCAAAGCTGGAAGCCAGTCTTTACTATGGCCCATAATGACCTTTGGGTTGGAAATGTATTAAATGCCAAAGATAACAAGTATAAAATCTCTGTTATTGATTGGGCTGGTTCAAATCTTAAAGGTATCGCTATATTTGACCTTGTCAAAATTTGTATTGATTTACGTGTGCGCGGCAATGCTTACTCGATCGAAGTCAAAAAAGCCTGCGACCTCCTCGAATGTGATATGCATGATTCGGAAGGCTATCTATTAGCATCAATGGCCTTGCTGTTGCAAAATATCGAACATTTTCCGCGCGACCGATTTTTTAAGCTGCTGCAGCGTGTTCATCGATTTCACATGTCGAATCTAGGCCTTTAAATATCTACATTCAATACATTGAAAATAACTCACTAGGTGGCACGCTTCTCTGAGCCAGTCTATCTCATCGAGTCTTCCCGCTACTACGATTGACGGGGTTCGCTTTTCGTATCCCCTGGTGACGAATCAGTGGTTATAGCTGGTCTTAGGGAAGGGAGGGCACGGTGTCGTCAGTATGTCGAGCCCTCCAGGACCTAGTAACAGTCACATTCAAATCACCCGCTATCAGCGCCGCTTCAAGTTGGACTCAGAGCGAAATTCGAGCTGCGGGGCCAAGAAACGGGAGCAGGCCTAGGGCGAGTGGGGATGTGCCAAGTTTGACATTGCCAATGTTGGTCCGCCTCTTGTGGCGGCTGGCTTGGCACCGACGAAGAAAAGGCCACCCGTTGGGTGGCCTTTTTTGTATATGGCCCGCCCGAGAGGATTCGAACCTCTGACCTTCGCCTCCGGAGGGCGACGCTCTATCCAGCTGAGCTACGGGCGGAAATTGCGCCAAATTTCAGGGGGTTAGTAACCCCGGCGCGGAGGCGGATTATACAGAAGGGGTGTGGCAGGGCAAAGGGAAATGGCCGGTGAGGGTGGACTATTGCTGCGCAGGCCTTCGCAGCGGCGGGCGCTATGCTTATAATGCGCCGCTGATTGGTAGAGGTTTGTGGCGAAATCGCCGGAATCTGCGGGCCGGCTAGGGCCTTTAGGGGGAATGGATGAAAGTTGTAATGAATTTTGTAGCGGCACTGGCCGTAGTGGCTGGTGCGGCAGTAGCCGTGGCTCAGTCTGTTGATGAGCAGATCGCTGAGCGTCTGGCGCCGGCGGGCAAGACCTGCATGAAGGGCGATGAGTGTGCGGCGGCAGCGCCGGCAGCCAGCGCTTCCTCCGGTGGTACACGCAGCGGTGAAGAAGTGTACAAAGGGGCCTGTTTCAGCTGTCACGGCACCGGTGCCGCGGGCGCACCCAAGTTCGCCGATGCGGCAGCCTGGGCACCGCGTGCCGAGAAGGGCATCGATACCCTGTACACTCACGCGATCAATGGCTTCAACGCGATGCCGGCCCGTGGCCTGTGCATGGACTGCAGCGATGACGAAGTGAAAGCTGCTGTCGACTACATGGTGGAAAACAGCAAGTAAGCGATCGCTTACTCTGTAACCATAAAAAAGGCCGCTCCGGGAGCGGCCTTTTTGCTTTCTGGTTGTCATGTGGGCTGCCGCGGCTGCTGCTCCATGCGCCTTCGGCCCCTCAGTCAAACATGCTGAGCAGCGATCCCAGCATTTCCTCACCCTTGGCCTGGTTCTGTTCCGGCGTCGCCTTGCCAAACCCTTCAAACAGGCAGTCCTCTTCCGGCAGCTCCTCCAGGAAGCGGCTGGGGGTGGTGTCCTGGTTTTCGCCGAACATCTTGCGCTTGCCGGCCAGGGTCATGGTCAGGGTTTTCTGCGCGCGGGTGATGCCCACATAGGTGAGGCGGCGCTCTTCCTGGATATTGTCGTCCTCGATGCTGTTGCGGTGCGGCAACAGGTTTTCTTCCATGCCGATCATGAACACATGCGGGTACTCCAGGCCTTTGGAGGCGTGCAGGGTCATCAGGCTGACCTTGTCAGTGGCTTCCTCCTCTTCCTGGCGGTCGAGCATGTCGCGCAGGATCAGCTTGGAAATGGCCTGTTCCAGTCGCACGTCCTGCTCCAGCTCATCGTCGGTGCCCTCCATGGTCTTCATCAGGCTATCCAGTAGCCAGTAGACATTCTCCATACGCTTTTCGGCGACTTTCTCGCTGCTGGCGTTTTGTGAGAGCCAGCCGGCATAGTCGATATCGTCGAGCATTTCCCGCAGGGCGGTTTCCGGGCTGTTGTCGCGACAGTTGCGCGCTACGCCCTCCAGCCAGTGGGAGAAGCGGTCGAGTCGCTCGTAGCCCGCTTCGGTGATGTGCTCCTTGAAGCCCATCTCTGAGCAGGCGCGCAGCATGGAGATCTCGCGTCCCTTGGCGTAGTTGCCCAGAGCCTCCAGGCTGCTGGTGCCGATCTGGCGGCGCGGGGTGTTGATGATGCGCAGAAAGGCGTTGTCGTCGTCCGGGTTCACCAGCAGGCGCAGGTAGGCCATCACGTCCTTGATTTCGGCGCGCGCGAAAAAGCTCGTACCGCCGGACATCTGGTAGGGAATCTGGTTTTCCTGCAGCTTCATCTCGATCAGCCGCGCCTGGTGGTTGCCCCGGTAGAGCACCGCAAAGTCCATAAACTTGCAGCCGCGACGGGCCTTCTGCAGAAAGATCTCGTTGGCCACCCGCTCCGCTTCCTCGTTTTCGTTGGCCACCTTGAGTATGCGGATCTCGTCGCCGAGCCCCTTGTCGGACCACAGCGCCTTGTCGAATTCGTGCGGGTTGTGGGCGATCAGGTGGTTGGCCACCTTGAGGATACGGCTGGTGGAGCGGTAGTTCTGTTCCAGCTTGATCAGGCGCAGGTTGGGGTAATCCTGCTTCAGCTGACTCATGTTCTCCGGGCGCGCGCCGCGCCAGGCGTAGATGGACTGGTCGTCGTCACCCACCACGGTGAGGCCGCCGCGGCTGCCCACCAGCATTTTTACCAGCAGGTACTGGGAGCTGTTGGTGTCCTGATACTCATCCACCAGCAGGTAGCGGATTTTCCTGCGCCAGCGCTGCAGTAACTCGGGGTCGGTGTCGAACAGCTGCACCGGGATCATGATCAGGTCGTCGAAGTCGACCGAGTTGTAGGCCTTGAGGGCGTCACAGTAGCGGCCATAGGCCACCGCCATCGCCTGCTCGCCCGGGCTCTGGGCCTGCTCCAGTGCCTGGCGCGGAGACAGCATGTCGTTCTTCCAGTTGGAGATCTGGTTCTGTACCCGGTCCAGCAGGTCGGTGTCCAGGTCGCCGTCGCGCAGCATCAGTTCCTTGATCAGGCTGCGGGCGTCCTCCGAGTCGAAAATGGAAAAACCGGGTTTGAAGCCGGCGGCGCGGTACTCCTTGCGCAGGATATTCAGCCCGAGGTTGTGGAAGGTGGACACGGTGAGGCCGTGGGAGGCCTTGGATTTCTTGCCGTCGGGGCCGGTGATCAGCTTGCCAACCCGTTCCTTCATCTCCCGCGCGGCCTTGTTGGTAAATGTCAGTGCGGCGATATTTCGCGCCTGATAGCCGCATTGTTCGATCAGATAGGCGATTTTCCGCGTAATCACACTGGTTTTGCCGGAGCCGGCACCGGCCAGTACCAGACAGGGACCGTCGATGTACTTTACGGCTTCCGACTGGCGGGGATTGAGTTTGGTCATAGTGGCAACTGGGTCGGGTACTGCTGGGGGCCACTGGGGGCCACTGAATTGTGTCGACAAAGATCGTGATTCTACCAGCCGCACTCCGGGTTGGCTGCGCCCGGTATTGGATTTATATTGACCAACGCGACGACGAGAAGCCCTCCCTCGGGGAGACAATAGAAGAACAACCGATAACGCAGGTCCGCACTATGAAGACCAACACATCGCCCAGCCTGGCGGATCAATCCCGCAGCGAGAGCGCCTTCGGGCGCATGATGCACTTCTGGCGCAAAACCCTCGGGATGTCCCAGGAGCAGTTGTCGGAGGATCTCGGCGTTTCCACCCGCCATATCAGCTTTCTCGAGACCGGGCGCTCCCAGCCCTCGCGTCTGGTGGCCGCGGCGCTGGCGGACTGCTTTGGCCTGAGTTCCCGCGACCGCGCCTACCTGCTGACGGCGGCGGGATTCTCGGCCGATCAGTCGGTATTCGAGACCCCGGAGCTGGCGGTGTGGATGAACAAATCCATGCAGAACGCCATGCGTCGCGCCGAGCCGGAACCCGCGTTCGCGCTGGACAACTTCGGCCGTGTGATTGCGGTGAACCGCGCCTGGCTGGCGTTCTTCCTGCCCAGGGTCGATCCGGCGCTGCTGGAAGAACCCAACATGTACGAGCTGGTAATGAGCCCCAATGGCCTGCGCCCGCAGCTGCACAACGGTATGGCGCTCTCTTGTGGCCTTGCCCTGTACCTGGCCATGGAAACCCTGCAGAGCGACGATCCCAGTGGCTGGGCCATGCTGGAACGACTGGAGGCCAACGGCACCCTGCCGGACAACTGGCGGCAGCTGGCGCGCAGACTTATCCACACCAGCGATTACCCGCTGGCGCTGAATACCGATGAGGGCGTGGTGAACCTCACCGTGTACAACGACACCCTGTCTTCCACCTCCCAACTGGTGCAGCCGCGGCTGCTGGTGGGCAGGATCTACCGCGACGACGGCAAGCGGGTGGTCACTGATCTGGAACTGGAAGCGGTGCCGTCGGATCACCCGCTGCTGTACCGCCCCCTGATGCACGCGCAGGTGCCGGAATAGAAGGCTGTCGGGCATATTACCTGACAAATAATGGCCCGCGCCCTGAGCCATGCCTAAGCTGGTTGTTGATAAAACAATAACGAGCGCAAAGCGATGGATCAGACCAACTCCCCGGGCGGCCGCCAGGGCTCCTCTCTCCCGAAATCCGGCGGCTGGCGCTGGGGGCCCTTTACTTTCCGCGTACCTTTCCTGCACCTGAAGCTTGTTCCCTCACAGTTTGTGCAGGGGCTGGTGGTGGCCAGTGGCACCAGTCTGATCATGGCGCCGGTGATGATCGGCTACTTCGGCCTGTCGTTCGAGGAGGCGCTGGCACTGCTGATGCTGGCCAACACAGTGCTGTGCGCGTCGTTTGTGGTGTTCGGTGAACCCTTTGCCCCGGGCATGCTGACCCCGGCCTTCCCGCTGGTGCTCACCTTTATCGTCAGCGGCTATCCCGAGGGGCCGGAGCGCTTCCAGGTGATGACCGCACTGTCGTTGACCCTGGCGGGTATAGCGCTGGTGTTCAGTCTGTCGGGACTGTCGCGCCGCATGATGAGCGCGCTGCCGGTGGCGTTGAAGGCGGGGATTATCTTTGGTGCCGCCATATCCGCCCTAGACCGGGTGTTTATCAAGGACGTGGCGCTGTTCGAGAGCCATCCCTTCAGTGCCATCACCGCACTTCTGGTGTCACTGCTGTTTACCTTCTCCGCCCCGGTGCAGGATCTGCGCACCCGCCACAAGTGGCTGGATAGCGTCTGCTGTCTCGGTCTGTTGCCGGGGTTTGTGGCCGCTGCAGTGGTGGGGGTGATCGTCGGTGAAATCCAGTTCGACATCCGTTGGGGATTGTTCCTGCCGCCGGTGGCGGAGACCCTGGCCAAGGTGTCTCCGCTTAGTATCGGCTGGCCGCCGGCGTCCATGTATCTGGAAGTCCTGCCGCTGGCATTCGTTGCCTACGTAATTCTGTTCGGAGATTTCGTCACCGGTACGGAAATGATCCACAGCGCACAGCCGGCGCGGGAAGACGACCCCATCGACACCAACTTCGAGCGCAGTGAAATCGCGGTGGCATTGCGCAATGCCGTTTCCGCGGTATTCGCGCCACTGTTTCCCTACCAGGGCGTGCTCTGGACCGGCGTGCACGCGGTGGTGATCCAGACCTGGCGCCGCGGCCAGGACAAGATGCGTAACCTGCACAGCGGTATCGGCTCCTATTACGGCTTCGGTCTGCCGCTGATTTACCTGTGCTGGCCCTGGATCAGCCTGATCAAACCGATCATGGGCATCGCCCTGATGCTCACCCTCGCACTCACCGCCTTCGCCTGCATCATGGTGGCCGCGCCACTGGTGAAAAAGCCGCTGGAAATGGTCTGTGCCCTGGTGATCGGTTTTATGCTCGCCATGTTCGATGTGTGGACGGCGCTGGGCGCAGCGGTGTTCCTGCTCATCTTCATCAACGGCAATCTGCCCGGCTGGAAGAAAAAGACCGATACCCCCAAACAACCCTCACAGGTGGCCCCCGCGGGAGATTAGTTTTTACCTCCCGCATTTATTTGTCTATAAAGGCACCTCAATGAGGTGCCTTTTTTATGCTGCAACCCATCACCGGCTACCACCGCGACGACGAAGACCACTGGGTGGCGCAGCTGGCCTGCGGCCACAACCAGCATGTGCGCCACGACCCGCCCTGGCAGAACCGCCCCTGGGTCACCACGGCCGAAGGTCGTACCCGGATGCTCGGATTCAAACTTGCGTGCAAGAAGTGCGATGAGGGCGCCCCCGCAGATGAACAACCGCCCTCACCACCGAGAGAGAACGATTAATGCCAAAAATCTGGGTTGATGCCGACGCCTGCCCGACGGTCATCAAGGAAATCCTGTTTCGCGCTGCCGAGCGCACCGAAACCGAAATGACGTTGGTGGCCAATCAGTATGTGCGGGTACCGCCGTCGAAATATATCCGCGCTGTCCAGGTCTCCTCCGGGTTTGACGTGGCGGACAATGAAATCGTTCGCCAGTGCGAGGCCGGCGACCTGGTGATTACTGCGGATATACCTCTGGCATCGGAGGTAATCGACAAGGATGCCACCGCACTCAATCCCCGCGGCGAGAAATACTCCAAGGCGAATATCCGCGCGCGCCTGAATATGCGTGACTTTATGGAAACCTTGCGCTCCAGCGGCGTGCATACAGGTGGTCCGCCGCCGCTGGGCCAGCAGGAGCGCAAGGCATTTGCCGACCAGCTGGACCGCTGGCTGGTACAGGCTAAGAAAAAATAGCGATGCAAGGGGCTGATCTGGCGTTTACCCGTTTTTCCGAAACACATCTGTCACAACTGATGGGGTGGATAGATTCGGAAGCCCAGTGCCGGCAGTGGGGTGGGCCACGATTTCGCTTCCCTTTTGACGCCCGGAGTTTCACCGAAGATTGTTGCTGGCGCGAGCTTCCCAGCTTTGTGCTGGAGGATGCTGCAGGCTGTGCAGTGGCCTTCGGGCAATACTACAACCGTCTCAATTGCTGCCACTTGGGCAGGTTAATCGTTGCGCCAGCCGTGCGAGGCCTGGGTGTGGGACGCCAGTTGATATCCAGGTTGGTTGCGCAGGGATGTCGAGAATTTGGATTGAACCGCAGTTCCCTGTTTGTGCTGAAAAAGAATCAGCGCGCCCTGGCGCTCTATGAAAAGCTCGGGTATCGCAAGCAAATCTATCCTGAGCCCGTGGAGTGGCTTGACATGTGTCATTACCTGGTCGCGCCAGCGAAAGAAATTCTTGCAGCAACGAACTCCTCGACCGATAAGGTGGGGAAATAAGAGTCCGACAACAATGACTGACCGGATTGAACCGAAAACTGCGCGGTTGCAGTTGCGTCAGTGGCAGGACGCGGATCGCGAGCCCTTTGCGCAAATGAACGCGGATTCCCGTGTAATGGAATTTTTTCCGGCGACCCTGACGCGCGCGGAGAGCGATGCGGGGATCGATCGCCAGATCAGGCATATCGAAAAATATGGCTGGGGTTTCTGGGCGATTGAAAGGTTGGAAGATCGTAAATTTATCGGCTTTGTCGGGATCAAACATGTCGCCGACGATATGCCGTTCGCGCCAGCGGTGGAAATCGGCTGGCGACTGGCCGCGGATGCCTGGGGCAGGGGTTATGCCAGTGAGGCGGCGCGGGCCAGTCTGCAGGTAGCGTTTGAGCAACTGGGATTGGCCGATGTTGTTTCATTTACCGTGCCGGCAAATGTGCGTTCCCGTGCGGTGATGGAAAAACTCGGCATGATGCAGGAACAAAATTTCCTGCATCCGGCGCTTCCACCGGGGCACCCGATGCAGGAGCATGTGCTGTACAGGCTGGATGCCCGTGGCTACACCATGCCTAAGCGGGCATGACGGTTTTGCGATCCAGATTGCGGTAGGCCAGCGCCTCGGCAATCTGCCCTGTGCCAATTTCTTTCCGCCCGCACAAGTCCGCCAGCGTGCGCGCGACCTTCAATACCCGGTGATAACTGCGCGCGGACAATCCCAACTTTTCCACCGAGGCGCGCAGCAGAGTGCTCTCTGCACTGCCAAGCTGGCAGAATTCATCCAGTTCAGCGCCAGCCAGTTCCCCGTTGATTTTTTTCTGCCGGTCCAGCTGGATCTCCCGCGCGATTCGTACGCGCTCGCGAACGGTTTTCGAGCTTTCTCCCGCCGGAGCGTCCTGTAGCTGACTCGCGCTCATGCTCGCCACTTCCACCTGCATATCGATGCGGTCGAGCAACGGGCCGGACAGTTTTCTGCGGTAGCGGTCGATCTGGTCCGGGGTGCAGCGACAGCGGGGTTCGCTGAGATAACCGCAGGGGCAGGGATTCATCGCGGCCACCAGCTGGAAGTCTGCCGGGAAGGTGACCTGGGCGCGCGCGCGGGAGATGCGCACCTCACCGTTTTCCAGCGGCTCGCGCAGTATCTCGAGGGCGGAGCGCGGGAATTCCGGCATCTCGTCCAGAAACAGAACCCCGCGGTGGGCGAGGCTGATCTCGCCGGGACGCGGGTTGCTGCCGCCGCCGACCAGCGCCGTCGGTGAGGCCGAATGATGTGGCGCGCGGAACGGACGCTGGCGCACCCGGTCGAGACCAGCGCTGGAGTAGAGCGCGGCCACCTCGATCATTTCGCGGTCGGTCAAAGGCGGCAAAATACCGGGCAGGCGGCTGGCGAGCATGGTCTTTCCGGTACCGGGCGGGCCGTAAAAAAGCAGATTGTGCGAGCCGGCAGCAGCCACTTCCAGCGCGCGGCGGGCTTTCAGCTGGCCGCGCACGTCCGCGAGGTCAGCGCAGATGACGGCATCCTGCTCGGCGTCCTGTACCGCATCCGGCAACGGCTCGCGGCCGTGCAGCTGCGCACATACTTGTAATAGTGTGGATGCGGCCTTGATCGGGGTGGCGATCAGCGCGGCCTCACACGCTGATTCATTATCGGTGACCAGAGTGCGGCCGCTGTCGCGGCAGGCCATCGCCGCGGGCAGCGCGCCGGGAATAGGGCGCAGACTGCCGGACAGCGCCAGTTCGCCGATGAATTCGTAGCTTTCCAGTGTCTCACCGGGCACCTGCCCGGAGGCGGCGAGGATGCCGAGGGCGATGGCCAGGTCGTAGCGCCCGCCGGCCTTGGGCAAATCTGCCGGCGCCAGGTTGACGGTGATGCGCCGCTGGGGAAATTCAAAATGGCTGTTGACGATGGCGCTGCGCACCCGGTCGCGGCTCTCGCGCACCGCAGCCTCGGGCAGGCCGACAATATTAAATGCGGGCAGCCCATTGGCGAGGTGGGTCTCCACCGTGACCAGTGGTGCCTGAATGCCCAGCTGTGCGCGGGCGTAGGTAATGGATAGGCTCATTTTCTTCCCTGAAAACAATCTTCCCTAAAACAATCGTCAGTGAAATTCAGTCTGACCTGAAACTGGCCGGCACTGCGCGGCGCGGATCAGTCGTCCAGTCGGCTTTCTAGATCCCGGACCTGCGCCTCCAGTTGTGCGAGCTTCTCCTCCGCCCGCGCCAGCTTGGCTGCCTGGATGTCAAATTCGCGCTGGCTTACCAGTGGCAATTTACCCATCGCGACTTCCAGTGCATCGCGCAGGTCACTGCTGATGACTGCCCCCTGTTGTTGCAGCTCACTTAATAACTGTTGCAATTTATCCCGGGCCACGCGCAATTCTCCACTAAGAAACCGCTTTAAAACGAAGCGAAATAGTACCGCAGCGGGGTTTTCCGACCAAGCAGTGATTGCCGTGCGCCGACATGGTTCACGCCACAGGAGCCGCACCGGCACTGTGCTCGCTGGTGGTGCGGGTTCCATTTTGGTGCGCACTGTTTTTGCGCAAATTTTCTGACCGGTCCGTTCCAGACGCTGGTTTTACGTCCACAAACCCACCTAACCCGCTGATTTCCCGCAGAGTTTTTAAAGTTGGCACTAACTCTGCAAGTACCCCTGTGCAAATCGCCCTGGCAATGGAGGCAGGGGATAGGTCTTCAGTGAAGTGCCTGGGCGAGTGCGGCGGGTACCGTCTCCCCGGTGTGGTCAACGCCGCAGATATAAAAAAAGTAAGACGAGCATTTCACACAGAGATCAAGGAGAACCAAAAGTGGGAATCAAATTGAATAACAAAGTTGCCGCCCTCGTATCCGGAAGCGTACTGGCCATGGCCATTAGCGGTGCAGCAACTGCTGCTGACGGTCCCAGCTTTAGCGCCAATGTTGGCGTGGTGAGCGACTACCGCTTCCGCGGTATTTCCCAGACCGACACCGGCCCGGCAGTGCAGGGCGGCGTGGACCTCGATATGGGTAACGGCGTTTACCTGGGTACCTGGGCATCCCAGGTGGACTTCGCCTACGGCGCAGACGAGACCAAATTCGAACAGGACTTCTACGGCGGTTATGCCGGCGAGACTGCGGGCGGCGTGGGCTACGACGTGGGCTACATCTACTACGCCTACCACGGTAGTGACTGGGATGAAGATTACCAGGAAGTGTACGGCAGCCTGAGCTTCGGCGACGCCAGCCTGGGCTTCGCCTACTCCGACGACTACTGGCTGCAAAGTGGTGCTTTCTACTATCTGAGCGCCGGTTACTCCTTCAGTCTGGCGAACGATATCTCGTTGGACCTGAGCGCTGGCCTGAACTTGTTTGATGAAGAGATCTTCCTGGATGGATCGGATTCCTACATCGATTACTCCGTGTCTGTTGGCAAGGAGTTTGGCGGTCTGGCTCTGAGCGCTTCTCTGGTAGGAACCGATGTAAGCGACCAGGAATGTTTCTACACCGATTGGTGTGAGCCGACTGTACTGGCTGGTGCTTCATACAGCTGGTAACAGACAAAACGAATTGGGCCCGCTCTCTGAGTGGGCTCTCATCTTAGGGGGAGACCATGAAACTGGTAACCGCAATTATCAAACCTTTCAAGCTCGACGCAGTGCGCGATGCACTGGCCGAGGCTGGTGTTAAAGGCATCACGGTGAGCGAAGTCAAAGGTTTTGGGCGGCAGAAAGGCCATACCGAACTCTATCGTGGAGCCGAGTATGTGGTGGATTTTCTGCCTAAAACCATGTTGCAGATCGCCGTTGAAGACAGCCAGGTAGATTCTGTGTTGGAAGCTATCGGCACTGCAGCGCAAAGCGGCAAGATCGGTGACGGCAAGATCTTTGTTGCAAACCTTGAGCAGGCAATCCGCATTCGTACCGGTGAAACCGGCGCGGAAGCGATCTAAATAACAGAACAGATTGCCAGAACGATTCTTTGATCAATCGACAATAACTGCCGGGGCAACTCGGGAAAGTTTGGGTTAAACGGAGCGAAAAATGGAAAATCAAATTTTTCAATTGCAGTACGCAATTGATACATTTTATTTCCTCGTGTGTGGTGCACTGGTCATGTGGATGGCAGCGGGCTTTGCCATGCTGGAAGCGGGCCTGGTGCGTTCCAAGAACACCACTGAAATTCTTACCAAAAACGTGGCTCTGTACGCGATCGCGTGCACCATGTATCTCGTTAGCGGTTACGCCATCATGTACGACGGCGGCTGGCTGCTGAACGGCATTCAGGACTTCGATCTCGAAGGTGTACTCGCTGCCTCCGCAGAAAATGGATTCGAAGGCGATTCCGTTTACTCCGGTGCGTCCGATTTCTTCTTCCAGGTAGTGTTCGTCGCTACAGCAATGTCCATCGTTTCCGGTGCAGTTGCTGAGCGTATGAAGCTGTGGAGCTTCCTGGTATTCGCTGTTGCCCTGACCGGCTTCATCTACCCGATGGAAGGTTCCTGGACCTGGGGTGGTGCTGAAGTATTCGGCCTGTACAACCTGGGCGACCTGGGCTTCTCCGACTTCGCCGGTTCCGGCATCGTTCACATGGCGGGTGCCGCTGCTGCTCTGGCTGGCGTACTGTTGCTGGGTGCTCGTAAAGGTAAATACGGTCCGAACGGCGAAATCTACGCCATCCCCGGTGCCAACCTGCCGCTGGCTACCCTCGGTACCTTCATCCTGTGGATGGGCTGGTTCGGCTTCAACGGTGGTTCCGTTCTGAAACTGGGCGATGCTGCCAACGCACACTCCGTGGCCATGGTGTTCCTGAATACCAACGCTGCCGCCGCTGGTGGTGCCGTAGCCGCGCTGATCACCGGTCGCATCCTGTTCGGCAAAGCTGACCTGACCATGCTGCTGAACGGCGCCCTGGCCGGCCTGGTAGCCATTACCGCTGAGCCCTCCACCCCGACTGCCCTGCAGGCAACCCTGTTCGGCGCCCTGGGCGGTATCCTGGTGGTATTCTCCATCATCACCCTGGACAAGCTGAAGATCGATGATCCCGTTGGTGCTATCTCCGTGCACGGTGTGGTTGGTCTGCTGGGTCTGCTGCTGGTACCAGTTACCAACGACGGCTCTTCCTTCAGCGGTCAGCTGATCGGCGCTGCCACCATCTTCGTATGGGTATTTGCCGCCTCCTTCGCTGTCTGGTTCGCCCTCAAGCTCATCACCGGTATCCGTGTTACCGAGGAAGAAGAGCAGCAAGGTGTTGACTTGGCCGAGTGCGGAATGGAAGCTTATCCGGAATTTATGAGCAAGTAAGCGCTCATAAGATGGCCGCCGGTGACTGGGACCACTCCCCCCGGCGGCAAAAGAATCTTCCGGCACCGGTTTTCGGGCCGGTGCCCGCAAGAAACATAATCAGGGGATAAGCCAATGAAATTGATTACGGCTGTAGTTAAGCCATTCAAACTGGACGACGTGCGCACTGCGCTGTCCGAAGTCGGTGTACAGGGCATGACTGTTACTGAAGTCAAAGGCTTCGGTCGCCAGAAGGGTCATACCGAGCTCTACCGCGGCGCTGAATACGTCGTGGACTTTCTGCCCAAGGTAAAACTGGAACTGGCGGTGGACGACAGCATGGTCGACAGTGCCGTTGAAGCCATCACCAAAGCCGCGCAGACCGGCAAGATCGGTGACGGCAAAATCTTTATCACTGCGCTCGAAGAAGTCATCCGTATCCGCACCGGCGAAACCGGCAGCGAAGCGGTCTGATCAAAGAATCCGACACAGTGTTTTCTAAGCCCCGCGTGCGGGGCTTTTTTGTGCCTGAAATTCGAGCAATTTGAGTCAGTCGTTCGAGTGGCGGACAAATATATTTGATGCTGTGAGCGTCATCAAAGTTGTGGCGCTAGAAATTGCATAACCAAGCGCAATAAATCGGGTAAAAATCGATCAAAAAAACTCTACCGAATTCGGGAACCTTTTCTGGCAGGCTGTCTGGACACTGCCTATAAATATTTCGCCGCAGGAAAGTTTCCGGCCGACGGATTTGGTTTGCAGTTTTGGATTGGCATTTTTGCTGAAGCGAGTGCCGAGACAAATCTCCGAAGCAGGTCCGCTCAGCCCGCGCGGGTTTCCCGGGAAATATCTGCGGCAGCAGGGGTATTCCCTCTGTAACAAGGGGTATCAAGTTACAGGGTAAATTGACATGAAAGACGACCAGTCCAGCGCTCGCTCGAAAGACAATGACGACTTCGGCGAAGAGCGCACACTTTCCTCCCGTCATCGGGCCCGCAGTCAACTGAGTGCCGAAGTCGAGGCTTTCCTCGCCAGTGGTGGTGCTATCAATGAGGTGGCACCGGATGTATCGGCAGACCCGCCGCGCAAGCCGCAGCCGAAGTACGGCAGCCGGCCGATCTGACGGCAGCGTAATCCGCGTTTTTATAGCGGTCGCTATGTACTGAAACCCGGTTCTGACACAGGTGTATTTGTGTCGAACCGGGTTTTTTATTGTGCGCTAGGCCAGGCCCGGCGGTAGTCTAGAATTTACTCCATTAACCGAAAGCAATGTGAGCATGGAAAGCGTAATGCGAACAGGATGGGGTGGAACCTTTACACTGGTGATTCTTTTCTGGATCGCTCTACTAACGGCGATGGGCAGCGTGGCGCAGGATGCGCCACAAGAAGCACCGCCGCCGGATGTCGATTATTCCCCGTATCCCGAGCAAAGCTTTCCCAATCGCGTTTTCTTCGGCGACACCCACCTGCATACCAGCTATTCAACCGATGCGGGTATGTTCGGCAATACGCTCGATCCAGACGCCGCTTACCGTTTCGCCAAGGGGGAAACGGTCACATCGAGCACCGGTGTGCGTGCCCGCTTGCAGCGCCCCCTGGACTTTCTTGTGGTTGCCGACCATGCGGAGAACCTGGGCTTGTCGCCCCTGATTACTGAATCCGACAAGCGTCTGCTGGCGAACAAATGGGGAAAGCAGGTGCACGATCTCACCAAAGCGGGAAAAGCAGGGGAAGCTTATGCCATGTGGGGCGCGCAAGTCTCAGAGCGCGATGACCCTCTGAGCGGTATCGAAGGTTTGCTCGATTCGATGTGGAAGCGGATAACCGGTTTTGCAGAAAAACATAACACGCCGGGGCTGTTTACCGCCTTTATCGGTTATGAGTGGACCTCCACTCCCGCTGGCAGCAACCTGCACCGCAACCTGATTTTTCGCGATGGAAAGCAAAAGGCCGATCAAGTCGTTCCCATGTCTGCCTATGACTCGGAAGATCCGGAAGACCTCTGGCAGTGGATGGCCAATTACGAAAAGAAGACTGGCGGTAAAATTCTGGCGATTCCGCACAATGGCAACCTCTCCAATGGGCTGATGTTCGATCGGGTCACTTTGACCAAGCGTGAGCCATTGGATAAAAGCTATGCCGAGCGCCGCAGTCGTTGGGAGCCACTGTATGAGGTAACCCAGATAAAGGGCACGGGTGAGACACATCCGATGCTGTCGCCAAACGACGAGTTTGCCGACTACGAAATCTGGGACCGCGGTAGTTTTGCGGCTATAAAAACCGAAGAAATGATTCCCCGGGAATACGCGCGCGAAGCGCTCAAGCAGGGGCTGGCGGATACGGTGGAGCTGGGGGCCAACCCGTACAAGTTCGGCATGATTGGCAGTACCGACTCTCACACGTCACTCGCCACCACCGCAGAAGACAATTTCTTCGGCAAGGCAACGGTGGTCGAGCCGAGTGCTAACGAGATACGGTTCGAGGAAAAAATTACCGGCTACCAGCCCGACCCCAAGGGGCGTGATTATGCAATTCGCCACTATGAGGCCAGCGCCTCCGGTCTCGCTGCCGTGTGGGCGCGGGAAAATACACGCGAGGCGCTGTGGGATGCGATGGCGCGCAAGGAGGTATACGCCACCACTGGAACGCGCATGGTTGTGCGGGTGTTTGCTGGGTACGACTTTACCGAAAACGATCTGTCCCGATCCGATTTTGCCCGCTATGGATACGAGAAAGGCGTGCCCATGGGTGGGGATCTGAGCCGGTCGGACACGGCGCCGGCGTTTCTGGTGCGGGCGCTACGTGACCCCGACGGCGCGAATCTCGATCGTATCCAGATCGTCAAGGGTTGGCGGAGCGCCGATGGCAAGCTGCACGAAAAAGTGTACGACGTTGCGGTTTCCGGTGGGCGCAAAATCGGTGCCGATGGTCGTGCGCGCAAACCCGTGGGCAATACCGTGGATGTAAAAGCCGCCTCCTACAACAACAGTATTGGTGCGCCCTTTCTGCAGGCACACTGGAAGGATCCTGACTTCAAAAGCGATCAACACGCCTTTTATTACGTAAGGGTGCTGGAGATTCCTACCCCCCGGTGGACCACATATGACGCGAAATATTTTGGTGTGAAGTTGCCGGATGGGGTTCCCACCACCATTCAGGAGCGGGCCTATTCATCGCCGGTCTGGTATACGCCATAGTCAGGGGACCGGCGCGAGTTCGGACTAATCCTTCTTCCGCGCCCGCGGGTGGGCCTTGTCGTAGACCCGGCTGAGGTGCTGGAAATCCAGGTGGGTGTAGATCTGGGTGGTGCTGATGTCCGCGTGCCCCAGTAGCTCCTGCACCGCGCGCAGGTCACCGCTGGATTCGAGCATATGGCTGGCGAAAGAGTGGCGCAGCATGTGCGGGTGCACCCGCTGGTCGGCGCCACCGGCGCGGGCCCAATGGGCCAGGCGTTGCTGTACCGCGCGGTTGCCAAGACGGCGACCTTTGGCGCTGGTAAATACCGGGTCTGCACCCAGTGCGTCGGCGATGGCTGAAGGCGCGTGGCGACGCCAGTCTTCCAGTGCGCGGCGCGCGTGCCGCCCCACCGGCAACACCCGGGTCTTGTTGCCTTTACCGGTCACCCGGACTTCCCCGCCGCGCAGGTCGAGGTCTTCCCAGTTGAGCCCGGTCAATTCAGACAGGCGCAGGCCGCTGCTGTAAAACAGTTCGAGTATCGCGGCGTCGCGCAGGGTCAGCAGGTCATCCCCGCCGTCTGCGCCCGTTCCCCGCGGGCTTTCCACGAACTGCGCGGCGGCGTCCACATCGAGCAGCTTGGGCAGTGTTTTGGCCGCCTTGGGCGCCCGCAGTCCCTCCGCGACATTCGCTTTCAGCCAGCCCTCGCGCACGCAGAAGCGCAGCAGGGTGCGCACGGCGGAGAGCCAGCGTTGCAGGCTTTTCGGGGACAGGCCGCCACGGTGCAGGCGCGCCAGCCAACTGCGAAGGCGCATCTCATCGAGGGTGTGGAGTTCAGCCAGCTGTTCCTCGTCCGCCAGCTGTTGCAGCTTGTCGAGGTCGCGGCGGTAGGCGGCCTGAGTGTGGGGCGAGAGGTTTTTCTGCTGCAGGTGCAGCAGGAACGCATCCGTCGCTGCAGCCAGCTGCATCGGTCAGCTCCGTACCAGCAGGTTGGGCAGCAGCCGTTCGAGGATTTCGCCGATGTAGGACAAAAACAGGGTGTCCAGGCTGGAGCGGTAGTGGTTGGGGTCACTGGAGCCCACGGCGAGGACACCCAGCTGGTCGGCGAGGGGCACCACCGCCGCGGAGGCGACCCTGTCGGCGTGCTTGCCGAACAGGTAGGCAGTTTCCGTCGGGCGCAGGGTGCCGCACACGGTGCGCCCGTTGCGCAGGATAGAGCCAATCGCGGTCTCGGCACTGGTACGGGCGCTGCTGCGTACATCGCCGAGCTGCTTGCCGGAACCGGGCAGCGGCCCGAACAGGGTCAGCGCGGTGACCTCTACCTTGAAGTCTTGTTTGAAGCTTTTCAGCAGGGCGTCACCGGCTTCTGCCACGGTGCGTGCTTCCAGCAGCGCCAGTACCAGGCGGCGGCTGTGCAGGAACAGCTGATCATTTTCCCGTGCATTCTGCAGCAGCTGGTCCAGCCGCTGGCGCATTTCGATATTGCGCTCGCGCAGCAGGTTGGTCTGGTGCGTCATCAGTGACACCGTCTTGCCGGACTCCCTGGGTAGCTGGATGTTTTCCAGCAGCTCCATGTTCTCGGCAAAAAAGGTGGGGTTCTGGATCAGGTAGCGGGCCACCTGCCGCGACAGCAGTTTTCTGTTGCGCTGGTTTTCGTTGTCACTGGCTTGCTGCTTTTCCAGGCTGGCCTCGACGGCACTGTCGATCAGGGGGGCGTCGCTGTGTTCGGTCATTGTTATATTCGGTTGCTTCCGGCTTGGGTTTCCGGGATGGTTTCTCAGAGTGCTATCTGTCCGTGATATACCGCCGTGGCGGGTCCGGTCATGGTAACCGGCTCTCCGGGCCCGGGCCAGTGGATTGTCAGGGTGCCGCCGGGGAGGGTGATGTGCAGCTCCTCGTCCACCAGGCCGCGCAGGCGTGCCGAGACCATGGCCGCACAGGCACCGGTGCCACAGGCGCGGGTCTCGCCCACGCCGCGTTCAAAAACACGCAGACGCGCGCGATCGCGCGCTTCGATCTGCAGAAAGCCGACATTTACCTTGGCGGGAAAGCGCGGGTGGCGCTCGATAATTGCGCCGAGAGTCTCCACCGGGGCCTTCAATACATCCTCGACCAGTAGCACCGCGTGCGGATTACCCATGGAGACGGCGCCGATGTTATAGGTTTCGCCATCCACTTCCAGCGGATAGGTTTCGGCCTGGATGTCGGCCTCAAAGGGAATCTTTGCGGGCTCCAGCACCGGCTCACCCATGTCCACGCTAACCTGGTCCGCGCCCTGAATATTCAGTTTCAGGGTCCCCGCCGCAGTTTCGACGAGAATATGTTCCTTGCTGGTGAGGCGGCGGTCGCGCACAAAGCGGGCGAAACAGCGCGCGCCGTTGCCGCAATTCTCCACCTCGCTGCCGTCGGCATTGTAGATGCGGTAGCGGAAATCCGCTTCCGGGTCCCGCGGCGCTTCCACCAGCAACAGCTGATCGCACCCGATGCCGATATGGCGGTCGGCGATCTGGCGGACTTTCTCCGGTGACAGCTTCACCCGCTGGGTGATGCCGTCGACCATCACGAAGTCGTTGCCGAGGCCGTGCATTTTGGTGAATTTGAGGCGCATGGCTTTGTGTTCCGTCAGTCCTTGGTTGGCACCGTGGATTCACCACGCACCAGATCCGTGAAGCTTTCCCGCGCCCGTACAAGGTAGGTCTTGTCGCCGTCCACCAGTACTTCGGCTGCGCGGGTGCGCGAATTGTAATTGGAGCTCATGGTAAAACCATACGCGCCGGCAGAGAGCATCGCCAGCAACTGTCCCTGTTCAAGTGCCAGCGGGCGGTGCTTGCCGAGGAAGTCCCCGGTCTCGCACACCGGGCCGACGATGTCCCAGCTCTCGGGAGCGGCATTGGACGGCGTGACCGCCACGATATCCTGCCACGCCTGGTACAGCGCAGGGCGCAGGTTGTCGTTCATCGCCGCGTCGACGATGGCGAAGTTGTGGTCTTCGGTGTGCTTCAGGTATTCCACCCGGGTCAGCAGCGCGCCGCCGTTGGCGGAAATGGAGCGGCCGGGTTCCAGCACCAGGGCCAGGTTGCGCCCCTCGAGTTTTTCTTTCACGGCTCCCAGGTAGTCGCTCACCTCCGGCGGTTCTTCACCACGATAGCGCACGCCGAGGCCGCCGCCCAGATCCAGGTGCTGCAATACGGTGCCGCTTTCCGCGAGCTGGTCGATCAACAGCAGCAGCCGGTCGAGTGCATCGAGGAACGGGTTGATTTCGGTAAGCTGCGAGCCGATATGGCAATCCACACCGACGGCCTCGAGGCTGCTGGAGGCTGCCACCTTTTTATACACGTCGGGCGCACGCTCGATGGCGATACCGAATTTGTTTTCTTTCAGCCCGGTGGAAATGTACGGGTGGGTCTTGGCATCCACGTCCGGGTTTACCCGCAGGGACACCGGGGCCACGGTACCCATTTCCGCGGCAACGGACTCGAGCCGCTCCAGCTCCGATTCGGATTCCACATTGAAACAGTGCACGCCGACTTCCAGCGCGCGGCGCATTTCGTCAGCGGTCTTGCCCACACCGGAGAAGACCACTTTGGCGGGATCGCCGCCGGCCATCAGAACTCGCTCGAGTTCACCGGCAGAAACGATGTCAAAGCCCGCCCCCAGTTGCGCCAGCACGGACAGGACACCCAGGTTGCTGTTGGCCTTGATGGCGTAGCAGACCATGCCGGGGTGATCGCCCAGGGCGTCCGCATAGGCCCGGTACTGGCGCTCGAAATGGGCACGGCTGTATACATAAGTCGGGGTGCCGAACTGTTCGGCAATCTGTTCCAGGCTGACGCCCTCGGCCCACAGGCTTCCCTGCTGGTAGTGGAAATCGTTCATTTGAATACTGCTTCTGCTTCCGTGTGTTGCTCCGGGTTTGCCCGGTTTGAATTTTTGTCTGCCTGTGCCGGCTGGTCTTTCTCGCCGGTTTCCGTCTGCGGCTGGCCGGTGGTGGCCGCGGGCGGCTGGCTGCTGGCGCCGCGGGCGGGAACACTCGAGGGGGTCGGCGCAGCCGGGTCCTGCGGCAGGTACAGCGGGCCTTTCTGGCCACAGCCGGTCAGTGCACCGGCGAGGGTGAGTGACAGTACCAGGGGAGTGGTCGGTATACGCATCGGGTTTCCTGCCGCACAACGCGGTACGAGAAGACTGGAAAAGCCTGCTAGTATAGCGACCCAAGCCTTATTGCAACACCGTAACAGTAGTAACGAGATTATGACCCAGACAGCCTCAAATGCTGCCTACAACGCCGCAATCGAAGAAACCCTGATCGCTATCGAGGATGCGCTCGATGAGTGCGACGTGGACATGGATTATGAACGCGCGGATTCGGTGCTGACGATTACCCTGGAGGACAACGGTACCCAGGTAATTCTGTCGCGCCAGAGTGCGGTGCAGGAGCTGTGGGTAGCGGCGCGCTCGGGGGGCTTTCACCTGAGTTTCCAACCTTCTGGAGAAAGAGCGGGGTGGAAGTGCTCCACCACCGGGGAGGATCTGCCGACGCTGCTGGATCGCGTATTGACCGAGCAGCAGGGGAGTGCCGTTTCCCTCGGGCTTTGATCGCCCGCACTGTGTGACGGGCCCTGGGCCCGTTCCCGTCCCCAGATTTCCGCCGCCCGGCGGGACACTTCTATCTATCGCTGTTTGGCCGAACGCTTTGGTCGACGGCTTCGATTTCCCCATTGCCACTTCTTCGCCACCAGGGCTGGCGCTAACCGTGCGATTGCGCCCGCGGCGGCTGTATTGGGCGCCATGACTGCACAGCTTTATGCCGACTCGGGTTGACTCTGTGATCACATGACGCTAATTTGATATCAAAGTGATGTCACTATGTCGAAGCGGACAACACGGATATGGAGAACATGGAGATGACAATGATCAAGGAAAAACGCGCATTCACCGTGAGCGGCTATGGGATGCTGGTGGTACTTCTGCTGCTGCAACTGTTCACCGCCGGTATGCTGGTGCGGAGTCTGATGGCGACGCAATTCTTTGCGGTGCCGTTGTGGGCGGTGGCGTTTGTGATCGTCACATTCTGCTGGCACGGCCTGTTCATGGTGGCGCCCAATCAGGGAAAGATCCTGCAACTTTTCGGTAAATACGTGGGTACTGAACACACCACCGGGCTGCGCTGGACCAACCCGCTGATTTTCAAGCGCACGCCCATTTCACTGCGGGTGCGCAATTTCGAGAGCGGCAAGCTCAAGGTCAACGATGCCAACGGCAACCCGATTGAGATCGCCACGGTGGTGGTCTGGAAGGTGGTAGACTCGGCGGAAGCCTACTTTGAAGTGGACGACTACGAGAGTTTCGTCACCATCCAGAGCGAGGCGGCGCTGCGCAATGTGGCCAATGAACATCCTTACGATAACCACAGTGAGGAGGCGATTTCCCTGCGCGGCGACCCTGTCAGTATTGCGGAAAAAATTCGCGATCAGGTACAGGAGCGGTTGGGTCGCGCCGGTATTCAGGTGATCGAGGCGCGTATCAGCCACCTGGCCTATGCGCCGGAAATAGCCCAGGCCATGTTGCGCAAGCAGCAGGCCGGTGCGGTACTGGCGGCGCGCAAGCTGATTGTGCAGGGCGCGGTGGAGATGGTCACCGATGCGATTGCCACGCTGGCGGAGTCCCACGCACTGGAACTGGATGAAGAGCGCAAGGCGAATATGGTCAACAACCTGATGGTGGTCATCTGTGGCGAACAGCAGGCGCAGCCGGTGATCAACAGCGGCAGTCTCTACTGATCCCCCTCTTATACTCATGGCAAAAAAGAAAGCGTTTCCACTGAGAATCAACGAGCAGGTGCTGGCGGCAATGCAGCGCTGGGCGGACGACGACCTGCGCAGCCTGAATGCGCAGATCGAATATGTGCTGCGCGATGCACTGGTACAGTCTGGTCGGGTGAAGCTGGTGCAGAAGGTGGTGACGGAGGTTCAGGAGAAAGACGGGGACTCCGGAGAGTCCTGAATGGGTGAATAGATTTCGCGTCGACTCTGGGTGCACAGTCTACTTTTCGGTTCCGAATTTCGTTTTTGCAAGTGGGCCTATCACTTCGATTTTCTCTACCCACAGCGCCCCGCGATAATCCCCCGGCAGAAAATCCAGATCGTGGGGTTTGTAAATGCCGTGCATGCCACGCCCACGCCCGGCAAAATCCAGCTCCATTACCAGTGCGCCGGCGTCGTCCATGCGCTGCATAAATCGATCCGGCCAGCCCCACAGCGCCCACTGCCAGGTATTCGGTGCAACCACGGCGCCGTTGCGGCAGGCGTCCGGCACGTATCCGGTCCATCCCAGTAACAGGTAGCGGTAGCTACAGTTTTTTACGCTCTCACGGCTGAAGCTCCACACGTCCGGGCGCAGTTCGCGCATCTTTTCCATCACCCTTTCGCTGCCATACACCATGAGCGGGCCGCTCGGCGGCAGTTGCCGTTGGCGCAGGTATTTATCCAGCTGTACGGCCTCTTTGGGGCGACCACTTTTAATGTTGATCAGAAACCGTTTGCCGGGAAATGTCCGATATACCTCTTCCAGTGTCGGCATCAGCCCAATGCCCTTGCCCCTGAACGGAAAGGTGTTGCCGCCATCCGGGGTGTAGCCATAGCCGATATCCAGCGTCTTGAGGTAGCTCATCGGGTGATCGCGGGTGGTGCCTTTGCCCTCGGTGCGGCAATCCAGGGTCCAGTCGTGGAATACGGCAAATTCGCCATCGGTGGTGGGGTGCACATCGATCTCGACGATATCTGCTCCATAGTCGAAGGCCGCCTGCATGGAGGCGAGGGTATTTTCCAGGTATTCGTGCTCGGGTTCGTAAACGCGGATCGCGGTGCAATCGTCGCGCCCAAGGTTTTTGCGGTCGTAGGTCTGGTAAACGCCGCGATGGGATATCAATGTTGGTTTTCCGCTACGTTTCTCTGCGAGCCAGGAGGCGTTGGTGAGGTAGATGGCAATGACGAAGGCGGTGATGCCGAGCATCAGGTATTTGCGCATGGCTGGACTCTCCCTGCGTTTGGTCTTTTTTGGTTTGGAGGGAGTCTAGCGGGTCACGGAAATCGGAAAGTGGCAGCCGGCGGGAGGAATTATGACGAATTATGGCAGCGGGCCTTGCGGCCCGCCGATGGGATATTAGCGGGACGCAATCAGCTTGCGCGCGCGCTCACACGCCGCGCGCACCTGGTTCGGCGCGGTGCCACCGATATGGTCGCGGGCGGCCACGGAGCCCTCGAGCGTCAACACGTCGAACACGTCATCGCCGATCGTGTCGGAGAACTTCTGCAGTTCCGCGAGGCTCAGGTCGGCGAGGTCGCAGTCCTTGTCGATGGCGAAGGCCACGGACTGGCCGACGATCTCGTGGGCATCGCGGAAGGCCACGCCCTTGCGCACCAGGTAGTCGGCGAGGTCGGTGGCGGTGGAGAAGCCCTTGCCGGCGGCGGCGAGCATGTTTTCTTTCTTCGGCTTCAATGCCGGGGCCATGTCGGCGAAGGCGCGCAGGCAGTCGAGTGCGGTGTCGGCGGCATCGTACAGCGGCTCCTTGTCTTCCTGATTGTCCTTGTTGTAGGCCAGCGGCTGGCTCTTCATCAGGGTGAGCAGGGCGATCAGGTGGCCGTTGACACGGCCGGTCTTGCCGCGCACCAGTTCCGGCACGTCCGGGTTTTTCTTTTGCGGCATGATCGAGGAACCGGTACAGAAACGGTCCGGCAGGTCGATAAAGTTGAACTGGCTGGAGGTCCACAGCACCAGCTCCTCGCTGGCGCGACTCAGGTGGGTCAGCAGCAGCGCCGCGAAGGCGCAGAACTCGATGGCGAAGTCGCGGTCACTCACAGAGTCCAGCGAGTTCTCGGTGGGGGCATCGAAGCCCAGCAGTTCCGCGGTGCGCGCGCGGTTGATCGGGTAGCTGGTACCGGCCAGGGCCGCGGCGCCCAGGGGCGAGCGGTTGACGCGCTTGCGGCAGTCCATCAGGCGCTCGTAGTCGCGGGTCAGCATCTCGTTCCAGGCCAGCAGGTGATGGCCGAAGGTGACCGGCTGTGCACTCTGCAGGTGGGTGAAACCGGGCATGATGGTGTCGGCTTCTCTCTCGGCAAGGTCCACCAGACCGGTCTGCAGGCGGGTCAGCTCGGCGGCAATCAGGTCGATGCGGTTGCGCAGCCACAGGCGGATATCGGTTGCCACCTGGTCGTTGCGCGAGCGGCCGGTGTGCAGCTTCTTGCCGGTGGCGCCGATACGCTGGGTCAGGCGCGCCTCGATGTTCATGTGCACATCTTCGAGCTCCACCGACCACGGGAATTCGCCGGCCTGGATCTCTTCGGCGATGTCCTTGAGGCCGCCCTCGATCTGTTGGAACTCGTCTGCGGTCAGCACGCCCACTTCCGACAGCATCTGCGCGTGGGCCAGGGAGCCCTGGATGTCTTCCAGTGCCATACGCTGGTCGAACATCACCGAGGCGGTAAAGCGCTCCACGAACGCATCGGTGGCTTCACTGAAGCGGCCGCCCCAGAGCTTGGCTGCGGGATTGTTTGCGGAGGAGTTATCGTTGCTCATGCTGCCTCTGGTCGAATATGGGTTGGGATATGGAAGTCGATCCGGGATGGCGGTATCTTCACTGTCTCAAGAGCGGAACCAGAATAAAGATAACGTGGTATGACATCTTCCCGGCCCGCGCAAGCGGCGGGCATTATAGCGCAGCAAATTCGTGAAATTGCCCCCGGGGGCAAAGATTCTGCGCGTCCAGAGAATGCCCCCTTCCTGCCGGACCTCTGCAGCGTGACCAGTGTCGCCGTGCTGGTGCTGATGGGCGAGCTGCTGGCACTGGTACTGGTGCTGGCCACCGATGGGCTCAACCCGTTCAACTGGCAGCGCCTGGGGCTGGTGTCTCTCACGGTACAGTGGGCGATCCTGCCGTCTGCCGCCATCCTGTGCCGGCTGCGCCCACGGCTCGCCCGCGGCTCGCACAAAGTTGCCGCCGCACTGAGCTACACCACGGTGCTTGTGGTGCTCGCGTGCGTGTTGCTGGTGCAGCACTGGTGGCTGGCCGATATGGCGGGTACCGCGATCGATTACTGGACACTGCTGGCCAACCTGCTGGTGGGCGCGATTTGTGCGGGTGTGGTACTGCGCTATGCGTACGTGCAGCAACAATTACACAACCAGCAAAAGGCGGAACTGGGCGCGCGTATCGAAGCGCTGCAATCACGCATTCGCCCGCACTTCCTGTTCAACAGTATGAACAGCCTCGCCAGCCTGATTGCGGTGGATGCGGAGCGCGCGGAAAAGCTGGTGGAAGATCTTTCGGCATTATTCCGCGCTTCACTCGCGGACTCGAAAATGGTGCCGCTTGAGCAGGAAGTTTCGCTGGCGAAACACTACTTGGAAATAGAATCCCTTCGTCTCGGTGATCGGCTGCAAACCTCGTGGCATATCGGCGACCTGTCAGAGCAGGCGCAACTGCCTTCCATGCTGTTGCAGCCATTACTGGAAAATGCGGTGCTGCACGGAGTGGCGCGTTTGCGCGGCGGCGGCGAGATAGAAATTGCGATCCGTCAGGAGCTGGCTGGTCGTCAAAATGTCATTGGCAGTCGCACACGCGAACTGCTATTGTCGATTCATAATCCTGTTGCAGATTTTGAGACGGAAAATAACCGCAATGCCCACGTTGGCAACGGTATGGCGATGGAAAATATTCGCCAGCGTCTCGCAGCGTTTTACGGCGATCGTTTTCGCTTCAGTGCGGAGATACGCGACGGAAAATACCGCGTGGAAATGCGGCTGCCGTTAAACGCCGGGGCGGAAACCAGAACAACTGAGCCAGTAACAGCACCAGCAGCTGCGGAGGTGGCCCAATGAGCGCCGCTGAACGTCCACTGGGGGTGCTTGTCGTCGACGACGAGCCACTGGCGCGGGCCAGACTGGCCCGACAGTTGCAGTCTATTGATGGTTGCCAACTGCTGGGAGAAGCTGCCGATGGGGAAAGCGCATTACAACAGCTGGATTCACTCGACCCGGACCTGTTGTTATTGGATATCGAAATGCCCGGAGAAAACGGGCTCCAACTCGCGACCCAGATCACCAACCGACCCAACCCGCCTGCGATCATTTTCTGCACCGCCCACGACGAGTTTGCGCTCCCTGCCTTTGCGGTTGCTCCATCGGGTTACCTGCTCAAGCCCGTCAGTGTGGAACAGCTGGCACAGGCGATTGCCCAGGCGAGAAGACTGAGCAAGCCGCAGCGGCAAATTCTGCACGCGGAAGCCCCTCGCACATCACACGCCGGTGGCCGCCGCCAGATAAAGGCGGTGAGCCGCCGCGGTGTGCAGCTATTGGATGTGGATGACATCCGCTGCTTTGTCGCCGAAGACAAGTACGTCATCGCCCACCACAGTGGCGGTGAGACCGTACTCGACGAGTCCCTGAAAGAACTGGAAGCGGAGTTTGGCGAGCGCTTTGTGCGCGTGCACCGCAGCGCCATTGTGGCCGTCGAATACATTACCGGGCTGCAAAAACACAGCGGGGGCTATGTGGTGACACTGAGTGGCACGGCACAGACGCCCCCGGTTTCACGCCGCTTGCAGGGCAACATCAAATCCCTGCTGGAAGAGATGGCCTAGGGGCGCAAGGTCCCGCAAAGGAACGCTAGTCGCGCCCGCCAATCATCGATCGCACCACTTGAATGTCGCGCCACCGGGCCACTGGTGTCTGCAGTGGGTTGCGATCCACAATCACCAAATCTGCCCACTTGCCGGTTTCCAGGCTGCCGATCTCTTTTTCCATTCCCAGCTGCCAGGCACCATTGATGGTCATCGCGCGCAGGGCCTGAATCGGGGTCAGCGCCTCGTCGGCGCCCAGCACGGTACCTGTGCGGGTGCTGCGGGTAATGGCTGTTTGCATCAGACTGAAAGGGTCTGCCGGGAACATCGGGCTATCCGCATGCAGGGTGGGGTGCATGCCCAGTTCAAACGCGGTTTTCACCGGCAGCACACTCTGCGCTCGCTGCGCGCCCAGTAACTGCCCGTTCAGCGCATCACCATAGTAGTAGAGATGGTTGATATGGAAGCTGGGGGTCACGCCGAGTTTGTTCAGCGCGGGCAGCTGGGATTTTTTCAGCAGCAGACCGTGTTCAAGCCGGTGGCGGCGGGCAATAAACTGCTGGCGGCCGGCCGGTGACAGGCTGTCGAATTCTTTTTCGAGAATCTGCAGAAACTCACGCGCGGCGCGGTCGCCCTGCACGTGGGTTGCAGTTTGCCAGCCGCGCTGGTGGTGCGCATGGAGCTGTGCACGAAATTCCCCGGCGCCAATGACCGGCTCGCCGTGGCTGCCGTGGGCAATACCCAGTTGCTTACTGAGGTCGCTGTCTTGGTAGGGTTGGTCCACCACCATACTGCCGCTGTACGGGGAGCCGTCATACCAGAACTTTGCCCCGAGCACGCGGAAATAATCGCTCTCCTTTTTCGGAGAACCTTCCAGCCTGGTGAGGTTCTCCCCGCGATAATAGAAAAACTGACGAATGCGGGGCTGCAGATCATCGCTGGATGCCCACTTCGCCAGCCACGCGGGTACATTGAACCCCAGTGAGGCGACGCTGGTATAGCCGGCACTGCGCAGGTCATCCAGCTCCGCTTCATAGGCTGCGGTGACCTTCAGCGGATTTTTATGCGACGCAATAAACGGCTCCAGCGCGGGCTTCTCCACCAGTATGCCATTGAGGCGTCCATTTTCATCCCGTCCATAGTAAGAACCCTCGCCGGGCACTGGAGAGCTCTCGTCAATTTCCATGGCGCTCAGCGCTGCGGAGTTCACCCATGCGGTGTGCATGCTCTGGGCGAGAATGAACAGCGGATTGTCTGGCGCAATCTGGTCCAGCTGACTGCGCGTGGGCATTGCCAACCCGGCCAGCAGTACCGGGTCCAGGCCCTTGGCATAAATCCATTCGCCGGCTGGCGTCTGGGCTACCTCCGCCTCCAGTGCGCGCCACGCCTCTGCAGCTGTGCCGTGGGTAAAACCACTCAGGTCGAGAAAATTCCGAAACACCGCGCTGATCGCCGGGTGTTCATGGGCGGCGATAAATCCGGGCAGCAGAGTCTTTCCATCGAGGTCGACTACATCGGTGTCGTCAGTGATGAGCGCCTGTATCTCGGCGTCAGTCCCCACCGCTAAAATCTTTCCATCGGTTGTGGCGAGCGCGCTTGCCGTAGAATTTTTTTCGTCCAGCGTAAGAATGTTGCCGTTGACGAAGATACGGTCTGCGTAGCTGGAATCGTTGCAGCCAATGAATAGCGAAGCCACTGCGATGACGAATGCTATTTCTTGAAGTTTCTTGATCAACATGTGTCTCAGGTTTTGATTGAGGCAGGCATACGCGTAAAGCAGAAATAAAAAAGGGCGGAGCACTTTGTGCCCAGCCCTTGCGTCACAATCATTGATCGATCAGTAAATCTGCGGACCGCCGCCACTATCGGTATCGCTGGCGAGGCTCAGTTCGTCGGCGGCGCTGTTGAGGTACTCGGCGTCGGATTCGGACTTGAGCTTGATCATCAGGCGCAGGTCGTTGGCGGAGTCGGCGTGGGCGAGGGCGTCTTCGTAGGTGATTTCGCCGCGGTCGTAGAGTTCGTACAGTGCCTGGTCAAAGGTCTGCATGCCCTGTTCGGTGGAGCGTTTCATCAGCTCCTTCATTTTGTGCACCTCGCCCTTGCGGATCAGGTCCGACATCAGCGGGGTGTTGATCATGATTTCGAGACAGGCACGGCGGCCGTCGCCGTCCGGCGTGGGTACCAGCTGCTGCGCGACCATGGCCTGGAGGTTGAGGGACAGGTCCATCCACAGTTGCTGGTGACGGTCAGCGGGGAAGAAGTGGATGATCCGGTCCAGCGCCTGGTTGGCGTTGTTGGCGTGCAGGGTACACAGGCACAGGTGGCCGGTTTCGGCGAAGGCGATGGCGTGGTCCATGGTCTCGCGGGAGCGCACCTCACCAATGAGGATAACGTCGGGCGCCTGACGCAGGGTGTTTTTCAGTGCGGTCTCAAACGATTCGGTGTCGAGGCCGACCTCACGCTGGGTCACGATACAGCCGCGGTGCTGGTGAATGAATTCGATCGGGTCTTCGATGGAGATGATGTGACCCTTCGAGTTTTCATTGCGGTGGCCAATCATGGAAGCGAGCGAGGTGGATTTACCGGTACCGGTCGCGCCCACAAAAATGATCAGGCCGCGCTTGGTCATGGCCAGTTCTTTCAGCTGCTCGGGCAGGCCGAGTCCGTCGATGGTCGGGATCTTGGTCTCGATCCGACGCAGCACCATGCCGACCAGGTTGCGCTGGAAGAAGGCGGATACCCGGAAGCGGCCAACGTTGCGCACGGAGATAGCGAAGTTGAGCTCCTTGTTCTCGGCGAACTCTTTCTTCTGACGGTCGTTCATGATGCTGACGACCATTTCCCGGGCTTTTTCCGGGGTCAGAGGCGAGGTGCTGACAGGGGCGATCTTGCCGTGGAGCTTGATGGAGGCGGGCACACCGGCGGTGATGAACAGGTCGGACGCGCCTTTCTCGGTGACCAATTGTAGGAGTCGTTCGATTTCCATTTTAGAAATTCTCCGGCATTTTCGCTTTTTCGCGCGCTACTTCTCGGCTGATGATGCGTTTTTCCACCAGGTCCTGCAGGCATTGGTCCATGGTCTGCATGCCCACACTGGCCCCGGTCTGGATGGCGGAGTACATCTGCGCGATCTTGTCTTCGCGGATGAGGTTCCGGATGGCCGGGGTGCCGCGCATGATTTCGTGGGCGGCCACACGGCCACCGCCGTTGCGCTTGAGCAGGGTCTGCGAGATTACTGCCTGCAGGGATTCCGACAACATGGAGCGCACCATGGCTTTTTCCTGCGCCGGGAACACGTCGACAACACGGTCGATGGTTTTGGCCGCGGAGGTGGTGTGCAGGGTACCGAATACCAGGTGACCGGTTTCCGCGGCGGTCAGCGCCAGACGGATGGTCTCGAGGTCCCGCATCTCACCCACGAGGATGATGTCCGGGTCTTCACGCAGTGCCGAGCGCAGTGCTTCGGAGAAGCCGTGGGTGTCGCGGTGGACTTCCCGCTGGTTGACCAGGCACTTCTTGGATTCGTGCACGAATTCGATCGGGTCTTCGACCGTGAGGATGTGCTCGTACTTGTTGTCGTTGATGTAGTCGATCATTGCCGCGAGGCTGGTGGACTTACCGGAACCGGTAGGGCCGGTCACCAGAACCAGGCCGCGGGGGGTGTCGGAGATCTGCTTGAACACCTGGCCCATCCCCAGGTCTTCCATGGTGAGTACCTTGGAGGGAATGGTCCGGAATACGGCGCCGGCGCCGCGGTTGTGGTTGAACGCGTTCACACGAAAGCGCGCCACGCCCGGGACTTCGAAGGAGAAGTCGGTCTCGAGGAACTCTTCGTAGTCCTTGCGCTGCTTGTCGTTCATGATCTCGTAGATCAGGCCGTGAACCTGCTTGTGCTCCATCGGAGGCAGGTTGATGCGGCGCACGTCGCCGTCTACCCGGATCATCGGGGGCAGACCTGCCGAGAGGTGCAAGTCCGAGGCGTTTTGCTTGGCGCTGAAGGCGAGGAGTTCTGTAATGTCCATACTGCTACCTTATTGTTCTGATATGACGTGCGGGCAATGAGCGCATAGAATGCCCGCCGAGCAAAAGTTGGGTCCCAGTATATGCGCAAAGGGTCGATCGCCGAAAACCTCAATTCCGTTGCTGAGCGGATTGTCACAGCCTGTCGCAGTTGTGACCGACAAGCCGATTCCGTCACGCTGCTGGCGGTATCCAAAACGCGCCCGGCCGCGGACCTGCGGGTGGCGTATGACGCGGGGCAGCGCCATTTTGGTGAAAACTACCTGCAGGAGGCGCTGGACAAGCAGGCCGAGCTGCGGGATTGCGACATCATCTGGCACTTCATCGGGCCCCTGCAGTCCAACAAAACCCGGGATGTGGCGGGGCACTTTCACTGGATGCACACGGTGGAACGGCTAAAAATCGCCCGTCGCCTGTCGGAACAGCGCCCGGCGGACATGCCGCCGCTGAACCTGTGCCTGCAGGTGAATATTGACGGAGAGGACAGTAAATCCGGTGTCACTCCGGAAAAACTGCCGGAGCTGGCCGCCGCGGTGGCGGCGCTGCCGAACCTGACTTTACGCGGGTTGATGGCGATTCCCGCGCCCCGTGGGGCGAATGACGACCAGCGTACACCTTTTATACAGCTGGCCAGGCTGCTCGAAGAACTGAAAGCACAGCTGCCGGATCAGCCCCTGGATACACTGTCCATGGGAATGTCCGGCGATATGGAGGCGGCGATTTTCAGCGGCGCCACGATCGTACGCATCGGCACCGATATCTTTGGTGCCAGAAAATAACTTCCTGAACAGAACCCGAGGACTGCATGTCTGATCAAAAAATGGTCTTTATCGGCGGTGCCGGCAATATGGCCGGTGCGGTGATCGGCGGTATGGTGGCCAGCGGCTACCCTGTGGATAAGATCGTCGCCACTGGCCGCAACCAGGACAAGCTCAAGGATTTCTGCAGCCGCACCGGCGTGCACGGCAGCACCGACAACCTGGCGGCGATCCAGAATGCAGATGTCGTCGTACTCTCGGTAAAGCCGCAGGTCATGAAGGCGCTGTGCGAAACCATCGCCAGTGAAGTGAGTGCCCGCAAACCCCTGGTGATCACACTGGCGGCAGGCATTCCGCTCGCGGCTTACCAGCGCTGGCTGGGGCCGGGCGTCCCCATCGTGCGCGCCATGCCCAATACCCCGGCGCTGGTAGGTACCGGTGTTACCGGTCTGTATGCGGGCGAGGGGGTGACCAATGAACACAAGTCCGTTGCCACGCAGATGGCGGATGCGGTGGGTATCGCGCAGTGGGTGGAAGCGGAATCGGGCATTGACCAGGTTATTGCTGTATCCGGCTCCGGCCCGGCGTACTATTTTCAGTTTATGGAATCCATGATCGACGCGGCGGAGAAGGCCGGCATGGATCGCGCCGACGCCGAGCGTCTTACCTTGCAAACCGCACTGGGCGCGGCGAAACTTGCGGTGGCGGCGGATGTGGATGTGGCGCAACTGAAACGCAACGTCATGTCTCCCAATGGCACCACCGAGCGGGCGATCAAACGCTTTCAGGAGGGCGGGCTGCCGCAACTGGTGGAGCAGGCCATGGGTGATTGTGCCGCGCGTGCGGCCGAGATGGCTAAAGAACTCGATAAATAAAAGGACTCTTGATGGTCAACACCTTCAGTAATATCGGCGTTTTCATTCTCGCCACCATCGGCATTCTGTTCCTGTTTGCGGTGCTACTGCGTTTTCTGATGCAGGTTGGGCGGGCAGACTTTTACAACCCGCTATCCCAGGGCATCGTCAAGGTCACCAATCCCTTCCTGCGCCCACTGCGAAAAATTGTGCCGGGCCTGTTTGGCATCGACATGGCCTCCCTGGTCCTTGCCCTGCTGGTGGGGTGGGTGATGATTATCGGAGCGGGCTTTCTCGCCGGAGCGGGCTTGCTGAATCCCCTGAGCGCGCTGTTGTGGTCGCTGCTCGGTGTGCTGATGACGCTGATCGCCATCCTGTTTGTGGGTATGCTGATTTCCATTGTGGTCAGCTGGGTTGCGCCGCAGAGCACCCATCCGGCGCTGATGCTGTTGCGGCAGGTGCTGGAGCCGGTCTACGCACCGGTGCGCAAGATCATCCCGCCGCTGGGGGTGATCGATATCAGCCCAATCTTTGTATTTATTCTGCTCACGGTTGCCGACAAGCTACTGGTGGGTTTTGCGCAAAGCGCCCATATGCCGCAACTGGTGTACAACCTGTTCTGGCACATCCCCTTTTAATGCAATGCCGGGAGCCGCGTTCGTCGGCTCCCAAGCTGACTTAGCTGTCAGTCTCTCTCCTTCTCGCCCCGCAAATACTGCCTGGCCCCTACCCAGTTCGCGAAACTCTGCGAACAGGCTTTAACTTGCTGCCTGCATGCAGGAAAATGCTCCGCAACTCTGTAAATGTCCCTAGCTGTAAACAATAAGAACCCCAAAAAATGGAAGATGTGACCTTGCGCCAGCATATTGCCGACTACGACCGTTGGAAAAAGGGGCTTGATGGCCAGTTGAATTACTTCAACTCCTGGCTGGAGGAGCACTTTCCCAATTCCGCTGGTGCGCGCCAGGTTGTCCAGCAGGCACGCCAGTTACTGGTGGAAGACCAGTTTACCGTGGCCCTTGTGGGCGAGTTCTCCCGGGGCAAAACCGAGCTGATCAATGCACTGCTGTCGCACACGTACGGCAAGCGTCTGCTGCCTTCGCGCCCGGGCCGCACCACCATGTGTCCAACGGAAATTTTCAGTGACGGTTCGGCGCAGGCTTCCGTGCGCCTGCTGCCGATCGAGACCCTGGCGACCAATACCAGCCTCGAGAGTTTTCGCCGCATTCCGCAGAAGTGGGTCAATTTTGACTTCGACCCGGACGATGCCGAAGCCACCCGCAATGCCCTGATGAAGGTCGCCGACAGCAAAGCCGTGACCCCGGAAGAGGCCGCGCGCTACGGCTTCGATCGTCGTCACCTGGATGCCAACGGCAACCTGGTACAGATCCCGGCGTGGCGCTATGCGCTGATTTCACTACCGCACCCGCTGCTGGCGCAGGGGCTGCGCATCATCGATACCCCCGGGCTGAATGCCCTCGGTAACGAGCCGGAACTGACCCTATCCACACTGCCCAGTGCCCAGGCTGTGGCTTTCCTGCTGTCTGCCGATGCCGGTGTCAGTGGGACTGACCTGAATATGTGGGAGACCCACCTGGTGCCGCTGAAAGAGCATCGCGGCACTGCGGTGATGGCGTTGCTGAACAAGATCGACGTGCTGTGGGATGACCCGGACGAAGACGCCGAGCAGATGCTGCGCAAGATGCGCGCCGAGGTGAGCAAGCTGTTAGACCTTCCACAGGAAAACGTAGTGGGCGTATCCGCGAAAAAAGCATTGCTGGCCCGCGCCGAGCGCGATCCGGTGCTGCTGCAGCAGAGCTGTTTTGGTGAGTTTGAAAAGCTGCTGGTGCAACGTCTGATGGAGCATCGCGACAAGGTGGCCAATCATCGCTCACTGCATCAGGCGCTGACGCTCATGGCGGACACCCGCGATTTGCTCAAGCGCCGCCTGAACAGCGGCCGCTCCACACTTGAGCACCTGAAGCGCCACGGTGCGACCAGTCCGGAGCAGGTCGAGGAGCTGAAGCAGTTGCATCAAACCGCCAAGGAGCAGCACAAGTTCTGCCACCAGGAATTGCTCACCCTGAAGTCCAGCCAGCGCATGCTTGCTCGTCAGCGCGCCTCACTGCTGGCTCCGGTTTCCAGCCAGCAACTGCAGCAGCTCATCGACGAGACCCGTCGCGCACTGAACGAGCGTTGGTCCCCTCTCGGCCTGGCCCGCGCCATCGATGGATTTATGGGCGGCGTGGAACACCAGCTGGCGAACCTTGAGCGCGAAGTGGATCAGGCAAACCGTCTGGTGGATGCCATCTACGACCGCTCCACGCTGAACAACATCATTTCCGCCGAGCAACACCTGGATATTGCCGGCTTCCGCGCTGCGCTGCGCGGCCTGCATCGCCAGGCTGCGCAACTGCGCCGCTCGCCCCAGTTGCTGCTGGCCCGGCGCAACCGCCTGACCGAGCGCTTTGTGGCGACGCTGGCGAACGAGGTAGGGCGCATGTACAGCCAGATGATCTCCGCGGTGGATGGCTGGCTTGATTCCGTACTCGAGCCGTTGCGGCAGCATGTGCAGTACCAGAAGCACCTGCTAAACCGCCATTTGATCAAGCTCACCGAGCTGAAGCAGAAAACCCAGAGCAAGCGCACCGACCTGCGCGCGCTGGAAGAGGAGCTGGTGCGCAACCACAACGCGTTGGGAGGGCTGGAAGATCTGCTCAAGCAGACCCAGGCCGCGCCCCAGCCGATTCCACCCGCGCCGGTCGCCAATAACGTGACCCCACTGAAGGCGCCCGCTACGTCGTAGTGGTTTGCCAGGGCAGTGGGGGCGATCCCCGCTGTCCACTCCTGCGCATTAAATCGCTTTAGGGGTAATGGGGTCACTGCGGTGTACTCCCGCCCCTACCTTTCGTAAACTTGGCGCCCCGCCCAGCAACCACATGCGAAAGATTTTGACCACGGAAGCGCAAACTCCCAGTTCAGGAAAGCCGGCAGGACTGCCGGCAAACTCGGTCGGTATCGTCGAGCCCCAGAGCCACACTTTCCCCGGGCCCTTCAAACTGGCCTGCGGTCGGGTGCTGGATGAATATACGCTGGTGTATGAAACCTACGGCACCCTCAACGCCGACAAGAATAACGGCGTGCTTATCTGTCACGCGCTCTCTGGCCATCACCACGCCGCCGGATATCACAGCGAAGATGACAAGCGGCCCGGCTGGTGGGATCACTATATTGGTCCCGGCAAGCCGATCGATACCAACAAGTTTTTTGTGGTTGCCCTGAACAACCTTGGCGGTTGTCACGGTTCTACCGGCCCTACATCGATCAATCCACAGACGGACAAGCCCTGGGGCCCGGACTTTCCGCCGCTGCGCGCGCGCGACTGGGTGCACAGCCAGGCTCAGCTGGCCGACCATTTGGGCATCCGGCAGTGGGCCGCCGTGGTGGGCGGCAGTCTTGGGGGTATGCAGGCCATGCGCTGGGCGCTGGAATATCCGGATCGATTGCGCCACTGCGTGGTGATTGCATCGGCGATGAAGCTGTCTGCGCAGAATATCGCGTTTAACGAGACCGCCCGCCAGGCCATCACCTCCGACCCGGACTTCCGCGACGGACGCTATCTGGAAGAGGAAACCCTGCCGCGCCATGGCCTGGCCGTGGCACGGATGATCGGACACATCACCTACCTTTCCGATGATGGCCTGGGCAAGAAGTTTGGCCGCGAGTTGCGCTCCGGTACCTTCAAGCAGGGTGTGGAGGAGCTGGTTGAGTTTCAGGTACAGAGTTACCTGCGCTATCAGGGCGATACCTTTTCCAGCAGTTTTGATCCCAACACGTATATCCTGATGACGCGCGCGCTGGATTATTTCGATCTGGCCCGCGAGTACGATGATGATCCGGTAAAAGCGTTTTCCAATGCCCGCTGCAAGTTCCTGCTGGTGTCGTTCACCTCGGACTGGCGCTTTGCCCCGGAGCGCTCCCGTGAGATTGCCGACGCGCTGATGCACGCGAACCTCCCGGTGAGCTATGCGGAGGTGGAGTCGCCCATGGGGCACGATGCTTTCCTGCTGCCCAATGCGCGTTACGAAAACCTGTTTTCCGCATATATGAACAATGTCGCCAGCGAGAAAAGCAGCAAGCGCGAAAATGAGGTGGCGGCATGATTCGTAAAGACCTCGATATTATTCACAACTGGATTGCGCCCGAGACGCGGGTGCTCGACCTTGGTTGTGGCGATGGTGCATTGCTGGAAAGGCTGTCCAAAGAAAAACAGGTCGGCGGTTATGGCCTGGAAATCGACCCGGACCAGATCCAGAAGTGTATCGAGCGCGGGGTCAATGTTGTTGAGCAGAACCTCGACAACGGCCTGAAAAATTTCGCCGACCAGAGCTTCGATACCGTGGTGATGACACAGGCCCTGCAGACGCTGCGCTTCCCGCATCTGGTGGTGGAGGAGATGCTGCGTGTGGGGCGTGAGTGCATTATCACCTTTCCCAACTTTGGCCAGTGGAAGGCGCGCTGGCACCTGGCGGTTTCCGGGCGTATGCCGGTATCCGACTTATTACCATACGAATGGTACGACACACCCAATATTCACTTTTGTACTTTCAAAGACTTTGAGGTGCTCTGTCGGCAACACGGCTGGCAAATCCTGCACCGTCAGGTAGTCTCTGAATCCCCGGTTTCAGGGGTTTTGAAGGATTTCTTGCCGAATCTTTTTGGAGAAACGGCGATTTACCATCTGACTCGCTAATATTAGAGGCAGAAAGTTGTTAAACGCGCCGCCTCTCGGGAGGGGGCCGGTTTCAGGACATAAGGAGGACGCCGTGAAACGTCTGTTTGCTTCATTTTTTTCCATGGCCCTGCTGCTGTGGGCCGCTGCGGCTGCGGCCCAAGGTGCCAAAATTATTGAAAGCCATAAAGACTTTGGCGACTACCGGGTGACCTACTCGGTGTTCAACAGTGATTTCATCCCTCCCGAAGTGGCCCGCCAGTACAACCTGGTGCGTGCACGGGACCGCGCCTTCGTGAATATTTCCGTCAGTAAAAAGGGTGATTTACAGGGCACGAGTGCCGGCGTATCCGGTAATGCAACCAATCTTATCCAGCAGTCTCGTCCGCTCGAGTTCAAGGAAATTCGCGATCAGGATGCGGTCTACTACCTTGCCCCCCTGCGTTTTGAAAATGAAGAAAGCCTTACTTTCAACATCGACTTGGTCATGCCGGATGGCAGCTCACAACAGCTGACCTTCCGCCGACAATTGCACAAAAACTGACGGAAGTTGAAGCGTTAAACGACAGCGGGCCGGTTATGCCCGCTGTTTTTATTTTTGGAGCCTGAATTCTGTTTATGGATAAGATCGTTCTCGCCAGCGGTAACGCCGGCAAGCTCAAGGAATTTTCCCAACTGTTTGCGGGCTGGCAGATTGCCGTGTTGCCTCAATCGGAATTTCTCGAGCAGGAAGCGGAAGAAACGGGTCTCAGTTTTATTGAGAACGCCCTGATCAAGGCGCGTCATGCCAGCCGCGCCAGTGGCCTGCCGGCGCTGGCGGATGATTCGGGCCTGGCGGTGGATGCCCTTGATGGTGCGCCAGGCATCTACTCCGCGCGTTATGCGGGTGCCGACGCCAGTGATGAAGACAATAATCGCAAACTGGTGGAAACCCTGCAGGGCGTCCCCGCGGAAAAGCGCACCGCTGCCTTCCACTGTGCGCTGGCCTTCGTGCGCACCCCGGAAGATCCGGTGCCACTGGTGTGTACTGCGCACTGGCCCGGCCTGATCCTCAACCGGCCAGCAGGCGATCAGGGTTTCGGCTATGACCCGCTGTTTTATGTGCCTTCGGAAAAACTCACTTCCGCGCAGCTGCCGCGGGAGCTGAAAAACCGTCTCAGCCACCGCGCCCAGGCGGTGAAGAAATTCGAGCAGCTGTGGCACGAGGAAATGGTGTTGCCAGACAAGCTCCATAATGTAGATGCCGGCAAGAAGCTGCTTTGAGTTGAATACCGTGAGTCAAGATTTCCCGGCCCTCAAGCTTCCGCCTCTCAGCCTGTATGTGCACATCCCCTGGTGTGTGCGCAAATGCCCGTATTGTGATTTCAACTCGCATGAGGTCGCCACCGGCGCTATTGCGGTTGCCGCAGGCGCACATGTGGATATCCGCCATGCCAGTCAAACCGAACGTGCCGACGCGCAGCTGCCTGAGGCCGAATATGTGGATCAGCTGGAGCGGGATCTGCGCAGCCAGCTTGGCTGGGTGCAGGGGCGCAAGCTGGGCTCCATATTCTTCGGCGGTGGCACCCCGAGCCTGTTTTCCCCGCTGGCCATCGAACGCATCCTGAACCTGGCTGAGTCCCTGGTGGGCTTCGAGCCGGGTATTGAAATCACCCTCGAGGCCAACCCCGGTACCTTTGAGCAGGCCAAATTCGCCGGCTATCGCAGTGCCGGGGTCAATCGCCTGTCGATTGGGGTGCAGAGTTTTGACCCGCTGCAACTGCAGAACCTGGGCCGTATCCACTCCGGTCCGGAGGCCGAGACCGCCGCCACCGAGGCGCGGCAGGCGGGGTTCGACAACATCAATATCGACCTGATGCACGGGCTGCCGGGGCAGGGAGAGATCGATGCGTTGCGGGACCTGCGGCGCGCCGTTGCGCTCGGCGCAGAGCATATTTCCTGGTATCAGCTGACCATCGAGCCCAATACCGCGTTTTATTCCGCGCCGCCGGTAACCCCGGGATCCGAGCAGATCGCTGCGATTCAGCGCGCCGGCAGGGCGTACCTGGCCGGGGAGGGCTATGGCCGCTACGAAGTGTCTGCCTATGCGCGCGCCGATCTCGCCTCCCGCCACAACCTCAATTACTGGTCGTTTGCGGATTACATCGGCATTGGTGCCGGTGCCCACGGCAAGTTCACCCTGCCGGGGAGCGGCCGCATCATCCGCACGCAACGCACGCGCACGCCGCGGGACTACCTGGCACTGGGCTGCGCCCTGGGCGAAGGGGGGCTGGAGTTCCCGCTGCCGAAGGTGACTGATGTGGCGCCGTCGGAGCGGCCGCTGGAGTTCCTTATGAACACCCTGCGGCTGGCGACGGGGGTGCCCGCAGACACGTTTCCCGCCTATACGGGGCTGCCGCTATCCGCACTCGAGCGGCCGTGGTCGCGGTTGCAGGCAATGGAGCTGGTTGAGCCTCTGGGGCCGAGCATCGCCACCACCGCCTTTGGCTATGACTATGTGGACGAGGTTCTACAGCGGTTCCTGCCGGAAGACTGAGGCGACTCTTGAAAAGCGGGTGGTGGCCCTCATATAGGTCGAAATGCCAACTGTTAAGACAAAACGTCAACGGTGGCGAGCCCATTTGCCTTGCGGGGCCTGCTGGCCGTACTTATCATGTCTGCCGGCAGGTCAGCGAGGCCTGAAGAAACAGAACCACAGGAAAGCACTATGAGCGCGAACATCGTCAACGTAACCGATGCAGAATTTGAAGCCGAAGTACTCAAGGCCGACGGCCCGGTACTGGTGGACTTCTGGGCCCAGTGGTGTGGTCCCTGCAAGATGATCGCCCCGGTACTGGAAGATCTGGCCGGTCACTACGGTGAGCAGCTGAAAATCGTCAAAGTGGACGTAGATGCCAACAAGGAAGCCGCCGCCAAGTACAATGTGCGCGGTATCCCCACCCTGCTGCTGTTCAAGGGCGGTAATGTGGAAGGCACCAAGGTTGGTGCGCTGTCTCGCGCACAGCTGACCGAGTTCATCGACAGCCAGATCTGATCTGGCCTGAGCGGGGCGCTTCCTACCAATAATGGGGCGCCCTGTGTCGTATCCGGGCCTGGTCGGCCCAGGTGACTTGAGGGGCTTGGAAATAGGCCTTGCAGGATGCCGAAGTACCGTTATACTGCCTAGTAATCAAAGTAACTGTTCAGTCCAGACCTGAGCCAAGTCGCCAACCCCGCTGTCGTCGCAGCCTCTCCGGCGCAAACTCCTCAAGTTGAACGATCTCCCCTCTGGCACCTTCGCCAAGCCAAGTGTGCAAATGTGAGTGGTAACCTGTAGTCAGGTTGTGTTCAAGTGAGTAGCGTGCGGACAGCTAATCCGTCGACCAGTCGATACGGGTATTATCAAGATCGAACTTTCAAATCCCCCCTCAAAAAATTCCGGTGCGTCCGCGCCAACTGACAGAAGAAACCTAAATAAAGCAATTGGTATGAACCTTTCTGAATTAAAAACCAAACCCATTGAAGAGCTGATTGAAATTGCCAAGGGCATGGGGCTCGAAAACCTGGCCCGCTCGCGTAAGCAGGACATCATTTTCAATATCCTCAAGCGTCACGCCAAGAGCGGCGAAGATATCTACGGCGAAGGGGTGTTGGAGATTCTTCAGGATGGTTTCGGCTTTTTGCGGTCTGCCGACTCTTCCTACCTCGCAGGCCCCGATGATATCTACGTTTCTCCCAGTCAGATCCGCCGCTTCAATCTCCGCACCGGCGACTCCATTTCCGGCAAGATCCGCCCCCCGAAAGAAGGTGAACGCTACTTCGCACTGCTGAAGGTAAGCGAGATCAACTTCGACAAGCCGGAAAATGCCCGCAGCAAGATTCTGTTTGAAAACCTTACGCCGTTGTTCCCCAACGATCGTCTCGGCCTTGAGTGCGGTAACGGCTCTTCCGAAGACCTGATCGGCCGGATCATCGACCTGGTGGCGCCTATCGGCAAAGGCCAGCGCGGTCTGATTGTCGCACCGCCCAAGGCCGGTAAGACCATCATGCTGCAGAACATTGCGCAGGCCATCACCCGCAACAATCCCGAGTGCCACCTGATCGTACTGTTGATCGATGAGCGCCCGGAAGAAGTGACCGAAATGCAGCGTTCCGTACGCGGCGAAGTGGTTGCGTCCACCTTTGACGAGCCGCCGGCCCGTCACGTGCAGGTGGCCGAGATGGTGATTGAAAAGGCCAAGCGCCTGGTAGAGCACAAGAAAGACGTGGTGATCCTGCTGGACTCCATCACCCGTCTGGCGCGCGCCTACAACACCACCGTACCGAGCTCCGGCAAGGTGCTTACCGGTGGTGTGGATGCGCACGCACTCGAGCGCCCGAAGCGCTTTTTTGGTGCGGCGCGTAACATCGAGGAGGGCGGCAGCCTCTCGATCATCGCCACCGCCCTGGTCGACACCGGCTCCAAGATGGATGAAGTGATCTTCGAGGAGTTCAAAGGCACCGGTAACATGGAGCTGCAGCTGGACCGCAAGATCGCCGAGAAGCGCGTCTACCCGGCCATCAACGTGCGCCGCTCCGGTACCCGTCGCGAAGAGCTGCTGATGCCGGAAGGCGAGCTGCAGCGTGTGTGGATCCTGCGCAAGCTGCTGCACGATATGGAAGATCTGGCCGCCACCGAATTCCTCATCGACAAGCTGAAGGACTTCAAGACCAACGACGAGTTCTTCCTGTCCATGAAACGGAAATAATTCCGAATCAGAATAAAGGCCTGCGCAATCTGCAGGCCTTTTTTGCATCGAAGGGACAATTGTTGCAATGCGACAAATGAGGCGTGAAATTACGCCGAATTCAGTTGAAAAGGCATTGCGTTAGGCATATAAAGGCCAACATTGAAGTGTTGAACAGTATTTCAGCACGCCCGAATTGGTCTCGCCCGGCTGGGAAGTCGAGCGACTCTGGACCAATCTCAAATGGATAACTCGGTGGAGCTGGTTACCATTTGTGAATTGCTCGACAGCCCACTGACTCTAGTGAGACTTTTTTGTGAATATCTATATCGGAAATCTGGCCTACGGCGTAACCTCTGACGAACTGCACGAAGCTTTCGGTGCATTCGGTGAAATCTCCCGGGCTACTGTAATCACTGACCGGGAAACTGGCCGTTCTAAAGGTTTTGGTTTCGTAGAAATGCCGAACGACGACGAAGCGCGTAAGGCAATCGAAGAACTGAATGACCAGCCGCTGTCTGGCCGTAACATCCGTGTTAACGAAGCCAAGCCGCGCGAAGACCGTGGTGACCGTCCGCGTCGCCCACGCTTCTAAGACCTATTTATAGCGTCTTGAAGTGACACAGCCCGCAGCGAGAGCTGCGGGTTGCTGTAAATCCTTCCTTTTCTGCACTCCGCCATTTCCCCGGCGCGGCGCACATTCCCCATTTTGTCCCGACTGCTTTACACTGGCCCCTGCCATTCAATTGTCCGGTAAAGCATGAAATACAAAGACCTGCGTGACTTTATCCGCCTGCTGGAAAAGCGCGGCCTGCTGAAACGCATCAAACACCCTGTCAGCCCCTACCTGGAAATGACAGAAATTGCCGACCGCGTGCTGCGCGCCGGCGGTCCAGCACTCCTGTTTGAAAACCCCACCGGCTACGACACCCCGGTACTCGCCAACCTGTTTGGTACGCCTGAGCGCGTCGCTCTGGGTATGGGGCGGGAATCCGTCAGCGAACTGCGGGAAGTGGGTGAGCTGCTCGCTTTCCTGAAGGAGCCGCAGCCACCGGAAGGGCTGCGCGATGCCTGGGAAAAGCTGCCTGTCTTCAAGCAGGTGATGAACATGGGGCCGAAAGTGGTGAGCAAAGCGGCCTGCCAGCAGTATGAAATAGATACCGACGATATCGACCTGACGAGCATGCCGATCCAGACCTGCTGGCCCGGCGATGCGGCCCCCCTTGTCACCTGGCCGCTGGTGATCACCCGCGGACCGGAAAAGAAGCGCCAGAACCTCGGTATTTACCGGATGCAGTTGATTGGTAAAAACCGCCTGATCATGCGCTGGCTCTCCCACCGCGGTGGGGCTCTCGACTTCCGCGACTGGCAGCAGCAATTCCCCGGCGAACCCTTCCCCGTAGCTGTGGCATTGGGCGCCGACCCTGCCACCATCCTCGGGGCTGTCACTCCCGTACCAGACACGCTTTCAGAATATGCCTTCGCCGGCCTGCTGCGCGGCGGCAAGACCGAAGTGGCGGAAGCCAAGCTCAGCAACCTGCAGGTTCCGGCCAGTGCCGAGTACGTACTGGAAGGCTATATCTATCCGGACGACATGGCCGATGAAGGCCCATACGGTGACCACACCGGCTACTACAACGAAGTCGACCGCTTCCCGGTGTTTACCGTGGAAAAAATCACCCACCGTAAAGATCCGATCTACCACAGTACCTATACCGGCCGGCCACCAGATGAGCCTGCCGTACTGGGCGAGGCGCTGAACGAAGTGTTCGTGCCGATCCTGCGCAAGCAGTTTCCGGAAATCGTCGACTTCTATTTACCCCCGGAGGGGTGTTCCTATCGCCTCGCGGTCGTCACCATGAAGAAGCAGTACCCGGGACACGCCAAGCGCGTGATGATGGGCGTCTGGTCCTTCCTTCGGCAGTTTATGTACACCAAGTTCGTCATCGTCACCGATGATGACGTAAACGCCCGTGACTGGAATGATGTAATCTGGGCCATGACCACCAGAATGGATCCGGCGCGGGATACCGTCATGGTGGAGAATACCCCGATCGACTATCTGGATTTCGCCTCCCCGGTATCTGGGCTCGGCTCCAAAATTGGTTTCGATGCGACCAATAAATGGGAAGGCGAAACCTCTAGGGAGTGGGGGCGTCCGATTGTGAAAGATCCCGAAGTAACCCAGAAAGTGGATGAAATCTGGGATAAGCTGGGCTTGTAAAACAAGATTAACGATACCTAAATATCGGAAATTTTAGGAAGGCCAGGGAGCGGCTGTGAAAGTTATAAAAACAATGCGTCCGCACGAACGCGGTGCAAAGCGTTTTGTTGAGCGCTATGGCAATCGCTTGTGCGCCGTGCGATATCGTAAATCCGAATGTGGTGCCAAAGTCTTTACTACCGTTGAAGTCATTGTTGATGAGCGGCAGAAAACGCCACAGGGCATCTCACTGAAAGCTGAGCATGCGCAGAGACTGCAGCAACCAGTAGCCCTGAAGGTGCACTACGAAGAGGCAGAGATTCGCCGCGCCATCAAACACCTGGGCGGCAAATGGAGCAGGCAGCTTCAGGCGTGGATCACCACCCGAGATAAAGCCATCATACTAGGGCTAACGCACCGCATAGAAGACGGTCTCGCCGAAAGCTGTACTGATATAGATGCCAGTATCGAACTGTAAATGGATATATCTGCACATGTGTGTGCAGATATAGACACTATTTGAGTGTGTGCAGATATGCACACGCCCACGATATAACTGTTAAGCACACGAGAGCATGCAAGTTAAAAATCTAATAATTCTGTTTGCTGTAGGGATTTTGCTATGTGGTGCCATAGGGATTTACCTCACCCAAAAATCGGCTTCAGTAAAAGGCGAACTGGATCTTGAGGCTACTCTTCCCACTGGCCCCTACATGCGCCATATTGTTTATGAACCATATGCTGAGCCTTGGACAAAAATTACACTTAATGGCATGCCATCTACTAATGATGATCTCTATGAGCTTATAAGGAAGTACAAAGAGTATTCGTCACCGGAAAATATCACCTATAAAGAAAAGGATGACGGGCGAGTTATAATTATTGATATCTACTGGCGCTTGCAGCCAAGCAGAAAGCTTGCAACATTTGAAATCACAAAGGAAAAGCCCGGGTTGGGTACCGAGTATCGCTGTACCGTATACGAGTGCCAAATCTAGTGCTTAACAAACGCAAGCAGGATGCTCCGGCCCTTCGGGCCTCCGCGGGACGCCCAACGCTATTCACATTTTGTGCGGGTCGCTACGCTCCCAGTTTCGCACAAAATGTGCATAGCATTGGTCGCCCCAGTTGCGGGCGTTAGAAATGAAATGGAGATTCGTATGTACCGTATAATTTTTTTTCTGGTTATTTTCTGTTTCCCTGCGTTACACGCGCAAGCTGAAGAAAACTGCAAAACTCCCGAGTTGGCTTGGGACACTTTCCTGTTGGGCTTAGAGAGTGGAGATGTCGAAATTGCGCTATTTTGCGCAAATGCCAGGGTAGCTAAAAAATATCGCGAGATTTTGAATGAATATACAAAAGATGAACTGGCTCAGATAAGGAAGGCTTATGTTGGATTTTCCAAAAAAAAAGAATTTGACGATTTTTCCGAGTACACAGTTTTAAGGGAATCATTAAAAACTGGGGAAAAATATTTGAGCGTAGTTACTTTTTGGCGTAGCGAATCAAGGACATATATATACGAGATGTAAATTTCTAACAAGGCGAGGCAGTTCGTTCCGGCCCTTCGGGCCTCCACCGGACAACTTACTTTGTGCACTTTATGCGCAGGTCGCTTCGCTCCCATTTTTGCGCATAAAGTGCCCAAAGCAAGCTGCCGCTGCTCGCGGCGTTATGCATAAAATCACATGAAGTTCGCAATTGAATACAAGCTTGAAGATCACGGATGGGCGACTGTCGTACTAACTGACGGGAAAAAATCATGCGACTCGGCAGTTTCATATCTGCATGATAGTCTCGGTGAACTTGCTCAAATGGCTGTTGACTTAAAAAACGGAGTTAAAGAATCGAAAGTTGTGTTTATGGATGAGCCAGGTGAATTACAGTTTTTAGTTTCGGTAGAAAACGAAGTGGCATCTTACGAAGCTCGTTGGTTTAGTGATTGGGCGAGCTGGAATATGCATCCGGAATCAGATTACAAATCGGTTCTATCTGGCAAATGCAAAACGCAGAGAATTATTCAACAAATATCAACGGTACTGTGGAATATTCATCAAAATATAGGTCCAGAACAATATAAGGAGCGTTGGGTGGAGCACGATTTTCCTTTAAAACAGTTTAGAGAGCTAGCAAATGCATAACAAACCGCTGCACTCTGACACATACTGCTACGCTCGTTTTTGTGTGTGTCGCTGCGCTCCATTTTCACACAAAAACGCTCTCCGCAGTATGTGCAGGTGAGCGGGGCGTTATGCAAAAAATAAAAAAGGAGACGATTAAATGGAACAACTACTATTTCCCGTATTGGCAGTTTTAGCCGGGGGATATTTTTTAATACGAAATATCATTCATCTTATAAGTGAAGAAAAAATGATGAATTATCTTAAAACAAGCCCTAAGGCAAAAATGTGGGTAAACAAATATGGTATTGAAAAAACGGCTGCATTAACTAAAAAAGTATTCTTACCATTAGGCAGTTTAGTAGCTGCAGCACTATTAGGGGTTGGCGTTTGGAGTTTAGCAACCATCTTAATGCATGCATAACAAGCCAATCAAGATCGCACGCAAAAAGCGCGTGCTGGGACCGCCGAACTGCGGCGGCCCCTTATTGAAACGTTAAGTGTCCAATGATGGAAATCGACGAATTGAACATAGATTGTGAGAAACATGGTAAGGGTATAGCTGCTACGGTCTGCTGCCATTTGATAAGCAATAATGGTGCTCCTTTAGGCTTTATCGAAAATAGTTCGGAGCCAGGTGATCTTCAAGGCTGGTGTTATGCCTGTGAGCACATGTTCTTGCAAGAAGAAGATAAAACGGAGCGTTTTTGTAAATTCTGCGACTTCTCGGTTGTTTGCGAAGAGTGCTACAAAAACATTAAGGCACATCATGAGTCGAACACTTAACAATGCCAAGCACCATCGCGCACTGCGTGCGCTGGACCTCGCTACGCTCGGCCGGTGTTGGCGGCGTTATGAGTACGTACTGAGAGCATGCTAGTTATAGGAATACTTTGTTTTACTTTGGGGTTTGGGTTGTTTCTCTTTGCTACGGTTTCAGGTGGGAGACTTTTAAAGGCTGTAAAGAACGAACGACCGGATCTTCACAAAAAGTATTTTTCGCCTTTTAATCGTTCCTATTATTATTGGGGGCTGATATTTGGCAATGCGGAACTGGAGCGAGAGGATCTACCAAAGGAAGTATTAGCGTCGAAAATACGGGTAAAAAGAAGGTATGAGGTATCATTCATATTCTTTTTTCTCTTCTTTGCGCTGCTCCTCCTGGAGGTACTCATAACAAGCGCAAGCAGTTGACTCCGGCCCTGCGGGCCTCCGTGGGACGCCCAACACTATGCACATTTTGTGCGAGTCGCTGTGCTCCCAATTTCGCACAAAATGTGCACAGTATTGGTCGCCCCTGTTGCGGGCGTTAGTGAGCAATTAGAGATGAGAGCATTATTCCTAATATTTTTTGCTTTTATAGTCGTCTCATGCTCTAGAGAAGTTTACCCTGCAATAGCCGGGTTTCATTTTTCAGCAGGAAACATAAGAAAAGCTGAGCTCTTGCCGGCTTTAGATGAGTACGCCAAAGAGCATGGCTTTAAAAAGCTGCAGGAAGGTGGCGGGAATATGAAGCCGGAGGTTAAAGAAAACTTCCTTTTCGCAATATACATAAATAGCCAAAGCTATGAGTTTTCTGTCAACAACGTTTTAGATAGATCTTGCTTTACAGTAGCAACATATGACAAAGCAAGAACAGGTGACGCACCTGCAATTGAACTGGCAGAATCACTTAAGAGCTGGCTATCCAAAAATTACCAGGGCTCATTTGTTGAGCACGGAGACCAGTACTGTGGTCAAACTCACTAACAAACGCAGGCAGTTTGCTACGGCCCTTCGGGCCTCCGCGGGACGGCTTACCTTGTGCACATTTTGCGCAGGTCGCTACACTCCCATTTTCGCGCCAAATGCGCACAAGATAAGCCGCCCCTGCTGCGGGCGTTAAGGCACCACGAGAACTACATTGAAACTACTCGCAATTATCTCAATGTTTGTAGCTTTGGCCGGCGTTGTGTTCCTTGGTTTCTACCAGTGTGGTGGTTACATTTCGGTTCGGCAAACTGTTACTTCCATAGCTGGAGCAAGTTTTTTATTGTCTGTGGCGGCGAGTTATCGGGCTTCAGGTAACTCTTTGATGATCGGAGTGGGTGTGACTACCGTGTTTATAGTGCTACTTATCATGGCTTGGTACAGTGGGCAGGCGCTATACATGGCTCCCAATAGTGTTTCTGGGTTTTTCGGCTCTGGTTGCTAGCAAGCCTTAACAAACACAGGCAGTTTGCTACGGCCCTTCGGGCCTCCGCGGGACGGCTTACCTTGTGCACGTTTTGCGCGGGTCGCTACGCTCCCATTTTCGCGCAAAAAGCGCACAAGGTAAGCCGCCCCTGCTGTGGGCGTTAACTGCAATTAGTCGGCAAAGTCCGGATAGATAATGAAAATAAGTATTATCAAAGATCATGTTATCGGCGGGGTATCGTACTTCGTTTTATGTATGGCGATAGCCATGCTTTTTCTGAATACTCTGTCCACTGATGATGAAATTATTCGCTTACTCGGCAAGAGCTTCCTATTGGCGTTGGGTTACTATGCCGCAGTTGCAGGTCCTTTAGTAGCGTATGGCAAGGGCTGTCAAAAGCAGGATGGTAAAGGCTGGCGAGCCACGTTTGCAGTCGTGTACGTAATTTACTCGCTTCTTTTCATCGGTATCGTCAGCTTGGTGGCCTACGTTGCATTCAGCAGTTAACAAAGCCAGGCAGGATGCTCCGGGCCTTCGGCCCTCCGCGGGACAGCTTACCTTGTGCACTTTTTGCGCGGGTCGCTGCGCTCCCATTTTCGCGCAAAACGCGCACAAGGTAAGCTGCCCCTGCTGGCGGCGTTAGGCTAATTTAGAGATGTGGTACAAAAGATACGGATACAGGCAACCTTCGAGTAATAATGGTATCGGGTGTATCGGTGCTGCCTTTTCAGTAGTCGTCGCATTCTCCATAGCTTTCGGAGTTGCATTCTTAACAAAGAATGATTGGTTTATTTGGCTTGGCGTTCCATTTACATTTGTTGGTTTCTGGATCGCTGAAAATAGGTTCCAAAATGAGGGCGACCTCATAAGGAAGCGGCGCTTCGAGTATCACATTTCAAAAGCCAGTAGATACATTGATTCGGGTAAAGTGGCAAAAGCTAAAGAGTCCATAAGAAGAGCAAAGATTTACGGAGAGATACCTCAAGAGCTAAAGGAGTTTGACCGTACCCACAGTTGCTAGGTCCAGCCTAACAATCACAGGCAGTATGCTACGGCCCTCCGGGCCTCCGCGGGACAGCTTACCTTGTGCACAATTTACGCAGGTCGCTACGCTCCCATTTTCGCGCAAAATGCGCACAAGGTAAGCTGCCCCTGCTGTGGGCGTTAAAAATCTCGAGAAGTTTATGGAACGAGAATCAAAATCTTTGAAGTGGTATGAACAGGTGGTCTGCCTGCTGCCAATAGCATTGGTATCAGTCGGGGGAGCAATTGGAGGGCTTTGTGGGGGCCTCGCAGTAGCACTAAATATGGCTATCTTTACCAAAGATATTCCCACTAGCCGAAAGTACGTTTACGCAATATTGATTGGGCTCGGTTCAATAATTTTGTATCTTGTGCTAGCTGTAATTTTGGCGCTAATGTTTCCAGGGTGAAGCCGCGAGCCATAATTTTTAACAAAGCCAGGCAGTTTGCTCCGGGCCTTCGGCCCTCCGCGGGACAGCTTACCTTGTGCGCTTTTTACGCGGGTCGCTGTGCTCCCATTTTCGCGCAAAAAGCGCACAAGGTAAGCTGCCCCTGCTGGCGGCGTTATAAACCCTAGTCACGAGAATAAAGAGGCACTCCAATGAATATAAGTCTGACGGTCATCGGGCAATTCATAACCATATTTGCGGTAGTGATAGCTGCTGTCAGCTACTACCTTGGTAGACGTAAAACCGAGACACCGGTATTAGCTGCGTTGCTTGGAGCAGTGTTCTCTATCATTCCAATTTTTGGTCTAGTTTATGTTGTTTTTTTAATGTTCAAAAAAGACCTACCGCGAGATAGTGAGGTTCCAGCGTAATTCGGTTTATAACAAGGCGAGGCATTTCGTTCCGGCCCTGCGGGCCTTCACCGGACAGCTTACTTTGTGCACTTTATGCGCAGGTCGCTTCGCTCCCATTTTCGCGCATAAAGCGCCCAAAGCAAGCTGCCGCTGCTCGCGGCGTTATGAGTCTTAGTATCATGCGAATGGTCATTTTTTTCCTTCTATTTTTCTGTAGCTCTACTCATGCTTACTTCGGAAGTTGTGGAGATCAGAAGACCGCGGAAGAGATATTTGCTCTCGATGATGTAGCTATTTTCAGAGGCAAGGTCGTAAAAGCATGGATTGATCAACGTAAGGATACCTGGTATATCGCAGCGAATTTTGAACTCTATGAATTGTATAAAGGAAATATAGAGAAAGATGCTGTTGTGCGGTCACAATCGCCTGAACACTTTGGCGGGCCAAAATTGCACGTAGCTTCAACCTATCTATTCGTAGTGGATAAAGAGGGAGTGGTAGATCGCTGTCTAACCGGGAAATACACTCATGCTGCAAAGATATTTGAGCAGTTAAGCGAGTTGAAGTACGCCGAACTCCGTAAGCTGCGTCCGGACTCATAACAAGCAGCGGCAGAGCGACAGCCAACACTACGCGCCTTTTGTGTTACTCGCTGTCGCTCAAACATTAACACAAAAGGCGCTCCGCGTTGGCTGCGCCTGCGCTGGGCGTTATGGTTCCTGAGAGCCCATGAAAAATTTCATACTTTTGCTAGCTGTCTTCCCAATGTTTGCAGCTGCTTATGACACAACCAAATTGCATTCTCATCATGTCTATGTAGAGGGAGTTCTTCCTGAGCCATATAAAAATGTGTCTGTGAAAATAGATCTAGATCCGGAAAATGATGATCTAAAAAATATTTCTCTGACTGTAGATGGAAAGCTAGTCAGTTTCTCCGATTCGGAGAGGGCAAAGCTTACTGATCTTGATTTGCAAACAATGGAAATTGAGCACGGCATTTTTAGTGCCCATGATAGCGAGATGGGTGATGTTCTTTATATAAAAATTGCAAAAGGAAAGAGAAAGTCAATGAATTGCAATTTTGATAAAGAAGATCTAAACCACGGGGTCTACGATGTTGCATTAATCCAGTATAACTTCGAAGATCCACCGATTGTGCGGTTGGATAATCCGTACAAGTACTATCGGGACCGCTACCTTTGGTGCTTCGAGGAATGAAAAACCATAACAAACAGCGGCAGAGCGACAGCCAACGCTACGCACCTTTTGTGTTACTCGCTGGCGCTCAAACATTAACACAAAAAGTGCTCCGCGCTGGCTGCGCCTGCGCTGGGCGTTAGGCATGAGATGGAATTAACTGCAATCCATAGAAAGATTAGAGAAGTGATCCACGATGCTCATCCAAAATTACAGGATTACAGGAATGAGCTAGGTCTTAGGCCTGACCTTGAATCTGACATGATCGAGTTTTTATACCTCATTTGCACACGCTGGGACGGCCACCAAGCTTTCCACACGCTCAGAAAGGACGAGAGAAGCATTTCTTGCGTTGGTTTAGTGGAAGATTTTGAATGTAACGTATATCCGTTTTGGCTCAAAGTTAATCTGGAGCGGGCGGAGCTAAATTACGATGTTTACGTCGGAAGGCGAGATAGCACGTGGATAGAACTTAGTAATTCCAGGAAGTGGAATGCCATTTACGTGCTATCTACAGATGAGGCCGCAAGTGAATGGGATTGGCAGGATCATTTTACCGGCACCCTTGATTAGCACAGCTATGCCTAACAAACAGCGGCAGAGCGACAGCCAACGCTACGCACCTTTTGTGTTACTCGCTGGCGCTCAAACATTAACAAAAAATGCGCTCCGCGCTGGCTGCGCCTGCGCTGGGCGTTATATGAGTACGGATAGATGAAGATACTCAACCGATGTGTAAAAGACTTGACAATGGAAAATCCAAAGCAAGCTGTCTTGCTTCAAGCTGTTTGCTTTATTGGTTTCTGCACAGTAGTTCACTTTTTACTGTCAGTTCTGAATGACCATGACCCTAGTATAATTTTAATTGGAATCTATATTGTTGGGTCATTCTTAGCTGCTGCGCTTAAGGTTTTAATGGACCGGAGCGCCGTTGAATCCGGAGAAAACCCATTCATATAACAATGCCAGGCAGTATGCTACGGGCCTTCGGCCCTTCGCGGGACAGCTTACCTTGTGCACGTTTTGCGCGGGTCGCTGCGCTCCCATTTTTGCGCAAAACGTGCACAAGGTAAGCTGCCCCTGCTGGCGGCGTTAGGTTTCAATCAGTCATATGAAAAAATATATTCTGTCTATTTTTGTTCTGGTTACTTCATCTTTAGCAAATGCTTCCCTCCCGCCACCTTGCGGGTGGGAAATTATGAATATTCATGAAAAAAATCCTGGGTTGGAAGGGTTCGCAATTCAGCAATGCCCAGATTGGGATAAGGATGAAAAAATTTATAAGGGTGGTCACCCTTATATTGTCTTCTTCAAGTTTAAGAACGGTATGGATCACATCGTTTTTTATTCTGCCTCCGGCCAAGTAATGGGCGGTGAGTGGGAAAAACTACCTGATAGCCATTGGAAAAAATATAAATTACGGAATGTTTCTGATCTTTATCATGAGTGCCGAGGACATCATTCATTGGGCGCGGCGCGTAAAACCTAACAAGCGCAAGCAGTATGCTACGGCCCTTCGGGCCTCCGCGGGACGCCCAACGCCATGCACATTTTGTGCAGGTCGCTGCGCTCCCAGTTTCGCACAAAATGTGCATAGCATTGGTCGCCCCTGTTGCGGGCGTTAGGCGGCTTAGAGAGCTAGGTTCTGGTGAGAGTAAACGCTTTAGGTATCGTTTTTATATTGGCTGGAGTATTTCTGCTATATGAATCAGTTCCCAAAATTTTCTACTTGGGAATTTTGGGCGTAGAAGAAAAAGCCAAAATATTGAGCGTTTCCACATTCAGTAAAAGAAAGTGCAATCCAAGAGATCTTCTTTGTGATCTTCATCTAATCGATAGATATAGATCATTTTATAAGCACGAATTGAGCGTTAATGGCAGAATTATGTATCTTGTCCATAAAGATGATCTTTCGAAAAAAGAAATAGTTAAGGTTGTGTATTCACCTAAAAATTATGACTACATTCACTTGGTTGGGTCGCCATATCGAAATATGTATGTAATGTTCGCTGGTGGCCTCGTATCATTTTTAGCAGGATTTTTCCTGCTCAGGGGGTTGCTGCGAGGGCGGCGCGCCTAACAAAGCGCAGCAAAGGGACGGCTTACTTTATGCACGTCTTGCGCTGGTCGCTGCGCTCCTATTTTCGCGCAAAACGCGCATAAAGTAAGCCGCCCCTGTGCGCGGCGTTATGGTTCATAGAGAGCACAATGAAAAATATACTTCTGGGGATCGTTGCTGTTATTGCAAATTATAGCTTTGCATGTGAAGAGTCTGGGGCAGAGGAATTTGTCCGAGATGTAATGGTGTTCCAGCATCAGGGGCAATCTTGTACATCGGTCCAGATACTTCTCAAAGAGTTTATTGAGAATAAAAATCGATATATCGACTCCGCTTACTTAAATATTATCGATGGAAACAATAATGTGGTGGCAGAGGTCACTCCAGCATTAGATCGTCCAGGTTTCGGAAGTGTGCTCCTATCTATGTGCGTTTCAAAAGAACACATCGAAAATTCACGGATATTTCTTAATGTGAAGCCAAGTCCGTCGGTAACGCTGAATGGCAATGGATCCATAACTACCGACAGCGCTTTGTGTCTCGAAACAAGGGAGTTGGTGCTTTCCAAACTCGTAAATGACAGTAATAAGTAGGTACCTCGTGCCAATTAACCATAACAATCACAGGCAGTTTGCTACAGCCTTTCGGGCCTCCGCGGGACGTCTTACCTTGTGCACCTTTTGCGCGGGTCGCTACGCTTCGATTTTCGCGCAAAAGGCGCACAAGGTAAGCCGCCCCTGCTGTGCGCGTTATAAGTAAGATAAAGATATGAGTGAGAAGAAGCCGAATCATTTTCTGAATTTCATAGTGTGCGTTGCTATCGCCGTGCTTCCGTTAATGTTTTTTATCAGCGGTTTTACATCAGGAGAAGTGGAATCCGTCGGAAGGCGCTCACATGAAACCCATGTAAAAACACCTGGCGAGGGTACCTATTGGCAAAGCCTTCTTGTATGGCTAGGGTTGTTTGTTTTTCTCGTTGGTTCCTCTTTCGTGGAGCTGTATAAATACTTCAAACATAAGTAGTGGGCCACTTATAACAATGCCGGGCAGTTTGCTTCGGGCCTTCGGCCCTCCGCGGGACAGCTTACCTTGTGCACGTTTTGCGCAGGTCGCTACGCTCCCATTTTTTCGCAAAACGTGCACAAGGTAAACTGCCCCTGCCGGCGGCGTTAGGCATCTCAATGAATCTTGATGAGTTAGTAAACTCCATTCCCGAAAGCGATTTGAGAGAGAATCTCTCGCACTGCGTGGGAGAGTGGAAGCAAGATGATAAAGATATAGAGGTGCTTACTGACTTAATTAGAAAATGGCATGGGAATGTTTGGTTCCAAGAAGCGGATGCCTCAAACAAGTTCCATTCTGAATTCCAAAAATTTAAAAGTGTCGCAATAGACAATATTGGCGGCTTAACATTAAACGAACGGCTGTACTGGTTTGGGCTTTTTGACGCGTGGGGAAGCGGTAATGAAACCACACAAAATCGTTTGCGTAGTAAACTCCGTGCAAATGCCTAACAAGGCGCTGTTGTCGCAGCCTTCGGCTGCTGGGACGGCCTGCTTCGCAGACCGCCCCAAAGCTTGGCGTTATACGGCATTGCGAGAGAATTGAGTAAATTGTCAAAGGCGAATCTACGAATCCAACTTTATGGCGAGTTATCGGCGTTTCTTGTTTTATCTCGGTCCCTGCAATAATTATTTCTGGCTACGGCGTTTATATGCTTCGTGAGTGGTTATCTTCTGCGCATGGATTAGAGCTACCAGAGATTGTGTACTTGCTTTGCTTATTGGTATGTATGTGGGCGTCAATGTGGCTAACTGCAGGAAATTTAATCCGCGATATTATGAAGGCGGGCGATGACAGGAAACGTTGAAGTGCAGTGCCGTATAACAAGGCCGGGCAATTTGCTACGGGCCTTCGGCCCTCCGCGGGACAGCTTACCTTGTGCACGTTTTGCGCAGGTCGCTTTGCTCCCATTTTTGCGCAAATCGCGCACAAGGTAAGCTGCCCCTGCCGGCGGCGTTAATTGTAAATTCGGGTATAGATGAAATCTTCAGTTTTTTTTATTCTATGTATATCTTTAGTCCTTCCTGGTTGTACAGTTCTCGGGATGGCCGTCGATAAAAAATTTAACGATTTTGAAAACCGTGATAAATCAGTGCTAGACACAAAAACCTACGATCATTCTGGTATGAAAGCGGGGTTTGAGGCTGACAAGAGAATCGTTAAGGCTGTACTCGAGTCAACTGGCAAAGAAGATGACGAATCTTTCGTGGGTGATCGAAATGTTCCAGTTCAGTGCCAGCCGCCATTAACCAAAGTTTGCTCTGCGAAGGAAAACGTGTGTATCTGTTCGAAGCCACGCGGTCCCAATTAACAATGCTAGGCAGAATACTCCGGGCCTCTGGCCCTCCGCGGGACAGCTTACCTTGTGCACATTTTGCGCGGGTCGCTGCGCTCCCATTTTTGCGCAAAACGCGCACAAGGTAAGCTGCCCCTGCTGGCGGCGTTAGCTGTCCGAAGGAACGTTATGGAAGATCCTCAAAAGATATGGTCTGAGTACTACGAGAGAATTCTAAATAGGAAGATTGATGAGTCCAAAATGGCTTGGGAGCAACTCCATCAAGATGGAGTGTCAGGCAATACAATTTTTGCACTAGACTTCGAGCATTTTGGAAATGATAAAGAGAGCATAGAAAAGCAATCTAAGCAGCTCTCTGAAAACTATGAGGTAGATATTTCTGGGCCTGATGAAAAGGGCTATTTTCAACTCACTGGAACTACACGCCCTTATGGAGTCGAATTTGAAAAATCAGATTTCATTGCCTGGGTAGAGTTTATGTGTGAAGTATCTCAGTCGTACGGCTGTGTCTTTTCTACCTGGAAGTTAGAAAGTCCCAAAATGGGCAAGTCGTGGTCCAACGCAGATTTCGAGTCTGAGAGATACAGCTAACATGCAATGCAGCCGACGTCTTACTTTGTGCACTTTTTGCACGGTCGCTGCACTCCCATTTTTGTACAAAAAGTGCACAAAGTAAGCCGCGTCTGATTGCGGCGTTAGGAGGCCCATTGAAGATTTCGCGTTTACTTGTTGTGCTTTCTTTTATAGCTCTATCTGGTTGTGCTGTAAGTGCAGCTTCGAAATATAATCGACTATCAATAAGCATAGTTACTAAGGAAAATTGGAAGTCTGACTACAGAGTGCATGTAAATTGTCCTGAAGAAGTTAAGTCAATCGCAGTTTCTCCAGTAATACCTCTGCCTCCAATTATTCCGGTTGGTTTTCTAAATGAAGATAGATCTACTTTCATTGTGCAGACTCCGCATGGAGTCGATGTCACCGCGAAATTTGTTGATAAAGAGGGTGCTGAGGTCCAGCTCCCAATTAATGCCGAAAAATGGTCGGGAAATGAATATGCTGTAGCTCCTTATGTCACTTGGTCATTTGAAGTTGGCTCGACTTGTAGGGCGCTTGATGACCATATGTTCTATGTGAAAATAGTGGATTCAGTCGGTCAAGTATCAACCGCCGAGTTTAGTTTGGATTTTGTCGAGGGCGATCTAAGGCTCGAGTCCGGCTATATTAGTGCGCAGACTCCTAACAAAGCGCTGCGGACCGACGCCTAACGTTGCGCACTTTATGCGCGGTCGCTTCGCTCCCATTATCGCGCATAAAGTGCGCAACGTTAGCCGCGGCTGAGCGCGGCGTTATAGGTCACGCATGAAAAAACTCTTTCTACTCGTCCCAGCGTTCTTATTAAGTGGGTGTGTGGCTACAGCAACAGTAGTAGCTTGCGCTACAAACTCTGAACAATTTCCAGAAAAAAAGATCTATGATCTTTCGCTTTCTGCCTCAATCGAAACCGCGAGTGGCAGTGAATCCAAAGTTATACCCGTTCAGTGCGTATATGTGGATCGTAGCTGTGGAGGTGGTGATTGGTACTTCAAATGGAGTCAAAAAGTTGAAGAGGGCTTATTTTTTAAGTTGAATAAAGGCAAGTCGCTTGTATTTGAAACTCCAAGTTGTAGCACTTTGCTGGAATTTTTAGGGAAAGAATATCCCTATGGAGGCTCTAATATTATTTCTAATGGAGAAAGTTTCTCTATTGGGAATGCTAACTTGTCAAAAAATCAAGCCAAGTCTGTATTTGGAGTTAGGCTTTTGAATTTCTCCATTACTGAGAAGAATGATCCACCAAACCTATAACAATGCCAGGCAGCAAGGTTCCGGGCCTTCGGCCCTCCGCGGGACGCCCTACTTTGTACACTTTGTTGCGCGGGTCGCTTCGCTCCCATTATCGCGCATCAAAGCGCACAAAGTAGGCTGCCCCTGCTGGCGGCGTTATGGCACGATAAGAAATGACTGACTTAGTACCCTTCATTGCAGTATGGATAGGATTAGTATTTTCTCTGTACTGCCACAGTCGCTTCTTGAGTCAGTTAAAACTGACTCACCCCATGAAATTCAAGGAACTTGGCTCACCATCAATATTTACCAAGTATCCAATTTTTGGAAAATCGCAAATTGTTAAAGATTTGTCACGAGATAGTTCGCTCACAAAATACGCAGAGTTCATGAGAAAGAGTGAATGGAATAAAATGGGTGATTCAAGACTCAAGAAATTTGCAAGATATAGGCTTTATGCACAGGTTCTGTCAGTGGTGTCTTTTTTATTCCTGATCGCCACATGGTGGAGGCCATAACAAGGCCGGGCAATTCGCTCCAGGCCTGCGGCCCTCCGCGGGGCAGCTTACCTTGTGCACGTTTTGCGCGGGTCGCTGCGCTCCCATTTTCGCGCAAAAAACGCACAAATTAATCTGCCCCTGCTGGCGGCGTTAAATATATGAGAATAATTAAGCTAGTTACTGCACTTTTTATCACACATATAAGTATTATTTCCGCAGCTGAAGATTGCAGCGGGGTTACGTGGGATGGAGAGAGTGAGACCCCTATAGAGATTTCTCTCATTGAGCCGAATGCCAAGCCGGTTCAAGGAGCTAAAATTCGAATTGTAAAGCTAGATCGAAAAGGTGATAGAACAAAAAAAGAGTGGAATACTTTCATTGGACTAAGGTCAGTTGAAGGCTCCACTGACCCTAATGGAAAACTCACTCTAAATCCTGTGTTGGCGAGATATGGCTTTGATCCTTCTGCAGTAGAGGAAGATTTTAAGGTAGAGAACTGCGCTCCTTATGAAGGATTCTCGGGGTTGGAGAATTACATCATAATTGAAAAAGAAGGTTTTCATACCTTTAGCGCTCAATTATCTGAGTTACAAATTGGAAGCACTGGCCGCTTTTATAGTGGGGAGAAGGTCAGAGGTGATTTGCAAGTTACCTTGCTCAGGGAAAATATTTAACATGGCCATGAACTTCGGGTCTCGCGGCGCCGGACAGCCTACGCTATGCTCAGGCTGCCGGTTATGGCAACGTTAGGCAATTTACAGGCATCAGAAAATGAAAATTGATTATTCTAAATACACAAGAGATGAACTGGAGCAAGCATACTGTTCGATAAATGTAAGCGAATATCCGGAACGGTTTGAAGAGATCAAAAAGTGGATTGAAATTCGTGACTCGGAACCGCAGCCAAATCCAAATCCAGCGCTCAGGATCGAAGGGAAAATGAGGCATATTTGTGCAAAGTGTGGCCATGAAAACTACGATATAGGAGAGTTTCATGCCGCAGGCAGTGGGCTCGCCAAAATGTTTGATATTCAGTCTTCTAAATTCACTACGGTGTCCTGCAGGCGCTGTCATTACACGGAGGTATACCGTTGTCCCAAAAATCGTATTTCTGATGTTCTCGACTATTTCGTTGGATAGTATGCCTAACAAACTAATTAACTTCGCGCGCAAAAGACGCGCGCCGGGCAGCCTATGATGTGCTTTGGCTACCGGTTATTAGAGCGTCATATAGCTTTAAAGATGTTTCGTAAATTAGAGAAGTTTTTCATTTTTTCCTTAGCCATGAGCCCGTTAGCATTTAGTATTTTATTTTTGGGCATCATTTTTGAAGTTCTTTATCGGGTCGGGCGAACTACCGAATTCCTAAAGCCCGGATATGAATGGCTATATCTATCCTATTGCGCAGGATTCGCGGGAGTAATGTTGCTGGGTAAGTGGGCGTATTATCTAATTAAGCATATTAAGGGGCGGTGCTGATAGCCATTTAACAAGTGCCGACACAATCGCGCACTTTGTGCGCTGGACTCGCAACAAATTGCTCGCCTGTGCCGCGAGCGTTAAGTACTATCCATAACGGTAAATCATGAAATACAAATGCTGTCTTTGTGATAAAAATTTCAATGCGGTGGAGGCCGTTGATGGATTTGATCAAGGGTATAAAGTAGGGTTCCTTTGTCCCAAATGCGGTGGAAATATACAGGATAAGATCCTGTCTTCTAAAGTAATATATTCCAATAAGAAATCATCGAGATTCTTTAATACGCTTTCAGCAATTGCCATCGGATCGCTAGTGTTGGGTCAAATTTACGCGGCATCATCGAGTTTCAGAGTAGTTTCCTTTGGCCTTTTGGTGCTTGCGCTGATATATGCACACTTCAAGTTTCCTCACGACTTGTATAACAAAGTCTTGTCCACACAAGCTGGGCCAGGAAAATATGGTTAAAATGCATGCCAAGGCGGAGCAATTTATTGCGTGCCTGAGTCCCGCCGGGCGCCAACCCGCTAGTAGAAAACTATCTGGAGTTTGAATGAGTACGAATAAAAGTATTGGGATTGTACTAATTGTCGTTGGTGTTGCACTGGCGCTCTGGGGTTACAACATTTATGACTCTGCGAGCGCACAGATTGGACGAGCGCTAAGTGGCAATAGCCCCATTGAGGCGTGGGCTGGGATGGTTGGGGGAGCTATTTGTCTCGTCCTTGGTGTTCTCAAGGTTAAGTAACAAAAATACGAGCGAACTCGTTGTTGGCTCTTCTTCCTGAATCGCGCGACGCTCTTCAATCGCACAAGTTTGTAATTAGGTGGTTATATATGAGGTTTATCTCTAGTCTCTTGTTGGTCGGCTTTTTCCTGGCCGCGGACGTAAGGGCTGCCGATCTTGAGGGCGTGTGGGAGCTGGTTTCCGGCGAATATCGCAATGAGCATGGTGAAATGATTGCCTATGACACCATTGGCCTTGAGTCATTGAAGATACTCTCTGGTACACATTTCAGTTTTACTTCGATGAAGGCGGACAAGTTCTGGGCGTCGGGAACGGGTACATACTCCTTCGTGGATGGGGAATATGTGGAGCAGCTCAAATTCAATTCCTTTGGCGAGAAGCCGGGTGCGCGCTTTGCCTTCACGGCAGAGCTGGATGGAAGCTACTGGCGTAACGCCCGCTGGGACGGTGACGTCAGGGTTGAATACGAGGTCTGGCGGCGCGTGGAATGATGCGGGCGCAATCTATACTGTGTGCTTACTGTTAATAGGGCACAAGAGGACAGGTCTATGGAAGGGATTCTAGGGTTACTGATTCTGATAGCGGATATCTACGCCATCGTAAAGATCGTGCAGAGTTCGGCGAGCGGTCTCAAGAAGCTGGTTTGGGTGCTGATCGTGCTGATTCTTCCGGTTATCGGGTTGATCGCCTGGTTCCTGCTGGGTCCGGGCGGACGCGCCGGGTGAAATGGCAGCTGGCCTGATGGGGCGCGGACGTTGACGGATAATGGCAACGTGTTCGCAGCGTTGCCCGATGCGCTGTCCGGTGAGGTGTTTGAAGAGCTTGTTCACGCGGGCAGCGTAAGAATCGAACGCATTGTCTCCCGAGGGCAACAGACGCCAGAGGGCGACTGGTACGACCAGCAAGAGCACGAGTGGGTAATCGTATTGCAGGGGGCTGCCCGCGTGATCCTCGAAACTGCCGCCGGTGATTCCGACGAGTCTTCGGTCAACGAGGTCGCGCTTGAAGCGGGGGACTACCTGAATATCCCCGCGGGTTGTCGTCACCGGGTCAGCTGGACTGCCCCGGACCAGGTCACGATTTGGTTGGCGGTGTTTTACCGCTGATGGGAAGTTTCCCGACCAGGCCGGGTATGATCCCTAGAGAAATTAAGTAGAAGAGTGGCTTCGGGTGTAGTTCCGCGTTGCCCGGGCTGCGCATTTTATATCGCTGGCGCCGCCCGGTGGCAGTGCTCAGGACGCTTTGGTACTGAGCATGCTGCTGTTCCCATCAGGCAAGGGAAGCTGTGGCAAGTCGGAGACGGCCTGTAGCAAGCCCTGTTCATAGAGGCGTGCAGCCTGTTCTTTCTCTCCCAGTGCATATAGGAGCCGCGCCAGCTCTGCGGAGGTGACGGGATCCGAGCGCAGTAGCAGGCTCTTCTCAAAATATTGTCTCGCCTTGCCCCAGATTTCATTGCGCAGGCAAAGGCGGCCCAGGCAGGTCAGCAGGTCGGCGTTTTCTCCATACTCTTTCTGCCAGCCATCGGCGACGCCCAGTTGCTGGTTGGCGTCGGCGCCGGTGAGGTGACCGTAGAGGCGTACGGTATCACCGCGCCATTCGCGGTTCAGGATCCAGCGCAGGTGTTTTTCCGCTTCGACGTCGTCATCTACCTTGTGCAGCATTTCCCCGTACAGGTTGCGCAGCTCGATATTGCGCTGCCAGCGGCCATTGAGGCTTTGCCAGATTTCCCGAAGCTTTTCCCGGTCCTTGCGATTGGCGGCCTCACGCAGCAGGTTCTGGTACACCTCGAGTTCCAGTTGCTGCAGCTGGGATTCCGGCATGGTGCCGTATTTTTCCAGGCGCGGCAGCAGTTCCCGGAGGCCATTCCATTCACCGATATGGTAGTAAGCCTGGCGCAGCAATTGCAGCAGGGCGGGGTGGTTCGGTTCTTCCTGCATGGCGCGTTGCAGGCTGGCGATACACTGTTCGTAGTGTTTATCGAGTAACTGCATACGCGCCTGGCTGATGGCGACAGCAAGCTGGGTGTCATCGCCGGTGGCCTCGGCCTTGGCCAGGAGTTCGTTGGCTTCGTCGCGGTAGCCAAGTTCAAATGCGCTGCGGGCGGCGGCCAGGTAGTTGATGATGGGGGCGTCGGAGCGCGCGGCGCTTTTTAGCAAGAGCCGGCGGGCGCGGGCCCAGTTGCCCTCCATATACTCCACCAGGCCGTTGGTCAGGCGCCTGCGCGCCATGCGGCTGCGGCCAAAACGAATCCGGCTGACGCTGCCTTCAATGGCGCGGGCAACACTACGCAAAAGCCAGATGGCGAGGAACAGGGCAAGCAGGCCAAGCACCAGGCCACCTACGGCCACCCACAGGTTCATTTCAATACGCTTGCCCGCATCACCGCCTACGGTCAGCAGTAAGTATCCGGGATAGGAGCGCATGGCTTCGGCGAGCAGGGCGCCGCCGAGCAGTAGTACCAGGGCAAAGAAAAGGAAGCGTTTCACTGGAAGCTGCCTCCGTTACCGCTGTCGTCCGCTTGTCCGGAGGAGACCTTGTGCATCCGGTCGATGTAGCTGCGCAGCGCGCTCTGCGAGGCACTGAGGTTGGGCAGATCGGTTTTGATGGTCTCCTGGCTGAGTTCTTCCAGTTCGCGCAGGATCACCTGGCGCTGGGGATTGTCCACGCCGTAGTCGAGCAGTAGCTGTCGGGCCTGGGTCAGGGAGGCTTTGTAGACGGTTTCGTCCGCGCGCAATACCGCCAGCTCGGCCTGTTCCATGTTCAGGCGCAAGCTCTGGCGGAAACGGGTTTCGCTCTGCGGAGACAGTAGTACCGGGTCGACTTCGCCGTCGCGGATGCGTACCGAGCCTTTCAGGAAGTCGACGAAGTTGTCCCAGCTGGAGCGGAAATGGGCTTCGCCAACGTCCTCAGTCTGCGCTTGGTTCTGGGCTGCGGCGGCGTCCCGTTTGGCGAGGTCGAACTGGGGCTGGATATTGAGTTTTACCATCTGTTCTTCCAGCGCGCGCAGCCGCAGGTAGAGCCCTTCCCGGTCCACATTTTCCACCAGTTTGAGGGCGGTGACGTCCCGCGCCAGTTGCTGGCGCACGCCGTAAAGATCGGGCAGGTCCACATCGCGCACGATGGTGTCCACTTCCTGTAGCAGGCCGAGAGCGGCGCGGCTGTCCTGCTCGAGCATCAATCGCTGGTTCGCAAGGCGCAACAGGTAATCGGCCTCGGCCAGTTGCCAGTCTTCGCGGCTGGCATTACCGAGCTGGCTCAGGCGGTTGCCCTGAGCGGTGACGTTGCGCTGCAGGCCGGCGAGCTGTTGTTGGAGCTGCTGGATGGTCTGTCCCTGCTGGGACAGCTGCTGGTTTTGCTGGGACAGTTGCTGGCGCAGTGCGCCGATCAGTTGCGCACTCTGGTCCTTTGGTGGAACCGGTGAGGTGTTCGCAGGTGTCGCGGGTCGCGATTCATCGGCTTGTCGCACCGGTTGCTCGGAGGGTGCGGACTGCTCTGGCGGGGTCTCGGAGCCGGGTTGAGCGCTGACGGCGCCGGTGTCTTGCTGTTGGCTTGGCGCAGGAGTATTCGGGCTACCCTGGGCCGTTGCCGCGTTCTGCGTTGGTGGTGAGATTGTCTCAGGACTGCTGGCAATGCCCGTGAAATGCTTGCCAATCACCGGCAGGGACTGCAGCTGCTGCCCCACCTGCTGGCGGACACCGGGGACCAGGTACCAGGCCGCGACCGCGGCGGCAATTAGCACCAGTATCAGTAGCCAGAACCAGGTCCAGCCGCGGCGTTTACTGGTGGTGCGGGCCTTGGGTGGCTTCTTTCCCGCTCCTGACTTGGTTGCTGCTTTGCCTTCGCGCTTGCCGGGTGTTTCCGCGGCTTTGGCAAAATTGCTTTTGGGCTCGGCTTTGCGGGTCACCATCGGCACGTCTTTGTCATCGCTTTTGGCGTTATCGGTTTTACCCGGGGTGGACGGCGGCGGGGCTTTTTTATCGCTCATGGACTCGCTTGCTCAGAATGGATGCCGGGGTGCATGTCACACCTGCGTTTCTATCATTATCGGTTTCGTCATTACAGGGCTGGTCGTGCATAGGGCCAGCGAAGGCGGTCCCGATTGCTGAAAGAAATTTTGTCGCCAAATTATAGCGACTGCAGCGGTTCTTTATACGGAGTCTGGCGCGGAAATGAAATTTTTTACCGACTCTGGCGTTTAATCAGGAATGGTCGGCGGCCAGAGCGTCTTTCAATGTCGCCAGCATGGCACTGTCGCCGGCGTTGCTGGCGGCGTACACGCGGGGGAAGCCGAGCGCGCGCGCAGTATCCGCCACGCGCGGGCTCGGGCAAATCAGAAGGCTTTGGCGCAAGGCGGTGCGGCCACTGGTGTCGAGGACCCGGTTCAGGTTCTCCAGCGTTTCGCCGCTGTGCACGGTAACTGCATCGGGGATGTGATGATATGCGCGCATTTTTGCGACGGCATCTGCGGGCAGCGCGCGCTGATAGAGTTCGCAGTAGTCCAGGCGCGCGCCGCGCTCGATGAGCGTGTCACCGATCAGCGTGCGGCCGCCCTGGCCGCGGAAAATGATCACCCGCTCGCCGGCAGGTTGCTGCAATGTCGGCAGTGCCAGCAGGGCTTCCGAATCCATGGTGCTGGGTTCGTCGCCGCCGGTATTGCCGGTCTCCGGGGCTGCGCCACGCGCGCGAATGGCACGTGCGGTAGCGGCGCCGATGGCATAAAAGCGCGGGCCCTGTGGCAGTTGCGGCCAGTAATTATCCAGCCAGTCGAAGCCGTATTGCACCGCGTTCTGGGAGACAAAGATGGCGTGGTCAAACTGGTCGAAATCCAGGATCAGGTTTTTGATTGCCTGGGTGTCGCTCTGGCTCCCTTCGCCCGCACCCACGGGAACGATATCCAGCATAGGGATGCAGTCGGTGAGCGCGCCTTCCGCCTGCAGCAGGTCACACCAGCCGCCGCTCTGGTGCGCGGGGCGGGTGATCAGGATGCGGCGGCCGGCGAGCGTCTCGCAGGGGCTGGTCATGGCGAGGGTGCGCGCTTCAGATCGCGGCGAGGATTTTGTCGGCGCCGGCCTCGAGCAGCTGTTCGGCGAGGCGGGTGCCGAGGGTCTCGGCTTCCGCGACGTCGCCGTGGATATCGCTGTTGAGCATGGTGGTGCCGTCGGGACTGCCAACCAGGCCGCGCACATACAGCCGGCTCTTGTCGTCGTCAGCAAAAATGGCATAACAGCCGATGGGCACCTGACAGCTGCCATTGAGACGGCGCACCATGGCGCGCTCGGCGATCAGGTGGTGGCTGGTGTCGGTGTGATGCAGCGGCGCGAGCAGCGCCTCGAGCTCGGGGTCGCGACGGCATTCGATGCCCACCGCACCCTGGCCGCCAGCGGGAAGCAGTACTTCGGGTGCGATAAAGGCGGCAATACGGTCGCGCATTTCAAGGCGCAACAGCCCGGCGGCAGCGAGAATGATGGCGTCATAGTCGCCGGCATCCAGCTTGGCGAGGCGGGTATTGACGTTGCCGCGCAGGAACTTCACTTCGAGGTCCGGGCGCAGCGCCAGAACCTGGCACTGGCGGCGCAGGCTGGAAGTGCCCACCACCGCACCTTGCGGCAGTTCTTCGATAGAGCCGTAGTGATTGCTCACAAAGGCGTCGCGAGGATCTTCGCGCTCGCAGATGACCGGCAGGTGGAGGCCTTCCGGGAATTCCATCGGCACGTCTTTCATTGAATGCACGGCGATGTCCGCGCGTCCCTCGAGCATGGCTTTTTCCAGCTCTTTCACGAACAGGCCTTTGCCCCCCACTTTGCTCAGGGGAATGTCCAGCAGTTGGTCGCCGCGGCTGGTAAGTGGCAGCAGTTCCACGTTGAGGTCGGGGTGGTGTAATTCCAGCTGTTGCTTGACGTAATTGGCCTGCCACAGAGCGAGGGCGCTTTCGCGCGTGGCAATGCGGACGGTGGTGATTGTGGTCTTGGTGGTTTCTGTCATGCGCGGAACGGGATCGATAGGAATTTCCGCGCAATTCTACCAGTTTGCCGGCTCGAGAGGGGGAACTGGCTAGTTACCGGTACTGTGTTGCCGCAACCAGTCTTCTAGAAAGATGCGCGCTGCGATGGAATCCACCGGCTGGTTGGCGTAGTTGCCGCGGTGGCCGCGCTCGCGGGCTTCCTCCTTGGCGGCGCGGGTACTGAGGCGCTCGTCGGCGTATTCCACCGGCAGGCCGAGGCGGCCGTGCAGGCGCTGGCCGAATTTACGGGCGCGGACGCCAAATTCACTTTCGCTGCCATCCATGTTGAGTGGCAGGCCCACCAGCAGCAGCTGTGGCTGCCACTCCTTGACGATACGCTGGACCTGATCCCAGTCGGGCTTGCCGTCTTTGGCGGGCAGTGGATCCAGTTCGCGGGCACTGCCGGTGAGGCTCTGCCCATAGGCGAGGCCGATGGAGCGGGTGCCGAAGTCAAAGGCGAGGGCGGTGAGAGGTTTGCGCATGCGAGGGGCTCAGGCGTGGCCGGACTGGGTGCCGATACCACCCAGGTCAATACCGTGGCGGGCCGCGGCAGTCTGCCAGCGCTTGTCCCAGGGGGTGGCGAAGAGGATTTCCGGTTCGGCGGGGAGCGTCAGCCAGGCGTTCTCGGCGATCTCCTCTTCCAGTTGCCCGGGTCCCCAGCCGGCATAGCCCAGCGCCAGCAGGACGTCGTCCGGGCCGCGGCCGCAGGCGAGGGATTCGATAATGTCTTTGGAGGCGGTGAGGCTGATGTCCTCGGATACCTCGGCCGTGGAAGCGAACTGCATGCCGCGCCCGTGCAGCACAAAGCCCTGTTCCTGTGCCACCGGGCCACCCACCAGTACGGGTTCGTCGCCCCTGAGGCTGGTGTCGTCCAGCGACAGCTGCTCAAACACCTCTTTCCAGGTCACCTTGCTGGGCGCGTTGACCACGATGCCCATGGAGCCATCGGCCCCGTGCTCACAGACAAAAGCCACGGCCTGGTGAAAACGGGGGTCCTGCATGCCCGGCATGGCAATCAGAAACTGCCCGCGCAGGCTGTTGTGGGTGAGGTCGCTGTCGATACTGGATGGCTGCATGGGGCACACGAGGTTGGCACATGGAGATTAAGTTTAGCGCGCTACGGGCTTAGCCGCGGCTGGGTGTCTTTCCGGCCGCGGTGGAGAAACCGGTCATTTCAAAGCGCCAGGTGCGGATGATTTCCAGGCGATCAGCCTCTTTGCGGATTTCCGTGGGGAAGGGCGCAAAGGGCGCGGCCAGGCGTACGATCTGCTGGGCGGCGTCGTCGAGAATGCGTTCGCCGGAGGATTCCAGGATGACCACCTCTTCCACGGCGCCGGTGGGCAGCAGTCGCACCATCATACGCAGGTCACCGGTGATCTGGCGCGCCAGCGCTTCTTCGGGGAAGTTGTCATTGCCGACGGCTTCCACTTTCTGCCGCCAGTCGTGCAGGTAGGCCGCGTCGGAAGAGGCCCTGGTCGCGACCGAAGTGAGGCGGCGCACACGCGGGCGCTGCGCGATGGTCTGGCGAATCTTGTCGAGCCGCGCCTGCAGGCTGGCGATTTCGGGGTTGGTCGGTGGCAGGTCGGAGGGGGCATCACCGCGCTTTTCTTCCGAGCGCTTGTCTTCCGCGGGCAGCTCCGGGGCCTGTTGCGGGCTGTCGCCGATGGTGGTGATCAGCTGGCGCAGCTGATCTGCAGGGCGCGCGGCCTGTTGCTGGGGTAGCGGGCTGACCTGGCGAATGCTGGTGTCGGCGATTTCTGCCTGGCGATCGGTGGAAAGCTCTTTCGGGGTTTCCGCAGTGCCGCTGGCTTGCTGGTTGTGCTGGGCCAGGTAGTCCGCGTCTTCCGGGGCGTCGAGTGACCTGTGCTGTGCCAGTGTCACCTCCAGGGTGGGAGGGGCTTCTTTGGCTTCAGGAGCGGTAAACGCCACACCGAAAATCAGCAGCGCATGCAGGGCGCAAGCCAGGAACAGGGCAAAGGTGAAGCGATCCCCCTGAGTGGCGGGCGATGCTGGTGTCGGCGCTGGGGTCGAGGCTTGTTTGGTGCCTCCCGCGCGGGATTGGCTGGCTGCTGCGGTCATTGTGGTTATTGCTTTTACTACTGCCGTGAAACCGCCGGGGCCCCGCGCTGTGAAAAGGTTTACTCGCATCGGGCTCCGGCAGGAGTGCAACAGTTTACCCTTTTTGTGCCATTCGGTCTGTGATCGCGCGCATCAATAGGCCGCCGATGTCGGTGCCGTAGGCGGTATCGATTTCACGCACGCAAGTGGGGCTGGTGACGTTGACCTCGGTGAGGTAGTCGCCGATCACGTCCAGTCCCACAAACAGCAGTCCCTTTTCCTTCAGCGTCGGGCCGACCTGTCGGGCAATCCAGAGGTCCCGCTCGGACAGCGGTCGTGCTTCGCCGCGACCGCCGGCGGCCAGGTTGCCGCGGGTTTCGCCGGCCTGTGGGATGCGCGCCAGGCAATAGGGTACCGGCTCGCCATCAACCACCAGGATGCGTTTGTCGCCGTCTTTGATTTCCGGCAGGTAGCGCTGCCCCATGATCTGGCGCTTGCCATTGTCCGTCAGGGTTTCCAGGATTGCGCCGATATTACTGCCGTCCGGTTTGACGTGAAAGATGCCGGTGCCGCCCATGCCGTCGAGCGGTTTGAAAATAACGTCTTGGTGCTGGGCGTGGAACGCGCGCAGTTGCGCCATATCGCGGCTGACAATCAGTGGCGGGCAGCAGTCGGCGAAGTGGGTGGCGAAGATCTTTTCATTGCAGTCGCGCAGGGACTGGGGCTTGTTGGCCACCAGGGTGCCGGCGCGCTCGGCGGCCTCGAGAATATAGGTCGAGTAGATATATTCGTTGTCGAACGGAGGGTCCACCCGCATCAGCAGTACATCGAGGTCGCCCAGGTGCATGGGTTTGCGCTCACCCAGGGAGAACCAGTTCTTTGGGTCCTCAAACACCTCAAGCCGCGAGCCGTTACCCATAGGCACGCTGCCATCCAGGTACAGGTCGGACTGCAGGAAGTAATGCAGTTCGAATCCTGCGCGCTGGGCGGCCAGCAACAGTGCCAGGGTGGTGTCTTTCTTGTAGCTGATGTTGGCGATTGGGTCCATGACCACGCCGAGCGTGTGGCTCATACCGGTTATCCGTATTTCTCAAGGTGGGGCGGGTTGACGGTGGTGCGCGGGCGAGGCGGTGGCCCGTGGTGCGGTCGTCATTCCGGGTAAGGTAAGAGTAGCGGGCTCCATGTGCAAGCCGCTGTGTGGGGTGGGCGGTGCGCCAGAAGTGCGGCTTTGCTCACAATTTGATCAGACCTCGGTTGCGGGGTCGGCCGTCGCTAGATTCACTTTGGTATCTGTGATAAAAGTTTCCCCCTGATCTGCGCCTGCTGGCCGGTGGCCAATGGCTGCGACGATCGGACCCCGTAATGAGGTTGCACATAAGGGCGCTGCCGCGGTTACAACGAAACAATCACCGGCGCCCGAAAATAAGTAAAGGGGATTCAGGAATACACTATGGAGCTCAACTGGGAAAGTCTCACCGTTATGGTGATCGACGACAGTAAAACCATTCGTCGCACCGCGGAAACGCTGCTGCAGAAAGCGGGTTGTGCGGTTGTCACCGCCACCGATGGCTTTGATGCATTGGCCAAGATCGCTGATTCGCGTCCGGATATTATTTTTGTAGACATCATGATGCCGCGCCTGGATGGTTACCAGACCTGCGCGTTGATCAAGAACAACAGCGAATTCCGCAGTACACCCGTGGTGATGCTGTCCAGTAAGGATGGCCTGTTCGACAAGGCCAAGGGTCGCGTTGTCGGGTGCGATCAGTATCTCACCAAGCCGTTTAGCAAGAGCGAGCTGCTGGGTGCGATCTCTGCCCATGCCAAGCCGCACCACGCCGCCTGAGAGATAGTTCTCACTTAGGGCGTGAAACCTTTTGCATAAATGGCGTAGACTATGGCGACTTGCTGCCGCCTGTTCGGTGTGTGCCCGTAGTGGCACACGAATTCCGCGAAAGTCAGCAGCACATAACAAAGCGTGTGGCCGTGCCGAGCAATTCTCTGTGCGGCCGGTACCAACAACAATCCGCCTGGCTGTGACAGAAGGTCAGGGCGGCACACTATCTCGGGGGAAAAGATGGCCAGAGTGCTTATCGTAGATGACTCGCCAACCGAAACTCACAAGCTGACCACCATTCTGGAAAAGAATGGTCACGCCGTGCTGACTGCCACCAATGGCGAGAACGGCGTGGACGTGGCTCGCGAACAGCGTCCCGATGTCATTCTGATGGATATTGTGATGCCGGGCCTGAACGGCTTCCAGGCAACTCGCCAGCTCAGTAAGGGCGATCAGACCAGCGGTATTCCCATCGTTATCGTGACCACCAAAGACCAGGACACTGACCGGGTGTGGGGCATGCGCCAGGGTGCGCGCGCATACCTCACCAAGCCGGTCGACGAGGGCAAGCTGTTGGGCACTATTGAGGAGGTGTTGGCCTGAGGCCGGCATTGAGTCTCTGTGCATTCAACTCTAACCCCTTATCTTGCTCTGGTTGATATCGCCAATCGTGCCAAGGCGCAGGCGCAGGGGCTGCCTGCCCGCCAGGAAGTTAAACCCTACTGGACGGGCATCGGATTTTCGTTGCTGGGACACCGCTTTGTTGCCTCCATGGAAGACGTGGTGGAATTGCTGGAGCTCCCTCAGTACACCTTCATTCCCGGGGCTCAGCCCTGGGTGCGTGGCGTGGCCAACGTGCGTGGCCGCCTGCTGCCTCTCTTCGATATGGCTGCCTTTTTTGGCGGCCACCTAAGCAGTGCTCGCCAGCGCCGCCGTGTGCTGGTCGTGGAGTACGACAAAGTCTATGCAGGCCTGATCGTCGATGAGCTTCACGGGATGCAGCACCTGGCTCTGGAGTACGGCAAGATGCCGCCTTCCGATCTGGTAGAGGCGTTTGCGCCAATGGTCAGTGGCCAGTTCCAGTTGCAGCAGGAGCGATGGCTGGTATTCGACCTGCAGGCATTGTTAAGTGATTTTCAGTTTGCAGATGCCGCGGCTCACTGAGCGGCGGCTTTGTGCTCTCTGAAGCCCGTTAATTCGGGCGCGCTGCCAATTTATTCAGGTGGCGAATGAGGTGTGGCGCCGGCTGTGCGTCAAACCTTAGCCAGATGCGGATTTTCCTGAGTAAGCAGGAGCAAACCGTTGTCGGTGGCAGTTGATTTTTTGGGGGTGCCCGCGTTTCGCTGGGCAGTACGGGATATGAGGCCGCTGGGTCTCAATTAAGTGGTAATAACAAGAATTGGCCTGAGGCACACACAGGTCCGCCAGGAGTAAATTATGAAAACAGGCTCCCAGAGTTCATTCTCCGCGTTACGTAGTAACCCTGCCGCGCTGTTTATGGGTTTGCTGGTAATCGCCACACTGGTGGGGCTGATCGCCAGCATCTGGTTGGTGCAGAATCATGCCGAACGTGACCAGGAATATCTGGAAGATGTGGCGGAATTGCGCGCACTGTCCTACCAGCTGGTGTCCTACGCCCCGGCGGCGACCGCCGGCGACGAGCAGGCGTTTGCCGACCTTGAGCGCACCGTCAACCAGATGGCCGCAACCTGGAACGAGCTGCAGGGCATGGATCCGGGCAGCCGTCGCGCGCTGGAGCAGGAGCTGGCGAGCTACGGCCAGGTATGGCGCCAACTGCGTGAGCAGGCCGATACCATTATTGGTAACAAGGACTCGATCATCTTCCTGAACGACGTGGCGAGTACCCTGAACGACTCGCTGCCGGAACTGCAGGCAGAGCACAACAATATCGTGGAAATCCTGCTGGCCAATAACGCTCCGGCGAACCAGGTAGAGCAGGCCCAGCTGCAGGTATGGCGCGCTGAGCGTATCGGTCGAAACATCGACAAGATGCTGCAGGGTGGTGACGACGCGGAATCTGCTGCCGACCAGTTCAACACCGACGCGAGCCTGTTCGGTAAAGTGGTTGAGGGTATGAAAGGCGGTGACGTGGTGATGGGTATCTCCCGCGTGACTGACACCGAAGCCCGGGAATCCCTTGAAGAGATTACTGAGCTGTTCGAGTTCGTAAGCTCGTCCGTCCGTGAAATCTTCGAAGCCACTCCGGCCCTGTTTGCCACCCGCCAGGCGGCGGACGGTATTGCGACCTCATCTCCGCAGCTGCTGGAAGCGCTTTCTACCCTGAACGACCGCATCGTGAACCTGTCCGACGAGCGTCAGCCAAACCAGCAAACCATCTTCATTATTGCCGGTGTGTTCGTACTGTTGATCTTCGGCATGATGATCACCGCGTTCTCCGGTACTCGCCGCAGCCTGAAGGAAGAGTCCGAAACCAACGAGCGCAACCAGCAGGCGATTATGCAGCTGCTGGACGAACTGGCCGACCTCGCAGACGGTGACCTGACCACCTCCGCAACGGTAACCGAGGCCTTCACCGGTGCGATTGCGGACTCCATCAACTACACGATCGACCAGCTGCGGGTGCTGGTATCTCGAATCACCGGCGCGGCCCAGGAAGTATCCTCGCTGTCGCAGGAAACCCAGCAGACCGCCTTGCACCTGGCCGAAGCCTCTGAGCACCAGGCCCAGGAAATTGCCGGCGCCTCCGCGGCGGTTAACGAGATGGCGGTAACGATTGACCAGGTATCTGCCAACGCCGCCGAATCGGCGCAGGTAGCGGAACGCTCGGTACAGATCGCGAGTAACGGTGCCAAGGTGGTACAGAACACCATCAAGGGCATGGATACCATCCGCGAGCAGATTCAGGATACCTCCAAGCGAATCAAGCGACTGGGTGAGTCTTCCCAGGAGATTGGTGACATCGTAAGCCTGATTAACGACATTGCCGACCAGACCAACATTCTGGCACTTAACGCTGCGATTCAGGCCTCTATGGCGGGTGATGCGGGCCGCGGCTTCGCGGTGGTTGCGGACGAAGTTCAGCGACTTGCGGAGCGTTCCGCTGCCGCAACCAAACAGATTGAAGGTCTGGTAAAAGCGATTCAGTCGGACACCAACGAAGCGGTTGTATCGATGGAATCCACCACCACCGAGGTGGTGCGCGGTGCACGCCTGGCACAGGATGCGGGTGTTGCCCTGGAAGAGATCGAAACGGTATCGACCAACCTCGCTTCCTTGATTCAGAACATCTCCAACGCGGCGCGCCAGCAGGCCTCGTCCGCGGGTCACATCTCCAACACGATGAACGTGATTCAGGAAATTACCTCGCAGACTTCTGCCGGTACACAAGCTACCGCACAGTCGATTGGTAACCTGGCCCAGACCGCCTCCGCCCTGCGCGACTCCGTTGCCGGCTTCAAGCTGCCGAACGAAGACGATGTGGAAGGTGAGAGCGATCTGTACGATGGTGATCTGGCCGAGCTCTCCGAAGAGTTCCCGATGCTGGAAGAGGAGACCGTTGAAGGTGTCGCCGCCGAGGAAGATGGACTCTCTGCGCTGTCTGAAGACGAGCGCAATGAGCGGGTAATGGCCTGAGCCGCCGCATATACCGATAACGATAAAGCGGACGCTGGCGGGGCATATGGCCCCGCGGTGTAAAGCAGCAGACGGGTGGCTCCATGCATTGGCGGCCGCCTGTCAGCGAGCAACCTGAATTACCGAGGACTTGGCGTGAGTCGCGACAATCCCAATTTTGTAGCCCTGGATTGGCTGATAGGCGAAATCAACGAAACGTTGGCCCAGGCGCGCCAGCAACTCGAGACCTTTGCCTCGGATTCCTCCACCGCGGGTTCGACCACAGACACATCCGCGCTACTGAAAAACTGCCTTGAATTGATCCACCAGGTGCACGGCAGTTTGCACATGGCGGAGCTGACCGGCGCAGCCATGCTCGCCGAAGAGATGGAGCAGCTGGTGCAGGCGTTGGCCAGCGGTGAAGTCGAAAACAGCGATGAAACCCGCGAATTCCTGATGCGTGCGCTGCTGGAATTACCGCTATATCTGGAAAAAATTGCCTTCCAGCGTCGCGATAACCCGGTATTACTGCTTCCCCTGCTGAACGACCTGCGCGCCGTGCGCCGCGAGCGCCTGATTACCGAGGGCGCATTGTTCGCTCCCGACCTGAGCGCCTTGGGCCAAGCCAGTGGTAACCGCCAGGCACTACTTGGTAATTCGGCCAAGTTACAGGAGCTGGTGGTCAAGCTGCGCAAGATGTACCACGTTGCCGCCGCTTCGCTGATCCGCGATGTGAACAGCGGGGAAAGTCTCGCCTACCTGGATAAAGTCAGCGAAAAAATGTCGCTGTTGTACAGCGGCAGCCAGCGCCAGCACCTGTGGGAAATCCTGCGCGGGCTGCTCGAAGGTATTGCCGATCACCGCGTCAACGTATTACCGGCTCTGCGTCAGTTGTTACGCCGAATCGATGTGGAGTTCCGCCTGTTGCAGGGGCAGGGCGCGCGGGTGCTGGATTTGGGCCCCGATCGTGACCTGTGCCGCAACCTGCTGTTTTATGTCTATCTATGCGGCCCCAATGGACCGCGCACACAGGCGTTGTATACAAAGTTCTCCCTTGACCGGGCCGTACCCGGGACTCCGCGCCCGGATACCGAAGACGCCCTGGCGATGGGGCCGGAAGCCATGGGCACCGCGGTGGCCGCGCTGCGCGAAGAGCTCGCCAGTGTGCGCGAGGCGCTGGACCCAAGCATCACAAACAGCGAGCGCCCGCCACTGGCTGACACTGCGGTCGTGGCCAAACGTATAGCCGATACCCTGGGCGTACTCGGGCTGGAAAACCAGCGCACCCGTGCCCGCAGTATTTATGAATACCTGCGCGATGCGTCGCGCGTCCAGGCTCCGGATGACCTGTTGATGCAGGCGGCTTCGGAGCTGGTGCAACTGGATTCCGGCCTTGCCGCAGCGGCCGAGCGTGACAAGAAGATTGACAGTGAATCACCGCTGATGGGTGAGGCTACTGCGCAAGTATTGCGCGAGGCACGCATCGGCCTTGAGACCGTCAAAGAGGCGGTGGTGGAGTACATCGCCAGCCACTGGGATGCAGGTCATCTTTCACTGGTTCCCAAGCGGCTGCAGGAAGTCTGCGGTGGCCTGGACATGGTGGGCTATCAGCGCGCCGCTGAAATTGTTGGCGCGTGCAAAAGTTACATTGAAGAGCGTTTGATCAATGCCGGCGACCAGCCCGACTGGAAGCTTCTGGACACCCTCGCTGATGCGGTGACCAGCGTTGAATATTATCTCGAGCGACGCGCAGACGGCATCGAGGATGCCGATATGCTGCTGGCCCTGGCTGAGGACAGCGTCGCCACCCTCGGCTACGCCGTAGCGGACGGGGATGGCGTCGTTGCCGAGCCCGGGTCACAACCGTTCGAGGATGCGCCGGCCAAACAACAGGATGCTCCCGAAGCCGCTGCCGCGGACGAACAGGAGCAGAGCGCTCTCGACAGCTTTGAATACACCCTCGACCTGACCGACGTCGGCGCTGACGGTGCCACTGAAGCTACCGAGACCAGTGAAGACCCGCTGGCAGGCTTGTCACAGGCGGTTATCGAAGAGCCGGCTGAGGATGCGGCGGAGGCCGATGAACCGTCTCTGATCGAGCAGAGCTGGTTTGCCGGTGACACGGATACGGATAGCGTTTCTGCACCGGAGCCCGTCGCCGAAGCTTCAGCAGAGCCGGCGCCGCAGGCCCCGGCCATGGAAGACGACGACGATACCAGCATCATCGACGATGAAATCGTGGAAATTTTCCTCGAGGAAGCTGGTGAAGTCCTCGAAACCATCGATCACTACTTTCCACAATGGGCTTCGAACTTCGATAACCGTGAAGCGCTGGTGGAGTTCCGTCGCGGTTTCCACACCCTGAAAGGCTCTGGCCGCATGGTGGAAGCTCTGGAAGTTGGCGAGCTGGCCTGGGCGGTCGAAAATATGCTCAACCGGGTGCTTGACGAAACCGTCACCCCGGTTCGCGGTCATGTACTGTTGATTGAGCAGGTACTGGCAAAACTGCCCTCCATGGTCGAAGGATTCCGCACGCGCACCGGTGACCCGGACCCCGCGCGCACCGCCGAGCTGGAAGGTTGGGCGAAGCAGCTGTCTCATGGCGAGGTGCCGGAAGCACTGTTGCAGTCAGCCAATACAGATGCGGCAACATCGGCTGAACAAACACCGCAGCAGATCGAAGATCAGGCGTGCGCTGACGTAGACGATAACGCACAACTCTGGGAAATCTTTGCCCAGGAGGCGGAAACCCACCTGGCGACCGTCGATGAGTTCCTCGGTGAAATGGAGCGCGCGGCACCGCTGTACGGGGTGCCGTCTGATCCGCTGCACCGCGCGCTGCATACACTGAAAGGTTCCGCGCACATGGCGGAAGTCACCCAGGTGGCGGAGCTGATGGGACCGCTAGAGCGGTTTGCCAAGGAGCTGCGCACCTACCAGGTCGCCATCGACAGCGATATTTTTGAGTTGATCAGCGATGCGCGCAGCTATGTGCAGGCGGTACTGAATCAGATTTACAGCGGCGAACCGTTGCATGTTGAGCGCAGTGAACAATTCCTGGCACGCGTCGCCGAGCTGCAAGAGCGTGCCGTAGGACACTTGATCCGTGAGCGCGAAGCGAACGAGCCGAAATCGGTCGACCCGCAGCTGCTTGCCGTCATTATGGCTGACGGTATGAAGGTGTTGCTCGACGCGGACGAGATGCTGAACCAGTGGCGTCAGCATCCGGGCGAAAAGTCGATTCTGTTGCCGGTCGCCGGAGAGCTGGATGTGCTCCAGCAGGCTGCAGGCCAGGCGCAGCTGCCCACGTTGCAGGAGTTGTCGCAACTGTTACTGGCGGTTTACCGCCAGGTCATTGATGGTCATCTGGAAGAGGAGCCGGCACTCTGGGCTGCGCTGGAGCAGGGACACAACGAGTTGCTTGATCTGGTCGATGCGGTTGCCGCATCCACCGACCTGCCGCCGGTGAGCGAAGCCGTGGGCGAAGCCCTGCGCTACCTGGCCCAGGGCGATGACGGCGGTGACGACGAAGATATCGATCTTTCAGAATACGGTATCGACAGCAGTGAATTCAATTTTGCCAATGACAATTTTGCCGAGGAAGAGCTCTCTGGTGAGGACGCGACCCCAGCGGCTGTAACCGTAGAGACCGACAGCGAAGCTGATGAAACAGCATTCAGCTTTGACGACCTGGTCGCGGCCGAGACTGCCGCAGGCATATCTGAGGGAGCCGCGGTCGAACCGGCCGAAAGCGCCGAGCCGGAGCTCACCGTCGAGTGGCTTGAAGCCGAGCTGTCCGCAGAGGACGGTTCCGCGGAATCCGCGGGCGAGAATGTGCCCGAAGTGGAAGCGCTCGATCCAGCCGGTCTCGATATCGACCTTGATTTGGAAGTCGGCGAACTCGCCGGCGCTTTCTCATCGGATGAACCACGCACCGTGGACGAAACGGCCACGGCAAGTCGCTCCGGGGAGGATAGCCCGGAAGCGGGAAGTGTCTCCGAGGCTGACCGTACTCTTGAGGTGGAAAGCAGCGCTGCAGTGCTGGCTGGTGTGACAGACGATATTTCGCCCGCAGCCGACACGGCGGAAGTTCAATCCGCTGTCGAAGTTGCGTCCGCGGGCGGTATCACCGATGCGCAGCGTGCATTGTTGACAGATATCGACCCGGATGTTGTGGAGGTTTTCCTCGAAGAAGCCAGCGACCTGGTTGATGAGCTCGAGGAGTTGATCCAGAACTGGGAGCAGTCACCAGACGACGGCGAGTCACCGGAGGCGCTCAAGCGTATGCTGCACACCTTCAAAGGTGGTGCTCGCATGGCGGCTCTGATGGGCCTCGGTGAAGTTGCGCACCGGTTTGAAACCGTGATCGAAAATATGCAGAGCGGGAGCTCGCCCTCTGCCGAATTCTTTGCCGATGCCCACGGCATCTACGACCGCCTGGCGGCGGGGGTCGAAACCGTGCGCGCCTGGATGGGTGGCGAAGAGCTGGAAGCTTTCTGCGCACTGCTGGAAACCAGCTGGGCAGACGAGCAGGTTGCCGTCGATGCCAGCCCGGTGGATTACGGTATGGAGTCCGAGGAGGACCTGCCGCCGTCAGCCGCCGCGCACGAGCCGGCCGCCGACCAACCGGATGCTGCGGCTGAGCCGACAGAGCGGGCACCTGAAGTAGAAGTCATCGAGAGAGGCATGGCGTTGCAGCCCCAGGCGCCGGCTGCCTCAAGCAATGTTTTGCCGTTTATCCGGAAGTCGAAAAATGTCGGTGACCGCGACGGCGGCCAGCCTCGCAACCAGCCCCAGGAAATGGTGCGGGTCGCCTCGGAACTGCTTGAGGAGCTGGTAAACCTCGCCGGTGAGACGTCCATATCCCGTGGTCGACTCGAAGAGCAGGTTGGCGAATTCGGCCTGGCTCTGGACGAGATGGACTCCACGCTGTCGCGACTCAATGAGCAGCTGCGCCGCCTGGACAAGGAAACCGAAGCCCAGATCCAGTTCCGTCAGGAACAGCTGGCCGAGCAGGATGTCGATTTTGACCCGCTGGAAATGGACCGATACTCGTCCTTCCAGCAGCTGTCGCGTTCACTGCTGGAATCTACGTCGGACCTTCTGGAGCTTCGCCAGACCCTGGGCCATAAAGCCCGGGATACCGAGACCCTTTTGCTGCAGCAGTCGCGGGTAAATACCGAACTGCAGGAAGGCCTGATGCGAAGCCGCATGGTGCCATTCTCCCGCCTGGTACCGCGTCTGCGCCGGATCGTGCGTCAGGTGAGCGCGGAGCTGGGCAAGCAGGTGGACCTGGTGTTCTCCAACGTGGAGGGTGAGCTGGACCGCTCCATGCTTGAGCGCATGGTGGCGCCTCTGGAACATATGCTCCGCAATGCGGTGGACCACGGTATCGAGTCCCCGGAGAAGCGTCGCGAATCGGGCAAGGCTGAGCGTGGGCGTATCTCCGTGGCACTGGCCCGGGAAGGCAGTGAGGTTGTCCTCACCATCAGTGACGATGGCGCTGGTATCAACCTGATGCGGGTGCGCGAGAAGGCGATTGAAAGCGGTCTGATGCGTCCGGACGCGGAGCTGTCCAACAACGAAATCATGCAGTTTATTCTGCAGGCGGGTTTCAGTACTGCGGACAAGGTCACCCAGATTTCTGGCCGTGGCGTCGGCATGGACGTGGTTTCTGCCGAGATCAAGCAGATCGGTGGCACTGTCACCATTGGATCGCAGGCCGGCCAGGGCACCGAATTTGTCGTGCGCCTGCCGTTCACCGTATCCGTGAACCGCGCACTCATGGTGAAAGTGGGGGAGGACCTGTTCGCCCTGCCGCTGAACACCATCGAAGGTATCGTGCGCCTGAGCCCGTTTGAGCTGGAGCATTACTATCGCACCCCGGAGGCGCGCTTTGAATACGCCGGCGAACCTTATCAGGTGAACTATTTCGGCAGTCTGCTGCAGTCCAGTGCGCAACCGCGCCTGGTCGTGGAAGACATGCAGATGCCGGTGCTGCTGGTGCGCACGGAAAACACCGCCATGGCCCTGCAGGTGGACGCCATCATGGGCAGCCGAGAGATCGTGGTGAAAAGCCTTGGTCCCCAGTTTGCCAGTGTGCAGGGGGTGTCCGGTGCAACGGTGACCGGTGACGGAACCGTGGTAGTGATTCTCGATGCCCACGCGCTGTTGCGTAAGCACGCCGCCCTGCTGGCGCGTCCGGAAGCACCCCTGCTGCAGGAGCTGCCCGAGGCGAGCGGCCGCGAGGAGCCGGTGACTCAGAAGCTGGTCATGGTGGTGGATGACTCGGTCACCGTGCGCAAGGTAACCACGCGCTTCCTGGAACGGGAAGGCTACCGTGTAATTACCGCCAAAGACGGCCAGGACGCCATCATCCAGCTACAGGATGTGATTCCGGATGTGATGCTGCTGGATATCGAAATGCCGCGTATGGACGGCTTTGAGGTGGCGCGGAATATCCGCTCGAGCAGCCGCTTGCGGGATATACCGATCATCATGATCACCTCCCGTACCGGTAAGAAGCATCGCGACCATGCACTGTCACTCGGCGTGAACCACTACCTGGGCAAACCCTATCAGGAAGAAGTACTGCTGAGTGCCATCCACGACTTTACCGGTGTGGAGGCTGAGAGCTGATGCTGGTGGCCCGGATGACCGTGACCAACGAACGTATAGAAGCCCTGGTGGGCGCTGGAGATATCAGAGCATGAGCGGAACTGGCGTAGGCACAGTGCCAACCACCGAAGTGCCCCAGGAAGTCAGCAGTTTGCTGCTGCCACTGGCGGATGGCCAGTTATTGGTTCCGGTGGAGACCCTGTCCGAAATTATCGCGCTGCAAAGCCCTGTTTCTGCCTTTGACGCACCGGACTGGTACATGGGTGAGCTGCACTGGCGGGAGCTGCGCTTGCCTCTGGTCTCGTTTGAGGTAATGCGTGGTAACCCTATGCCGACACTGCGCAGTAACTGCCGGATTGCGGTGCTGAGCAGCGGAAACAGCGAGGGTGATCTGCCGTTTTTTGCGGTCGTGCTGCAGGGGACGCCGAGGTTGGTGCGGGTAACCCCGGAAGAACTTGCTGGCCGCGAGGGAGAATGCGCGATGGGTGAACTGATGCATGTGGCGCTTTCCGGTGAAGCCGCGGTTATTCCCGATCTTTCGGCCCTGGAAGAGGCCTGTCTGGAGTACCGCAGCCGCCGCTGATCGATTTCATTTTCTATTGCCATAAAAAAAGCCGCTCAACGAGCGGCTTTTTTTATGGCTTTCAAGTGACCCCGATACTGAATCAGAAAAGCTCCTCGGGCAGCGCCTCCTGGGCCCGCTCGTTACCGCTATCCGGTGAATCGGGGCGGTCGTTGGAGTAGATCGACGGGTAGTTACCGTAAGTCTCGCGGCCGGGTACGCGATCTGCGCGGAAGATTTCGAAGATCCCGCCGCGGGAAGTGCGCAGTCCGGTGCGCGGGTTTATGCGCGTGGTGACGATACCGTCTGGTTGCGGCAGGTGGCGTTCGGGTAACCCGTCCAGCGCCGCGGACATGAATTCGATCCATATGGGCAGGGCTGCGGAACCGCCGTACTCATTGCGCCCGATGGGTGTGTTGTCGTCAAAGCCGACCCAGGTGCTGGTGGCGAGGTAGGGACTGTAGCCGGAGAACCATGCGTCCCGCGGGCCGTTGGTGGTACCGGTCTTGCCGGCGATATCGCCGCGCTTCATGACCAGGGCCTTGCGCCCGGTACCGCGCTTGATCACGTCTTTCAGCATGGAGTCCATGATGTAAGCGGTCTCCGCGGCCATGGCACGGGGCGCGCGCGGGCGCGCCTGCTCATCCGCGTGGAGCGGTGCAACCGGCAGGGTACGCAGCTCCAGCGGCTCGTCTTCTTCCGGTTCAAGTGCGGCTTGTTGCTGTACCGCCTGCAGATCAATCGGTTCGGCCCCCGGGACCTGATCCTCGCCGGTTGCCGGGCAGTCGTGGCAGACCGTAAGTGGCAATGCCTGGTATACGGTGTCGCCGTGTACATCCAGCACCTGATCGAGTAGGTAGGGCTCCACCCGGAAACCGCCGTTGGCGAAGGCGGCATAGCCACGCACCATCTCCAGGGGAGTAAGCGCAGAGCTACCCAGCGCAATGGAAAGGTTTCTTGCGAGTTTACTGCGCTCGAAGCCGAAGCCCTCGGCGAAGGTCAGTGCCCGATCCAGCCCCAGTGCCTGCAGCAGGCGAATGGACACCATGTTGCGGGACAAATAGAGGGCCTTGCGCAGGCGGGTCGGACCCAGGAAGGTGCCGCCGTCATTTTCCGGACGCCACACATCCTCCAGGTTGGTCTGCTCGAAGATGATCGGAGCATCATTGATGATGGATGCAGCGGTATAACCATTTTCCAGCGCAGCGGAATAGATAAATGGCTTGAAGCTGGAGCCGGGCTGACGTGCGGCCTGGGTTACCCGGTTGAAGTGGCTCTGGTGGAAGTCATAGCCGCCCACCAGGGCCCGGATAGCGCCGTCTTCCGGCTCCAGCGAGACCAGTGCACCCTGGGCCTCCGGGATCTGTGTCAGGTGCCATTCCTCGCGGGCCTGGGGCAGTTCCTCCTGCGCCTGCTTCTCGAGTCCTTCGGGGGTGGCAAATGGATCGTCAGTGATATCCGTGTCCGCGAGTGCTTCCGCGGCTGATTCCACGACCTGCCCCTGTTCCTCGCGCTGCTCGCGGGCCACCTCTTCCGCCGAGATGACGACCCGGCGCAGGCGAATAACATCGCCGGGTGCGAACATCTCCTCGGCCGAGGTCAGGCGGGCGCCGCGGGCATTTTCGGAAATGTACGGGCGGATAGTGCTGAGCCCGTGTTCCCAGGGAATCTCGATCACGCGACGGTCGCGTAATTGCACGCTCAGGCTTTTTTCAGCGACGGTTGTGACCACCGCCGGTTCGAGGCCTCCGAGGACCGGGATCTCCTTGAGTAGGTCGACCAGCTGGTCATTATCAGCCAGAAGCTCCGCATCCAGGCGCTGCTCGGGCCCGCGGTAGCCATGCCGCCCATCGTAGGTTTCGAGGCCATTTTGCAGGGCCTTGCGTGCGGCGTCCTGGAGGCGGCTGTCGACCGTGGTGATGACCTGGTAGCCATCGGTATAGGCGGCATCGCCGAACAGGTCCACGGCCTCCTTGCGCGCCATTTCCGCGACGTAGGGTGCATCCAGGTCCAGGTCGCGGCCGTGATAGCGGGCGGTGACCGGAGCGGTAATGGAGTTCTTGTACTGATCCTGGTCAATATACCCGAGATCCAGCATGCGCTTCAGGATCCAGTTACGGCGCACCAGTGCTCGCGAGGGGTTGGCGATGGGGTTGTAGGTGGATGGTGCCTTCGGCAAACCGGCCATCATCGCCCACTGAGCCAGGTTCAGCTCGTTGATGTCCTCCCCGTAGTAGACGTGCGCGGCTGCCTGGAAGCCGTATGCGCGGTTGCCAAGGAAGATTTTGTTGATGTACAGGGCGAGAATTTCGTCTTTGCTGAGTTCCTGCTCGATTTGCAGCGACAGCAGGATCTCGTTGAATTTGCGGACAAAGCGCTGTTCCCGGCTGAGGAAGAAGTTGCGGGCTACCTGCATGGTCAGGGTGCTGCCCCCGGACTGGATGGAGCCGCTCGCGACCAGCTGCCGTGCCGCGCGCATCAGGCCCTTGATGGAAACCCCGCTGTGGGAGTAGAAGCTATCGTCCTCCGCGGCGAGGATCGCCTTGATGAACATCTCCGGGGTCTGCTCGATGGTGATGGGGCTGCGACGCTTCTCGCCGAACTCACCAATCAGTTTCATGTCGCGGGAATAGATGCGCAGCGGGGTCTGCAGGCGGATATCGCGCAGGCTCTCGACCGACGGCAGTCCGGGCTTCAGATAGAGATAGATGCTGGAAAACGCCATGGCGCCAGCGGCGGCCCCGGCCAGAATCAGCCACAGCAGGGAAAACAGGCGGTTGCGGGCTTTATCGGTCATGTAAATGCTTCTATGTACGTCTTGATCAATTTATCGGCACTGTTCGACAATTATACGAAGAATGTGCGCTGTTACCTATGCAAAAGGCGGTTGCGGCGGTAATTTAAAGTGCTATACCATCAAACTTCCATAACCCACGGAAAAGATAAGAAAAATGGGGATGCTCCCTTTTCTCAATAAGGGCCCGAAAGCAATGCTTGGGCTCGATATTAGCTCCACCTCGGTAAAGTTGCTCGAACTGAGTCGCAGTGGCGACAAATACCGCGTGGAAAGCTATGCAACCGAGTCTCTGCCTCCGAATGCGGTAGTGGATAAAAATATCAATGATGTAAGCGCCATCGCCGAGGCTATACGCAAGGTGGTGCGGCGTTCCAAGACGCGCCTGCGTCAGGCTGCAGTGGCTGTATCCGGTTCAGCGGTCATAACCAAGACGCTGGACATGCCCGCCGATCTCTCCGACGACGCGCTGGAAGCCCAGATCGCGCTGGAGGCGGATCAGTACATTCCGTACCCGCTCGATGAGGTGAACCTGGACTTTGAAGTGCAGGGCCCCTCGGAAAAGGGTGAGGGTCAGGTCGAGGTTTTGCTGGCTGCCTGTCGCAGCGAGAACGTTGAGCAGCGTGTTTCTGCGCTGGGCGAGGCGGACTTGCAGCCGGGGGTGGTGGATGTGGAAGCCTACGCCATCGAGCGCGCCTACACACTGATGGATAACCAGTTCCCTGCCCAGGAGCAGCTGGTGGTGGCCGTTATCGACATCGGAGCGACCATGAGCGCGCTGTCGGTAATGGTAGATGGTCGCACGGTTTACACCCGCGAGCAGTTGTTCGGTGGGCGCCAGCTGACCGATGAGATTCAGCGCCGTTATGGTCTGTCCTCGGAAGAGGCGACTCTGGCCAAGCGCCAGGGCGGCAGTGGCCTGCCGGATGACTACTACCCCGAGGTGCTGGAGCCCTTCCGCGACGCGGTCGTGCAGCAGGTAACGCGTTCCCTGCAGTTTTTCTACTCTTCCACCTCCTACAGCGATGTGGATTACATCCTTCTTGGCGGCGGCGTCGCCGCCATGGACGGCCTTGCCGAGCTGGTGGGTCAGAAGCTGAATAAGCCCACCATGGTGGCCAATCCTTTCCGGGATATGAGTGTTGCATCCCGTGTAAATCGCCAGGCGCTGGCCAGTGAGGCACCCTCGCTGATGATTGCCGCCGGCCTCGCGATGCGCGAGCGGGAGTTCTAAGACATGGCAAAGATTAACCTTTTACCCTGGCGCCAGGAGTACCGGGCGCAGAAACAGAAAGAGTTCCAGCAGGTTGCGGGGCTGGTGGTGATTGCGGCTTGTGTCTCCGTGTTTATGTGGATGAAGACGGTTGACGCCCAGATTGCCAATCAGAACGAGCGCAATCAGCTACTTAATACCGAAATTACCGCGCTCAACAAGCAGGTGCGCGAGATCAAGAATCTCAAGAAGCGTCGCCAGGAGCTGATTGACCGCATGCGGGTTATTCAGGAGCTGCAGGGCAACCGCCCGCTGTCGGTGCGTTATTTCGACGATATGGTGCGTGCGGCGCCGGAAGGGCTGTGGCTAACCAACCTGAAGCGCAGCGGCAAGACGCTGAAGATTTCCGGTGTGGCCGAATCAAACAATCGCGTTTCCTCGTTTATGCGCAGCCTGGATCAGTCTGAATGGTACGAATCCCCGAACCTCACCGGGGTGACTGCGAAGCCGGAGTTTGGCGAGCAGGCCAGTGCGTTCGAGATGACGGTCAGAGTCAGCAGTCGCAAAAAAGAAGAAGATGATCAAAGCGCTGACGGCGCCAACAGTGGAGCGTAACCGTGGCGCTTGAAGATACTCTCAAACAGCTCAATCAGCTGGATATCAATGATATCGATTTTTCCCGCGTCGGCGTCTGGCCTCTGGCTGGGCGGGTAGTGCTGCTGATAGTAATCGCAGCAGCGCTGGTCGGCGGCGGCTATTTCTTCATGATCAAGGATCGCTACAGCCAGCTCGAGTTTGCGGCCAACAAGGAGCGGGAACTGTTTACCCAGTTCGAGCGCAAATCCTTCGAGGCGGCCAACCTCGACGCCTATCGCGACCAGCTCGCGGAGATGGAGGAGACCTTTGGTGCGTTGCTGAAGCAGCTGCCGAAAGACACCGAGGTTCCTGGTCTGCTTGAAGATATTGATGAGTTCGGTCGCGGCAGCGGTCTGACGATCCAGAAGATTGCCCTTGAAGGTGAGCAGGTCGGTGAGTTCTATGTAGAGCTCCCCATCCGCATCGAGGTACAGGGTGGCTATCACGAATTTGGTGCCTTTATCAGCGGAATCGCCGGTATGCCGCGTATCGTTACTTTGCACAATTTCGAAATCGAGACCCGCAAAGATGGCAAAGCCCTGCTGAACATGGTGGTGAATGCGAAAACCTATCGCTACAAGGATCAGGGAGAGGAAGGATGAAAAAATACTTCGCTCTGACCGCGGCACTGCTGGCGCTGGCTGGTTGTAGCCTGGATGGCAGCAACAGTGACCTGCGCCAGAAGATGGCAGCGGTAAAGCACAAGCCCAGGGGCCAGATTGAGCCTATCCCCACTTTTACGCCTTACAGCCCCTACGTATACAGTGCTGCGGCACTGCGCAGCCCGTTTGTCCGCCCGGTACTGGAGGCGGACCAGCGGCTGGTCGGTCGCAGGCTCGACGTGGCTCCGGACCAGAACCGGCAGCGAGAACTGCTGGAGCGCTACCCCTTTGATGCCCTTTCCATGGTGGGCACTTTATCCCGCGGCGGACAGCTGTGGGCGCTGGTGAATGACGGTGACGGGGGGATTCACCGCATCACTATTGGCAATTACATGGGCAAGAACCACGGGCGTGTAGTCAACGCCTCATCGGCTCAGATCGATGTACTGGAAATTGTGCCGGACGGCACCGGTGGCTGGATTGAGCGGCCGCGGGCTCTGACTTTGGAAGATAAGGACAACTAAAAATGATCACCAAGCAACTCGCCAGAGTATTGGCGCGGGTCGCCATTATACTGCCGCGCGCCAAAGCGCTGCTAATGGGCCTGCTGTTACTGCCGTTGGCGGCGCCAACCCTGGCCAGCCAGTTGAACGATATTCAGTTTTCTGAATTGCCGGGTAGCCGACTTCAGCTGCGCCTCACCTTCAGTGACGTGCCGCCGGAGCCCACCGGTTACACCATCGAACAGCCCGCTCGTATTGTTATGGACTTTGCTGGCGTCGAGAGTGTTCTTCCCGAGAAGAAGTACTCACTGGACATCGGTGCTGCTCGCAGTGCTGTGATCGTTTCCAGCGACGACCGCACCCGTCTCATTCTGAACCTTGACGAGCTGCCGGTTTATACCAGCGAGCGCGTGGGTAACCAGGTGGTTCTGGAGGTGGGCGCCGATACGGCCACCACTGCCGCGGTCGCTGCGGCCCCAATGCACAGCAGCACCAATATTGGTGGAAGTGCGCAGTTCAAGCCGGCCGGCAATGTGGCAATCAACAATGTGGATTTTCGTCGTGGCGAAAGCGGCGAGGGCAAGGTCATTGTCAGCCTTACGGACCCGGCGGTAAATATCGATGTAGAACGTACCCGTGGAAAAATTGTCCTGACTTTCCTGGGTGCCGAGCTGCCGCCTGAACTGCGTCAGCGCCTTGATGTCACCGACTTTGCCACTCCAGTAAACAGCATCAGCGTCGACTACGATGGCCGTAACACCGTCATCTCAGTAGATCCTCACGACGGAGAGTACGACTATCTGGCGTATCAGGCGGATACCGAATACGTGCTGAGTGTGAAGCCGCTGACTGTCGCGCAAGTGCGTGAAAAGCAGAAAGAGTTCCAGTTTACCGGTGAAAAGCTGTCCCTGAACTTCCAGGACATCGAAGTACGCTCGGTACTTCAGCTGATCGCGGATTTCACCGATCTCAATCTGGTGGCCAGTGATACCGTCCAGGGTCGCATTACCCTGCGTCTTGACGGTGTGCCCTGGGATCAGGCGCTCGAGCTGATTCTTAAGGCCAAGGGTCTGGACAAGCGTCAAGAAGGCAACGTGATCATGGTCGCGCCGGCGGCTGAGATCGCCGAGCGCGAGCGTCGCGAACTGGAAACCCGCAAGCAGCTGGAGGAGCTGGCCCCGCTGCGCACCGAATATATCCAGATTCGCTACGCCGATGCGCGTGAACTGTTCTCCCTGTTTGCCGGACAGCAGGGCGGTGGCCAGGGCGGTGGTCGCGGTAATTTTGCTGGAGGTCGCGAGGATCAGGATAGCCGCAGCATTCTGTCAGCGCGCGGTAGTGCCATTGTGGATGAGCGCACCAACACCATCATCCTGACCGATACCGAAGACAAGATCGTCCAGTTTCGCGATCTGATTAACGCGATCGATATCCCGATCCGTCAGGTGATGATCGAGGCCCGCATTGTGACCGCGAACACCGACTTCGAGAAGAGCCTGGGTGTGCGCTGGAGCTATCTGGAAGATCACAATATGAGTGACGATTCCATTGGTATCGGCTCTGGCTCTCAGCTTCCGGGTATATCCGACGGTAACGGCAATGGCCCGGATTTGTCCGCGCCGACAACTTTGCATGACCCAATGCTGGTTGATCTAGGGGTCGGTAATCCGGCCGGCAGTGTCGCCTATGCGATTCTGAAAGAAGATTTCCTGTTGGGCCTCGAACTTTCCGCGCTGGAAGATGTGGGTAAGGCAGAGATTGTTTCCCAGCCGAAAGTTGTGACTGGAGACAAGCAGGAGGCGAGCATCCGCTCGGGTGTGGAAATTCCCTATCTGGAAGCCACCTCCTCCGGCGCCGCTTCGGTGACCTTCAAGGAAGCGGTACTGTTGCTGAATGTGACCCCCCAGATCACACCGGATGACAACATCATCATGAGCCTGAACATCGACCAGAATAGCGTCGGTGAGCTCTTCACCAACGTGATTACCGGTGCGCAAATTCCGGCGATCAACGTGAACTCGCTGCAGACGAAAGTTCTCGTTTCCAACGGTGAAACTATCGTACTGGGCGGCATCTTCGAAGCTCAGGCCATTGAGGGCGAAGTGAAGGTGCCGGTGCTTGGTGATATTCCGTTCCTCGGTCACCTGTTCAAGACCACCACCAAGCAGGAAGACAAGCGCGAGCTGCTGATTTTCATCACGCCGCGCATCATGCAAGACGAGTTTTTGTCCTTCAGCAAGTGATTACTCAGCCCATCTTCCTTGTCGGTCCCATGGGGGCCGGCAAGTCCACAATCGGCAAATTACTGGCAGCCCAGCTCGGGCTGCCTTTTGCCGATTCGGATAAAGTCCTCGAAGACCGTACCGGTGCCGATATTCCCTGGATCTTTGATGTCGAAGGAGAGGCGGGATTTCGCCGACGTGAAAGTGAGGTGCTGAAAGATCTCTGCACCGGTGAGCCTCAAGTAGTCGCTACTGGGGGCGGGATTGTGCTGATGCCGGAAAACCGTGCGCTGCTAAAGGCGCACGGGTTTGTGGTGTATCTGCGTGCAAGTCTGGATCAGCTGGTGGAGCGCACGTCAAAAAACAATAACCGCCCACTGTTGCAGGTGGCGGACCCCAAGGCCAAGTTGCGGGAAATACTCCTCCAGCGAGAGCCCTTTTACAGCGAGGTTGCCGACCTTGTCTGTGATACTGACGACTGCTCGCCCAGGCAGGCGTCGACCATGGTGTCGGACCGGTTACTCTCCAGCGTGGAAACTTGATTCGCGCTTTGCTGGCTGACTTTCTTTTTCCGTTTCCCTTTTCCTTCCTCCTCTTGTTGTCCTTTCGATATCCTTGCAGGCAGCCACTTGTGCTAGAGTGAGCGCCATTTCTGATATATCTCGCTAGATGTGCGCGAAAGGGAGTAGCCATGCACAGTCTTCACGTCGATCTGGGTGACCGCAGCTATCCAATTCTGATTGGTTCCGGCCTGCTGAAAGATCCCCGCTATTTTGAGCAATGTATTCGCGGCAAACAGGTGCTTATTGTCACCAACGAGACGATAGCCCCGCTGTACCTCGAAACGGTGCTCGCGGCGCTGAGCGGCTTTGCCAAGATAGACACGGTGCAGCTGCCCGATGGTGAGGCTTTCAAAACGCTGGATACCGTCAACCGCGTATTCGATACCCTGTTGGAAAAGCGCCATGACCGCAGTACCACGATTGTGGCGCTGGGCGGCGGGGTGATCGGTGATATGAGCGGCTTTGCCGCCGCCTGTTATCAGCGAGGCGTCGACTTCGTGCAGGTGCCGACCACGCTGCTTTCCCAGGTGGATTCGTCAGTCGGTGGTAAAACCGGTGTGAACCACCCGCTGGGCAAAAATATGATTGGCGCTTTCTACCAGCCGCAGCTGGTACTGATTGATATTGAAACGCTAACGACTCTGCCGGATCGTGAACTTTCCGCGGGTATCGCTGAGGTGATCAAGTACGGAATGATCTGTGACGCCCCATTTTTTGAGTGGCTCGAAGCCAATATGGACGCACTGCTGTCACGGGATCCGGATGCGCTTGCCTATGCGATCGACCGCAGTTGTGCCGACAAGGCAGCGGTGGTTGCCGAAGATGAACGAGAATCTGGCCGGCGCGCCATTCTCAACTTTGGCCACACCTTCGGGCATGCCATCGAGGCCGTACAGGGTTACGGTAACTGGCTGCACGGCGAAGCGGTGGCTGCAGGTATGGTCATGGCGGCCGAACTTTCCTGCCGCCGCGGTTGGATTTCTGCTCGGGACGTGGAGCGCTTACGCGCGCTGCTAAGTAAAGCCAATCTTCCGCAACAATCCCCTGAAGGTATGACTGTGGACGACTATTTGCAGGCAATGTCTGTGGATAAAAAGGTGCAGGACGGCAAATTGCGTCTTGTGCTGCTCCGTGCGCTTGGAGATGCACAGATTGTCGCCGATACCCCCAAAGACCAGCTGATGGACGCGTTGCGTGCCTGCGGTGCAGGGTGATGAAGCGTTGGGCAGACAACGATGCTGAGGATTCTTTAACGCAAGCGGTAACGAAAAGAAGATAAATCGGTTAAAGCTATCGCGAACAGCGAAAAAAACTGGTGAATCTTGCAATTGCAGGGGGGCACGAGTAATATTGCGCGCCCCCTCGGTGAAAGCCGGGGAAATGAGCTGATAACAAGAAACGCAGGCTCGCACAAAGCGAGCAACACCCAAGCCCCTCATGCGGGCTTTTTTTGTCATTGGGCCACTGAAATGTCAGTGGAATCTGCGGCACCTTTGGCTCGAAAGTAGATAAATATACCCCCCGGCACAGTCTGTGGGCTGTGCACTGATTGTCACTGCGGTTCTTTTGCTGCGATTTACTGCAATAAAGGCACTGCGATTCACTGCGAATTCATCGCGACCGGTCAAATGTGATGCATCAGGACGTATGGGTACCGATAACACTTTGAGGAATTCTATGGGTAGCGGTCTGTATCGATTGGATGAGTTCAAAGATAACTGTGGTTTTGGTCTGATCGCCCATCTGAAGGGCGAGACCAGCCATAAGTTGTTACAGACGGCGATTGAATCGCTGACTTGCATGACTCACCGCGGAGGTATTGCCGCCGATGGCAAAACCGGGGATGGCTGTGGCCTGTTGCTGCAAAAGCCGGACCGCTTTCTGCGTGCGGTGGCGAAAGACACCTTCGGCAGTGAACTGAGCGACCTCTATGCCGTTGGCTCCATCATGTTGCCGCTGGATGAGGCAGAAGCTGCGAAGGCGCGCGAAATTCTGAAAAATGCGCTTCAGGAGCAGGGGCTTCAGGTCGCTGGCTGGCGCGTTGTGCCCACTAACGAAGAGTGCCTGGGCCCTATTGCGCGGGAGTCTCTGCCCCGCTTTGAGCACCTGCTGATCAACAACGCGGAAGCAGCCTATGAGCAGGCGCAGTTCAACGCGCGTCTGTTTGTCGCTCGTCGCAAGGCCGAACAGCAGCTGACAGCAGACACCTACATTGCCAGCCTCTCCACTGCGGTGGTGTCTTACAAGGGCCTGATGATGCCCGCGGACCTGCCAAAGTTCTTCCCGGACCTGGCCGACCCGAGCCTGGAAACCGCGATCTGTGTGTTCCACCAGCGCTTCTCCACCAATACCATGCCGCGCTGGCCTCTGGCGCAGCCGTTCCGCATGCTGGCGCACAACGGCGAAATCAACACCATCACCGGCAACCGCAACTGGTCTGTTGCGCGCACCAACAAGTTCATCACTGATCTTGTGCCGGAACTCTCCGACCTGAAGCCACTGGTCAACCGTGTCGGTTCCGACTCCTCCAGTCTCGACAACATGCTTGAGCTCCTGACGGTGGGCGGCATCAACATGCACCGCGCGATCCGTATGCTGGTACCGCCGGCCTGGCAGAACGTGGACACCATGGACTCGGACCTGCGCGCCTTTTACGAATACAACTCCATGCATATGGAGCCCTGGGACGGCCCTGCCGGCCTGGTGCTGACCGACGGTCGCTACGCGGTATGTACGCTCGACCGCAATGGCCTGCGCCCGTCCCGCTGGGTGATCACCAAGGACGACTTCATTACCGTTGCGTCGGAAGTGGGTACTTACCAGTACGATCCCGCGGATGTGGTTGCCAAGGGCCGTCTCGGTCCGGGCCAGATTCTGTCTGTGGATACCTTGAAGGGCGAGCTCCGCCACACTGCGGATGTCGACAACGAGCTCAAGCAGACCCAGCCATACAAGAAGTGGATGAAGGAAAAGGCTCGCCGTATCCGCTCCACCCTGGTGACTGCGCCGGTCGACAACAATTTCTCCATGGAGCAGTTCAAGGTTTACCAGAAGCTGTTCAGTTCCTCCCTGGAAGAGCGTGACCAGGTGTTGCGCCCGCTGGCGGAATCCGGCCAGGAAGCGGTTGGCTCCATGGGTGACGACACGCCAATGGCGGTGCTGTCTGAAGGTAACCGCTGCCTCTACGACTATTTCCGCCAGCAGTTTGCGCAGGTCACCAACCCGCCGATCGATCCGCTGCGGGAAACCATCGTCATGTCCCTGGAAACCTGCCTGGGTCGTGAAAAATCGGTATTCGAGGAAACTGTCGACCATGCCGACCGGGTAATCCTGTCTTCCCCTGTGCTGTCGCACATGAAGTACACCGCGCTACTGGACCTGGGGCGCGAAGAATTTACCGCGAAGGTTTTCGACCTCAACTACGACCCGGCACAGCTGGATCTCAAGAGTGCGATCGAAAAGCTGTGCAGTGATGTGGCGGATGCGGTGCGCAACGACGGCACCGTGATCGTGGTACTTTCAGACCGCGATATCGATTCAGGCAAGCTGCCAATCGACGCGCTACTCGCTACCGGTGCGGTGCACCACCACCTGGTCCACACCGGGCTGCGGTGCGATTCCAACATCGTCGTCGATACCGCAACCGCGCGGGATTCGCACCAGCTGGCGTGCCTGATTGGCGTCGGCGCCACTGCGGTGCACCCGTATTTTTCCTACAGCATCATCAATCACCTGATCGAAACCGGTGAGCTGTTGCTGGATGCGGCTACTGCTCAGAAGAACTACCGCAACGGTATCATCAAGGGCCTGCTGAAGATCCTGTCGAAGATGGGGATCTCCACCATTGCCTCTTACCGTGGTGCACTGTTGTACGAACTGGTGGGCCTGTCCCAGGATGTGATTGACCTGTGCTTCCCGGAAGCCCCCGCGCGGGTACTGGGCGCCGGTTTTGCCGAGCTGGAAGACGACATGCGCGCGCGCGCGCAGCTGGCGTGGAAGCCGCGCAAGAAGGTTTCCCCGGGCGGTCTGCACAAATTTGTGTACGGCGAGGAATACCACGCGTTCAACCCGGATGTGGTCAAGGCGCTGCAGGAGGCCGTCCGCTCGGGTGACTACGGAGCCTGGCGCGACTACGCCGCGTTGATTAACCAGCGCCCTGTAGCAACCCTGCGCGACCTGCTGTCGCTGAAAAAAGATGTACAGCCGATTCCGCTCGATGACGTCGAGCCGGTGGAAAATATCCTGCGCCGCTTCGATTCTGCGGCAATGTCTCTCGGTGCCCTGTCGCCGGAAGCGCACGAGGCGCTGGCCCAGGCCATGAACCGTCTCGGCGGTCGTTCCAACAGCGGTGAGGGCGGTGAGGATCCGGTGCGCTTTGGCACCGACAAGGTTTCCAAGATCAAGCAGATCGCCTCGGGCCGTTTCGGCGTGACCCCGCACTACCTGGTCAATGCGGAAGTACTGCAGATCAAGGTGGCCCAGGGGGCCAAGCCCGGTGAGGGCGGCCAGCTGCCCGGCGGCAAGGTCAATGAGCTGATCGCGCGCCTGCGTTATTCGGTGCCCGGCGTGACGCTGATCTCGCCGCCGCCGCACCACGATATTTACTCCATCGAGGATCTGGCGCAGCTCATCTACGACCTCAAGCAGGTCAACCCGAATGCGCTGGTATCGGTGAAGCTGGTATCCCGCCCCGGTGTCGGCACCATCGCCGCCGGGGTGGCCAAGGCCTACGCAGACCTGATTACCATTTCCGGTTACGACGGCGGTACTGCCGCGAGTCCGATCACGTCCATTCGCTACGCGGGCTCCCCGTGGGAGCTGGGCCTGGCGGAAACCCACCAGACCCTGCGTGCCAATGACTTGCGCGATAAGGTCCGCGTGCAGACCGACGGCGGCCTCAAGAGTGGTCTCGATGTGATCAAGGCGGCTATCCTCGGTGCGGAGAGTTTCGGCTTTGGCACTGCGCCGATGGTGGCCCTGGGTTGTAAGTACCTGCGTATCTGTCACCTGAACAACTGCGCTACCGGCGTCGCCACCCAGAACAAGGATCTGCGGGACGAGCATTACATCGGTACCGTGGAAATGGCGATGAACTTCTTCAGGTTCGTGGCAGAAGAAGTGCGCGAATGGATGGCGGGCCTCGGCATTCGCACGCTCGATGAACTGGTTGGTCGTGTAGACCTGCTGGAAGCCATTGAGGGCAAGACGGCCAAGCAGAAGACTCTGGACCTGTCACCGCTGCTGCACACCGATGCGCTGCTCGACAGCAAACCGCAGACCTGTCAGCAGGCCAAAAACGAGCCCTGGGACAAGGGCTTGCTGGCCGAGCGCATGGTGGAAGAAACCCTGCCAGCGATTGAAAACCTGGCCGGTGGTGAATTCAGCTTCAAGCTGACCAACTGCGACCGCTCCATCGGCGCACGCCTTTCTGGTGAAATCGCCAAGCGTCACGGCAACCAGGGTATGGTCGACGCTCCGATCAAGCTGCGTCTCACTGGCGTTGCCGGTCAGTCCTTCGGCGTGTGGAACGCCGGTGGCCTGGAGATGTATCTGGAAGGTGATGCCAACGACTATGTGGGCAAGGGCATGGCCGGCGGCAAGCTGGTAATCCGTCCACCGAAAGGCAGTGAATTTGCCTCTCAGGAAACCAGCATTGTTGGTAACACCTGCCTGTACGGCGCAACCGGCGGCAAACTGTTTGCGTCCGGTGGCGCCGGCGAACGCTTTGGCGTACGTAACTCCGGTGCCTTTGCGGTGGTCGAAGGTACGGGCGACCACTGCTGCGAGTACATGACCGGCGGCATGATTGCGGTCTTGGGCAAAACCGGGGTGAATTTCGGTGCCGGTATGACTGGCGGCTTTGCCTACGTGCTGGATATGGACCGCGATTTCTTCGACAAGTGCAACCACGAGCTGATCGAACTGCGCCGCATCAGCAGTGAGGCAGTGGAGGAATACCAGAGTCACCTGCGCGAAGTCATTGAAGAGTTCGTGGCCGAGACCGGCAGTGCCTGGGGTGAGGAGTTGTTGGATAACTTCGACGATTACCTCAACAAATTCTGGTTGGTCAAGCCGAAGGCGGCCAGCCTCGCCGGCCTGCTGTCCGATGTACGCAAGCGCGGCGAATAAGGGGGATATTTACTTATGTCACAGCGTCTCAACAACGATTTCCAGTTTGTCGACGTGGGCCGAGTGGAACCCGCAAAGAAAGACATCATCACGCGCACCAACCAGTTCGTGGAGATCTACCAGCCATACTCCGAGAGGCAGGTGGCCAGCCAGGCGCACCGCTGCCTGGACTGTGGCAACCCATACTGCGAATGGAAATGCCCGGTACACAATTACATCCCGAACTGGCTGCGCCTGATCAGCGAAGGCAACATCATGGAAGCGGCGGAGCTGAGTCACCAGACCAACTCCCTGCCGGAAGTGTGTGGCCGTGTGTGCCCGCAGGACCGTCTGTGTGAAGGGGCCTGTACCCTCAATGACGGCTTCGGTGCGGTGACCATCGGAAATGCGGAAAAATACATTACCGATACCGCTTTTGCGCTGGGCTGGCGCCCGGATATGAGTCACGTGACCAAAACCGACAAGCGTGTGGCGGTGGTGGGTGCCGGCCCCGCGGGCCTCGCCTGTGCGGACGTGCTGGTACGCAATGGTGTACAGCCGGTGGTTTTCGACAAGTACCCGGAAATCGGTGGCCTGCTGACCTTTGGTATTCCGGAGTTCAAGCTGGAAAAATCCGTGATGCAGCAGCGTCGCGCGATCTTCACCGAGATGGGTGTCGAGTTCTGTCTGGAAACCGAGATCGGCAAGGACATCACCTTCGACCAGCTGATGGCCGATTACGATGCGGTGTTCCTGGCGATGGGTACCTACAACTACATGAAAGGCGGCTTCCCCGGTGAAGACTTGCCCGGTGTATACGATGCGCTGCCGTTCCTGGTGGCCAACGTGAACCGCAATCTGGGCTTTGAGAAGAGCCCGGAAGACTTCATTTCGGTGGAGGACAAGCGTGTGGTGGTTCTGGGTGGTGGTGACACCGCGATGGACTGTAACCGTACCTCCATTCGTCAGGGCGCCAAGCGCGTGACCTGTGCCTACCGCCGCGATGAGGAAAACATGCCCGGTTCCCGCCGCGAGGTGGCGAATGCGAAGGAAGAGGGTGTGCGCTTCCTGTTCAACCGCCAGCCGGTTGAGATCGTCGGTGACGGCAAGGTGGAAGGCGTGAAGGTGGTGACCACCAAACTGGGCGAGCCCGACGAGAACGGCCGCCGCCGCCCGGAAGTGGTTCCCGGTTCCGAGGAGATCATTCCCGCGGATATCGTTCTGGTCGCCTTCGGCTTCCGTCCGAGCCCGGCGGAGTGGTTCGGTGACCACAATATCGAAGTGGCCGACTGGGGCGGAGTGGTTGCTGCCGAGAAGCAGGAATACAAGTTCCAGACTTCCAACGAAAAAGTCTTTGCCGGTGGCGATATGGTGCGGGGTTCTGACCTTGTAGTTACCGCTATCTGGGAAGGGCGTCAGGCTGCTGAGGGAATCCTCGACTTCCTCGAGGTCTAATTAGCTTCGCAGTTTTTCTTTTCCTCTGTGGTACCGCTAGCTGCTTAGGTGGCGGTACTGCTGCCGATACAAACTTGCCAGACACGCCGTAAACCCATCCCTGGGGGCTCTTCCGCGAGGTCCCTCTCGCGGAAGGTCTGGCAAGTTTGTATCGGCATCAGCACCTTCTCTTCGAGTTTCAGGGCTCAGCCAGAGCTGCGAGCGAATTTCTCCATAATCTCAAGTAGCTCGCCAGCCTGAAGTTAAGGCTTTGATACCGGGTGGTTGTACGCGGGACCGTCTGCGGCCAGGACGGCCGCAGCCGAGCCCCCAGGGATGGGTTCACGGCGTGTCCCGCGTACAACCACCCGGTAGCAGAGCCGCCTCGGGCTTTCCAAGTGGGGCCACTGGGGTCGCCGGTTCCGATAGCCCGCCCCAATCGCTCGCATAAATCCCCAGTCAGGCGAGTCCCTGTCCTAATCGAGACCTCGAGAGTACAATGGCCGGCCATTTATCCAGCCCTTGTGATCATGTCCGATACCCAGTTCGCCCCCCTGCAAAACGATCGTTTCCTTCGCGCCCTGCTGCGTCAGCCCGTCGACCGCACACCCATGTGGATGATGCGTCAGGCCGGCCGCTACCTGCCTGAGTACCGCGCCACCCGCGCCAAGGCCGGCAGTTTTATGGATCTGTGCCGTAACACCGAACTGGCCTGCGAAGTGACCCTGCAGCCGCTGGAACGCTACCCGTTGGATGCCGCCATCCTCTTCTCTGACATTCTCACGATCCCCGACGCCATGGGGCTTGGGCTGTATTTTGAAGAGGGCGAGGGCCCGAAATTCAAAAAGCCCGTGCGTACCAGTGCTGAAATCGCCGCGCTGGAAGTGGTGAACACCGCAAAGGACCTCAGTTACGTCACCGATGCGGTGACCACCATCCGCCGCGAGCTGAACGGCCGAGTGCCGTTGATCGGCTTCTCCGGCAGCCCCTGGACCCTGGCCACCTACATGATCGAAGGTGGCTCCAGCCGGGACTTCGCCCGTGCCAAAGAGATGCTCTACAACCGCCCTCGGGACATGCACCAGCTGCTTACCGTGCTGGCGGATTCTGTGATCGACTATCTCAATGCCCAGATTCGTGCCGGCGCACAGGCCGTGCAGATTTTCGATACCTGGGGTGGCGCGCTGAGTCACAGTGCCTATCGCGAATTCTCTTTAAACTACATGGCCCGTATCGTGCAGGGGTTGATCAAAGAGCAGGACGGGCGCCAGGTACCTGTGATCCTGTTTACCAAGGGTGGCGGCCAGTGGCTGGAAGCGATGGCGGACACCGGGGCGACCGCGCTGGGACTGGACTGGACCACCGACATTGCGCAGGCGCGCGCACGGGTGGGGGACCGGGTAGCCCTGCAGGGCAATATGGACCCGTCGATCCTGCTGGCGAATCCGGAGCGTATCCGCGAGGAAGTGGCTGCTGTATTGGCCGGATTTGGAAGTGGTACCGGGCACATCTTCAACCTCGGCCATGGGGTAACCCCCAAGGTCGACCCGGCCCACGCTGGTGCCATGTTTGACGCGGTTGTGGAACTGTCGCCTCAATATCACCAGTGATCAGGAATGAATTTAGTCGGTGAGTAATCACTGACTCATTTTCCGTGATCTGCATCACAATTATTATGTCTACTAGCGAGTAGACTTGTGTGACAATTTGCACCGTTTTGGGACTTCCCATTCCCGGCGGGCACGTACGCCAGTAAAGTTGTGTACCGGCTGGCGCCAATCACTACCTAGAACAAGAATTACGCGACAACTATCAAGTGGCACTCCAACAGGCGAAAGTATTCGTTGAAGACCTACAGCGGGGCATGTTTGTGTCCCGGCTGGATCGCCCGTGGACGCGTACCCCGTTTGCCCTCCAGGGTTTCTATATCCGTGACCTGGAAGAAATCCGTCAGCTGCAGAAATACTGTCGCTATGTCTATGTGGACGTGGTCAAGACGGTTGGTGACGTGGGTGTCAAGCTGCGCAAGCTCACACGCGACGCCAGCGCAGCTTCCGGTTCTAATGTAGCTCCTTCCCGGGGGACTCCGCGCCGGATACCCGTCGCCATCAATTGCAAGCCGGTGCAGGTCAAGCACGACAGTTACGCCCCCCCAGAGCCGGTGCGCAAAGAAGCGGCGAAAGCCAGGCAGCTTCACGACCGCATTATCCAGGGAATGCAGGAGGTTATGGTCCAGCTCAAGACGGACCGTCCCTTGCCTACTGCGCAGGTCAGCCAGACCGTTACGCAGATGGTCGACAGCGTGCTGCGTAGCCCCGATGCGTTTTCCTGGCTTGCCCGGGTGCGGGAAAAGGACGAGCACACCTATAGCCACTCGGTGCGTGCCAGTGTGTGGGCGGTGGTGTTTGGGCGCCATATCGGCCTGCGTCGTCAGGAGCTGGTGCAGCTGGGTATCGCCACATTGCTGAAAGATGTGGGCAAGCTGTTTCTTGCTGACACGGTGCTGAAAGCGGAGAAACGTGACCCGCGCGAGGAGCTGGAGTATCGCAAGTTTGTGGATTACAGCGTAAAGCTGCTGTCTGCCGACCCCAATGTAGACCCCCAGGTACTCACTATCGTTCAGTGCCATAAGGAGCAGCACGACGGTAGTGGTTATCCGCGCGGCCTGCGCGGAGGGCAGATCCCGGTGCTCGCTCGTATGTGTGGGATCGTCACTTTCTACGACGAAGCCACCAACCCTCGCGGTGTGGAGTTCCCGCTGCCGCCATCAAGAGCGGTGGGTCAGCTGTATGAACTGCGCAATTCCGCGTTTCAGGAGCAGCTGGTGGTGGAGTTTATCCAGTCCATTGGTCTCTACCCGACGGGTACCCAGGTCGAGTTATCCACCGGTGAAATTGCCGTGGTGGTGGAGCAAAGCCACAAGCGCCGCCTGAAGCCGAAAGTTATGCTGGTCACGGACCGGAATAAAACATTGCTGGAAAAGCCGCGGCTGTTTGATATGGCCGCGGACGACGATCGCAAACAGGCGATCGTGGACAAGGGCAAAAAATCCCTCGCCGAAGTGGGTTTGATCACCATAACCCAGGATCTGGACCCGAGCCGCTACCCGCAAATTAGCGTGGCCAAGGTGCGCGATCAGTATCTCTACGAGCAACGCCTGCCGGCGTTTATTGCGCGGTTTATCCCCAGCCGTTAATTCTCCACCTCTCCTTTTCCCGGCGGATTCCTCGACCTTAAGGTCTATGGCCTCTGCCTGGCAGTCAATGGTGCCAGTGTCGCTAGCAGGCTCGCCACGAGGATCAGTCCTGCCAGTAGCAACCCGATACCATGCACATCCATTCCCCGATCGAGAAGAAACCCCAGCAGTAGCGGTGAGGCAGCGGTGGAAAAAACCATGCTCGCCTGGGAGACCGAGCGGATGGCACCGAGATGTGTGCTGCCATAGCGCTCTGGCCACAGTGCACTGCCAGCGGTGCCGGTACCGGCCTGGGATATGCCTACCAGCGCCAGGTACACATAGGGCACCCAGGGAGCCTGGCAAAGCGCGAGCAAGACCAGCGCCGCGATCATTGGTATCAGTGCCATGGGCAAGCTGCGCTGAGCTCCGAAGCGGTCCACCAGCCCGCCGGCAAAAAGCAGTGCGAGCAGGTGCCCGGCAGCATAGCCACCAAAGGCCCCGGCAAGTACCGCCATCGACCAGCCCCGTTCATCGGCAATCGCGCCCTGGTGAAACAAAATGGCCGTAACCACAAAAGGCGTCATCAGCGTGGCGGGCAACAGATAATAAAACCCCCGGTCCCGCAGCACCTGTGAGCGGGTGTAATCGCCTTCACCAGCGGACGTTGCCGGTCCATTTTTTGCGGGATCATTACCGGTGTTCCCGGCGAGCCACAGCAGCGCGGGTAGCACTGCGAGGATTAAAACCGCCGCTGACACCATCCACACACTGCGCCAGCCGCTGCTTTCGATCATCAGTGAGCCACCGGTGGGCAACAGAGCCTCCGCGATGGGGAACCCCAGTGCGGCGAGGGCGATGACCTTTCCCCGGTTGGCAGTGAAGTGGCGTCCTGCTGTGGTCATGCCCATATGGGTCATGAAACCCTGACCGGCAAAGCGCAGCAGGAAAAATCCCGGCAGCAGCATCCAGGCGCTTTGCGCACTGGCGAGGGTGATGCAGCCGGCGCTCAGCAAAAGCACACCGAGGGTGGCGACCCGTCGCAGTGGCCAGCGGTCGATCAATGTACCCGCACCGAGCAGCACGAAAGCCGACAACAGCGTCGCAGCACTGTAGCTGGCGCCGTACCAGCTGTTGCTCAGGTTGAACGCCTCGCGCAGCGCACCGCCAAAAATGGCGATAAAAAACGTCTGGCCGAAGCCGGAGGCGGCGATGGCGAGTAACGCGAAAAAAGCGAGCTTTGGGTTGCTGCGGATAAAGTCTGGTACTGGCGGCATGGAGGTGGGATTGCCTAATGGCTGGATCAATGCGATGAAATAGCTGATGCGGGGCGATGCCTGATAGAGGCTTGCGATACTTTCCGCGACTTTCCGCGAGAGGGGCCTCGCGGAAGACCCCCGTGCAAGGGTCCGCGGTGTGTTTCGCAAACGTCTACCGGGTGTCTAGCCCGCCCATGCACCTGATGGAGGTGGCTACAGGGTTAAATCAGGTCCCCGAAATGCTCACCCACTTTCACCGGTGTTTCCGCGGCGAGTTCTTCGAGCCAGTTTACCCGGTCGGCACCAAACAGCAGCACGACAGTGGAGCCGAGTTTGAAGCGGCCCATTTCTTCGCCTTTCTTCAGCGCGATGGGTTTCTGCTCGTCATAGCGGGTAGTGCGAATCTGGCGCTTTACGGGGGCTACCTGACCGGCCCAGACGGTTTCGATGGCGGCTACGATCATGGCGCCGACCAGAATCATGGCCATGGGGCCGGCGGCGGTGTCGAAGATGCAGACGAGGCGTTCGTTGCGCGCGAACAGGCGCGGTACGTTTTCGGCTGTGGTGGTGTTCACCGAGAACAACTCGCCGGGAACGTAGATCATGCGCTGCAGTACGCCATCCAAAGGCATATGTACGCGGTGATAATCTTTGGGGGACAGGTAGACGGTTGCGAACTTGCCACCGGTGAACTGCGCGGCAACTTCGGGATCGCCACCGACCAGTTCGAGCAGGCTGTAATCCTGGCCCTTGGCCTGGAAGATTCGACCGTTGTGGATTTCGCCCAGTTGGCTGATGGCGCCGTCGGCGCAGCCGGCAATGGTGCTTTCACCCTCGACAATGGGGCGCGCGCCTTCCTTGAGTGCGCGAGTGAAGAAGTCGTTGAAACAGGTGTAGGCGGTGTAGTCCTCTTCGAGGGCTTCATCCATGTCGACCTTGTATTTTTCGACGAACCACTTGGTAAATGGATTCTTGATGCCGCCGATGCGGGTTTCGGCAAGCCACCCGGCGGCTCTGGAGAGCAGGTGCTGGGGAGTGATGTATTGCAGGAAGATAAACAGTTTCGGGTGCATTTGGGTGTTGTGGTCCCATTGGTTGTAGTTCGGTGGCGGTGGCGGCACCCCACCTTCAAGTCTGATAAAGGTGCTTCGTCAGTGGCAACGAATGCGCTGGATCAATTTTCTACAGGTGTATCTGGCAGGTTGCCCCACTCACTCCACGAGCCCGGATAAGCCACAATCGGCAATCCCAGCGATTTCCCCACCAGCCAGGTAAACGCCGAGCGATGGTGGCTCTGGCAGTGGGTGGCGATTTCTTTCTCTCCATCAATACCGAGCGCGGCGAGGAATTCTCTGGCGTCGGTTCGAATACGCAGGTCGCGCTGCGGATCCATCAGTTGCGTCCACTCGCAGTTGATCGCGCCGGGGATGTGGCCGCCTTTCATGGCGAGTACCCGTTCACCGGAATGTTCTGCGGGGGAGCGGGCGTCCCAGATTTGCAGGTCGTTGAGTGCCAGTCGTTGCTGAATCTTTTCGGCGTCGATTATCGGCGCGTCCTCGGCGATGCCGATATCGATGTCACTGGGCGTGACGGAAACGTCTTCCGTGGAAAGCGGTAGCCCGGCACCCTTCCACGCGATCATACCGCCGTTGAGGTAACTGTATTTTTTGTGCCCGATGACTTCCAGAGTCCATAGCAGGCGCCCGGCCCAGCCACCGCCTTCGTCATCGCAGGCGACAATATGGGTGTCGGGCGTGAGGCCGATGGCACGGAAGACCTGAGTGAGACGCTCGACTGGGGGCAGTTTGCCCGCGGCGGGCGGGGTGCCGGCCATGAGCGCCTGGAAGGGTAGACCGAGAGCGCCGGGGATGTGGCCGGCGAGGTAATTCTGCTGGCTGCTTAGATCGATTACCCGGATTTCCTCGCGCTCCAGGAGCGGGGCCAGTTGTTCCGGTTCCAGGATCAGGGATACATCACTCACGTAGGGTTCCTTGTCTGTATGGCCTATTCAGTTTCCAGGCTGTTGCGCAGGTGCAGGAAGCTGTCCATCCGTCGCTGGCTGATGTCGCCACGTTCAAGCGCTTCCTGGATTGCACAACCGGGTTCGTTCTGGTGGTGGCAGTCGCGGAAGCGGCAATAGCCGATAAACGGCCGGAACTCCACGTAACCTTCCAGAAGCTCCTGCTCGCTCATGTGCCAGATCCCGAACTCGCGGATTCCGGGGGAGTCTATCAGATCACCGCCGCTGGGCAGGTGAAACAGTTCCGCAGCGGTGGTGGTGTGGGTGCCTTTGCCTGTAGCGGCGGAAAGTGCGCCCGTGCGGGCGTCGGCACTGGGCAGCAGGCCGTTGATCAGGGAGGACTTGCCGACGCCGGACTGACCGACGAACACGCTGGTGCCCTCGGCAAGCGTCTTCAGGAGGTCGTCGAGGCCTTCACCGGTTTTTGTGGATAACTGCAACACGCGGTAGCCGAGGTCGGGGTATGGGCGCAGCAGGTCTTCGAGGTGTTCCCGGTTACTGTCGTCGATCAGGTCAATCTTGTTCAGCAACAACAGTGGCTGGATTCCAGTGGCCTCTGCCGCCACCAGGTAGCGGTCGATGGCGTTGGCGAAGGGCTCGGGGTAGGGCGCAATGACGATAAGAATGCGGTCAATATTGGCGGCAACCGTTTTCATGTCGCCATAGCGGTCCGGGCGCTGCAGTTCCGAATGACGCGGCAGGCGTGCACCAACTACGCCAAGCCCGCCCGTGGATTCGCCGGTGGCAGGCCGCCATGCAACCTTGTCGCCGGTAACCAGGGTGTCGATATTGGCGCGTATATGGCAGCGTTGTCGAAGGTCGTCGTCGGTATTGCCTTCCACAAGGACCTGGCTGCCATAGTTGGCGATGACAAGTCCGGTCTGCTCCTGGCCCAGGTCGCCCTCGTCTTCTGCGTGCTCGAAACTCTCGTCCCGCTTGCGTGCGCGGGCCTCCCGCTCCTGCTGGATCTTGGCAATGCGCCATTGCTGGCGGCGGTTGAGTTTTCGTTTGCTCATGGGCGCTCGGTTTGCGGAAAGCGCCGGATTATAACTTGCATCAATGGGTGGTTGCGGTAACTTCCCCGCTATCCTCACTTTTAATGAACTGTAAACTGGCTTTCACCGCCGTCAGCGGCTGTTAAGGAGACTATTGTGGATCAGAATAATCTGATCTGGATCGATCTGGAAATGACAGGCCTCGATCCCGAGAAGGAACGCATCATCGAGATTGCCACAGTGGTGACGGATTCGCGCCTGAACGTACTGGCGGAAGGGCCGGTAATGGCGATCCACCAGAGCGATGCGCTACTGGCCGCCATGGACGACTGGAACACGGAGCAGCATGGTGGCTCCGGGCTGGTGGCGCGGGTGAAGGAGTCGCCGATCAGTGAGCATCAGGCGGAGCGGGACACGATCGAATTCCTGCAACAGTGGGTGCCCGAAGGTGCCTCGCCCATGTGTGGCAACTCCATTGGCCAGGATCGTCGCTTCCTGGTGAAGTATATGCCGTTACTGGAGCGTTATTTCCATTACCGGAATCTGGATGTCAGCTCGGTGAAAGAACTGGCGCGGCGCTGGCGCCCGGATGTGCTGGATGGGGTCAAGAAAACCTCCTCGCATCTCGCGCTGGACGATATTCACGACTCCATCAACGAGCTCAAGCACTACCGGGCGCACTTCTTCCGCATGAGCTGATGCTCAGCGGTCGAGCCTGGCGGCCGCGGGAACGGCCGCCAGGCATACCGCCAGCACCGCGGTGGCGACAATGATCAGCTGTGTGTAGCTGCCGCCACCGGTAATGAAATACCCCGCCACCAACGGGCCGCACGCGAGCCCGAGTTTCGATGCAAACCCGCCAAAGGCCCCCATTTGCCCCGCGCTGTCGAAACGCGATGCCATGGTCAGGAAGTAGGGTACGCAGAAAGCCCAGGTCATTCCTGTCACCACATTCGCAAGAATGAATACCGGGCGAATATTGCTGAATACAAACAGCATTAACCCCACAAGGGTGATCACCAGGGCGATCGCCAGCGGCTTGGCCAGTGGAAGTTTTTGCCCGGTGAACGCCGCCAGCGCCGCACCGCCAATGGCGATCAGGCTGGCCCAAGACACTGTCAGGCTGATAAAGCTCTGTGGCAAATCGAAAGATCTCCCAAGATCGAAAATAAACGCGAACAGGGCCATGTTGGCGAACTGGAAACAGAACAGGGCCAGCAGGGTGACGGCGAAGGGCAGCATGGGTAGCGGAACCCGGTTCTCCGCCTGAACGCGGCTTTCCTCTGCGGTGGGCAGGGGATAGTTGGCGATCAATGGCAGCATCAGCAGGGTGAGAGTGCTGAAGGTGATCAGTGCGTAAAACGGCACATAGGTGCCGTGCTCGGCCACCAGTGCAGGCAAAAATCGTACCCCGAAAAAACCACCGATGTACTGCACCAGCAACACCATACTGTAACTGCGCCCCGCGATACCGCTGCGGGCAATTACCGCAAATCCCAGCCCTACCAGCGCGCCCCCCAGCATTCCATGTACCAGCCGCAGTGGGATCAGCAGATCCAGGTTGGCGAGCTGAATGGTCAGCACATCCATACCGATCGAACAGCAAAGCAGAATAGCCGCCGCGCGCTTCCAGCGCGGAATATGCCGGATCAGCCAGGAAACGGTAAACGCCCCGATCACCGCGCCCATGGTATTGGAAAAGGTAATCTGCCCCGCCTGCTCCGCGCTCAGACCCGCCCCTGCCATCAGCGCATCCACAATTACCGGGAAAATATTCACATAGTAGAGGCCGGCGGAAGACAGGAAGGCGAGAAAAATACTTGCGAGCCAGCCATTGCTGACCAGCAGTCCCACGGGGGCGGCGGGTTTCAGGGAATCACCGCCGGAATAGCCTGAGTCGGGGGCTTCTGTTGCTGCGGATCGGGCAGGGTTTTGCATGGTTACTCCGGCGAACGGTTATCGGTTTTGTTCTTGTGATTCTTGTGGAGCCGGCGCCCGGTAGTGAGTTGGGCGCGATCGATTCCTTTACCGGACCAACGCTAACTTATTACAGCCCACGGGATAGTGCCAGATGGCTGTCATCGGTGGGTCCAATTGCCAGCATTCGGCCACTGAGCGCCAGTTGGACTCATGCCTCTTGTCAATCTGGCCCTATAGCCGCGCGCTGCTCTGGGCCAGTATTGATCCAGCCCACGACAAACAGTCTGGATAGCCCCAGAACATCAAAGCCAATAATCCAGAATCAGGAACCGGTGTGATGAGTAGCAACCGCAAGTCATTCGGAATCGCAGCATTGCAATTGAAGCTCGACGAGGCGGACAACCTCGAACTGCTGCTGCAGAAGATCCAGCGCACCAAGCTGCGCTACCCGTGGGTCAAGATGATCGTGCTGAGCGAGCTGGCCCTGCGCGGCGTGGGCGCACAACACGCCCGCGAGCTGCCCTCCGCGGAGGAAGAGGCTTTCTGTCGGAGCGCGCGCGAACTGGGCATCTGGTTGATCCCGGGTTCCATGTACGAAAAGTGTGGCAGTGCGGTCTTCAATACCACCCCGGTAATCAATCCCGCAGGCGAAGTGATTGCTCGCTACCGCAAGATTTATCCGTTCCTGCCCTACGAAAAGGGCGTTACCGCAGGGGACCAGTTTGTGGTGTTCAATGTCCCGGAGGTGGGCCAGTTTGGTGTCTCCATCTGCTACGACATGTGGTTCCCGGAAACCACACGCGCCCTGGCCTGGCTGGGTGCCGAAGTGATTATTCACCCCACCAAGACCGATACCATCGATCGCCTGGATGAACTTTCCATCGTGCGCGCCAGCGCGTCCACCAACCAGTGCTACATCGTCGATGTGAATTCCGCCGGAGCCCAGGGCGTCGGCCGCTCGATTATCGTCGGTCCCGAGGGAGAGACTATTCACGAGGCCTCTGTGGAGGAGGAAGTTATCGCATTCTCCATAGATGTGGAAAAAGTTACCAGAGTGCGTGAGCGCGGTATGAAGGGGCTGGGGCAAGCATTGAAAAGTTTCCGCGACGGCAAGGTGCGCTATCCGCAATACGAGCCGGGCGCCGTCTCTCCCGCGCTGGAGGGGCTCGGCGAGCTCAAAGTGCCGGATTAGGCCCGCACTAATAGGCCCGTACTAAAAAGAATTCATTTTCACAGGATGAGTAATTGGGAACCCAAAACTGGATCAGTCGTAATAGACTAACTGGTACTAGGTTCAAGCCAGGATCCACGTATAAAAATTGTAGTAAGCAGAAAGCCGGCGCAGTTTGGCCTGCAGATATCTTTTAAAAAACGGAACCAGACCTAGCAGAGGGCATCATGAAACAACCGATCAAGCAGGGGTTTAGCAAAACTACACTGGCTAGTGCCGTCGCAGCAGTATCCGCCGGTTCACTGTTCGCCATTCCGCAGATTACGCTCGCACAGGAGTCGGTGATCGAAGAAGTGATAGTGACCGCCACGCGCCGCGCGCAAAGTGTGCAGGATATTCCCTACAATATTTCTGCGGTAAACGGCGACGAACTCGAGGCCGGGCAGATCACCGACGCGGCTGAGATGATGCGCAGCATTCCCGGTTTGACGGTGGTGGATCGCGGCTACCGGAACTCGGGAACCGTCAACGGAGTGATCATTCGCGGTATGAACGTCGACAGTGGCGCAAACGGCGATGTCCCTCTTTCCGCCGTGCCGACGGTAGCGACCTACGTTGATGACACCCCTCTGTACGGCAATTTTATCCTCAAGGACATTGAGCGCGTCGAGGTACTGCGCGGACCGCAGGGCACACTCTATGGCTCCGGCTCGCTGGCCGGTACTGTCCGTTACATCATGAAGAAGCCGTCGACCGAAGAGTTTGAGGCGCGGGTAGGTAGCAGTGTCAGCCAGACAGAAGGGTCCGGCGGCTTAAATTTCAGTGCGGATACCGTGGTCAACATTCCTCTTGGCGACAAGGCCGCGCTGCGCGCTTCTGCGGGCATGATCGATAACGACGGTATCGTCGATTATACCAATGTGTATGCACTAGATTCGCAAGGCGCGCCCGTGGCGGCCGGTGGCGACATTGCCAATGGCGCACCGGTATTTCGCAGTGTCGAAGATGCCGATACCGTGGACATTACTTATGCCCGCGCTTCCTTGCTGATCGAGCCCAACGATCAGTTGAGTGTGCAGCTTTCCCACCAGATGCAGAGCGACGAGATCGGCGGGCGCCGCCAGGTCACCCGCGGCTCAAACTGGGTGAGTGGGGAAGAAGCGTTCTACGATGACTACGAGAATGGCGCGGTAACGCTTGAGCCGTCCGAGCGGGATGTCTCCCTTACCGCACTGGAAATCTCTCTGGATATGGGTTTCGCCACCTTCACTTCCAGCACCTCAAGCTATTCCCACGATGGCATCGCGATCAGCGACAACTCCGGATTCTACGCCCAGAACGACTGGTTCGGTGCCTATTACGGTGGCTCGCCGCGGCCGCTGGCGAAAGCCGAGCGCTTCTACGATGACAGTGCGCTGGTGCAGGAAATCCGCCTAGTCTCCAACGGTGACCAGTTTATAGACTGGGTGGCGGGCTTCTTCTACATGGATCAGGAGAGCAACGCCGGCCAGAACAGTTATATGCCGGGGTGGGCTGCCTGGGCCGCCGAAGCCCCGTCAGCTTGGGGCGTTGGCGATAGCGTCGCCGAAGATTTCGCATTCTACGGCGCCAATGTTCAGGACCAGGACTTCTATTTTCGCCGCAACCAGAGTTTTACCGACGCGGCCATCTTCGGTGAAACCACATTCAATTTTTCCGACACCTTCCGTATGACCCTCGGCCTGCGTCACTTTGACAACGAGCTGACCAACGACAGCGTGCTGCAGTTGCCGATCTGGCCGGAGCCCGAGGAGGACACCCGCGCGAGCTTTACTACCGAGGAAAATGACACCCTGCTGAAGGCCAATGTCTCCTGGGATATGAGCGCGGACACCATGTTGTACGCAACGGTTTCGGAGGGCTATCGCCGCGGCGGTGCCAATGCGGTGCCCTTGATTGGCGGCTTTGCGGAGAGCCCGGATTACCTGCAATACGGCTCGGATCAGGTGATGAATTACGAGCTGGGTGTGAAGGGAACCACCGATGCGCTGCGCTACACGGTGTCGGTGTTCCGGATGGACTGGACCGATCCCCAGCTCAATACCTCAACCGCAAACTGGGGCTTCTTCGCAGCGGTCAATGGCGATGAAGCCAGAACCCAGGGGCTTGAGGTTGAGCTGCAGGGCGACCTGACCGAGAGTATCGGCTATAACCTCGGTTACGCGTTTGTCGATGCGGAGCTCACGGCTGACTTCTACAAACCGTATGGCAACTGGCAAGGTGATGGCATCACCGGTGAGTACATTGTCGCCGAGTCCGGCGCGGAATTGCCCGGGACAGCCGAGCATACGCTTTCGGTATCTATGGACCACACTGCTACGGTCGGTTCATATACCCTGATCAGCCGCTTGAATGGCTACTATCAATCAGAAACCTCAAACTCTATTGGTGGGGGTGTAACTGCCGCAGAGTTCGATGCGTTCCAGCTGTGGAACCTGAGCAGCACGCTGGTGGCCGAGGATTGGGATATTACCCTGTATGCGAAGAACCTCTTCAATGAAGACGGTGTCACCGGTGCCCTGACTGAAGCGCATATGGGTACCGACCCCGCAGAGAATTTCTACGGCAACTCATCCAAGGACTATATCAGTTTACCGCGCACCCTCGGTATGTCCGGTCGCTATCACTTCTAACGGTTCATTGTTGCTTCATCATCATGTGGCATTTGGCCGGCCCTCTGGGCCGGCTTTTTTATGGGTCGGAAACGGGTACACTCCTTTCTAAAAACCAATAATCGATCAAGTTGGATACCATGCAGCTGAAAGCCGACCCGAGCAGTGAAGTAAAGCGTGCATACACTATCGCCCGGAAATATTTCCAGGCGGGGAACCTGCGCGCTGCACAGCAGGCTGCAGAAGCGTTACTGCAGGCCACCCCACAGTTTGCCAGTGGTCGGCGTCTGTATGCCGATATCCTGGTTGGCCTCGGTCAATTTCCAGCGGCCAGAGCCCAGCTGGAAAAGGCGCTTGCGCTGTTTCCTCACGACACTGTTGGACGTCGGCCGATACATCTGCATATGGCGACCACGTTCATTCGTGAGGGCGACATGGCCGGTGCCCTGGGGGTGCTTCAGTCTCCGGATCTGGCGCCAGAAGGGGATCTTGAGGCTGGGGTGCTTACCCAGCTGGGGTATCTGCTGACGCTGTGTGAATCCCATCAGAAGGCGCTGCAGATATTTGAGGCTGCGCTGAGCAAACGGCCCGATGACCCCCTGTTTCTGTTCAACTGCGCCGCGGCCAATCGCGCAATGGGCAACCTTGAGCGCGCCGAAGCACTGTACGATCGCGCTCTCGCACTGAATCCGGAGGATTGGGAGGCTTACAAAAACCGCTCCGATCTGCGCAAGCAAACCGCCGACAGCAATCATGTGTCCGAGCTTCGCCAGCAACTGCAGCGAAAAGACCTGCCCGCGGTGGCAAGCGTGCAATTGCACTTTTCCCTGGCGAAGGAATATGAGGACCTCGGGGATTATCCTGCGAGCTTTGACTGCCTGCAGCGGGGGTGTCAAACGCGCCGTAAAACCATCGACTATCAACTGGGCCGGGATCAGTCGGTCATGTCCGGTATTGCCGATAGATTTGGCCCTGGGTTTCTGGCGGGTGGTGATGTAGCCGAATCCCAGGGGCAGGAGGTGATTTTTATACTCGGAATGCCCCGCACCGGTTCCACGCTTCTCGATCGCCTGCTGTGTGCATCGGGAGAAGTGGATTCTGCTGGTGAGCCCGACACCTTTGCCCGCATGTTATTGCGGCAGGCCAATACCACCGGTGAGCGGAATGGTGGCAGCAATGTGATCCTCGATGCGGGAGAAGACCTGAACATCGGTGAGGTGGGTGCTGCGTATGTTAGACAGCTGGCCGCACGCGCACAGTTGGCGGGTGCCAGCAGAATCATCGACAAGAACCCGATGAACTTTCTCTACCTTGGCTGGATTGCCCGTGCATTGCCTGGAGCGAAAATTATCCATCTGCGTCGCAACCCGATGGATACCTGCTACGCAATATACAAAACGCTGTTTAAGAGCGCCTATCCGTTCTCTTATGATCAGGTCGAGCTGGCCGGATATTACGCAGCCTATCGTACCCTGATGCGTCACTGGAAAAGCGTGTTCAACGATCGAATCATTGAAGTGCACTACGAAGACCTGGTGACCGATTTATCGGCTGAGGGAAAAAAACTATACGAAGCGTGCGGGCTCGCGTGGCACGACAGTGTCATGGATGCCTATTACACGCAGGGCAAAGGCACGGCGACGGCCAGTGCGGCCCAGGTGCGGCAACCGGTTTATCGCTCATCGGTGAATAAGTGGCATCATCTGCACGAACAATTAGCCCCGATGCAGGAAATTCTTACACAGGCCGGGATTGTCTATGAGTGAGGTCTGGTGAATGTGAAATGGCAGCCTGGGCCGCCATTTCGATGAGTCCGGGATCTATTTCAAACTCCCAATCAACTCCTGCCCCCTGTCCTTTAGCGCCATACACAGATTAATTCCTTCCTCGGTCTGGTCCAGTGCGCGCTCGTATCCGGGCACCAGCTTCTGCTGCTGGGTGAACAGCATCTGTACCTGTTTCAGGGACTGCTGGTCGCAGAAGTTGGCGGCGAAGCGCGGAGTGTTGCGCCGCCACTGCTCGGGTATTTTGTTGACCACAGCGGCAAAATTATCCGTCAGCCACTGCCAGTTGCGTGCCTGTAGTGCAGGTTCTGCAAGGGCGTTCTGGATCAGGCCGAAGGCTTCCCGCGCGCCCATGCTGTCGCCCAGGGCCAGGCTGTGGATGGTATCCAGTTGCGAGGGATCGGTCACACGGCCGATGGCGTTTGCACTGGCATTTTCGAACAGTGGATCGTCCAGCTCACCGCGCATCTTGATCAGGTGATCGAGAAAGTCCTTGCCAGAGTCCTGAATGGCGACGGTAAGGGCACTTTCATACAGGTCGGAGTCCAGGGCCTTGGGGTTCCGTTCATCGCCAAAACCGGTAAATTGCTCCGCCTGTTGCTGCAATTGCTTGCGGATGTCCTGATCCTGCGCCTCCAGCGCGAGGAAGCCGAGCAAGCGGCTGCGCAGCAGTTTACTTTCCGAGTCACTGGCATCGGCCAGAGTCTGCGCCTTTTTTGCGTAGAGTTTTTTCAGGAACGCGCGCCAGTTGCCGGCAGTGCCGTCGTCCAGATAGTGGTCGGAATACTTTGCCAGGTAGCCCAGTGGTGCTTCCACCACCTGGCGTTTGTCCGACGTGGCGGACAGGCGCACAACCTCCAGCAAGATTTCCGGTTTGAGCGCGCCGGTCTCGAAGGCTGCGAAGGCGCTGTCAATCATGGCCAGGCGCTCGGTGGGCGTCAGTCCCTCGAACTGCGCCAGCAGGGCCTGCCAGTTTTTCTCATCCATCGCGAAGCGGTAGTAGCCACTGCCGTTGGCATTGGGCATTACCCAGGTGGGGCAGGTTCCGTCGGAGATATCGATTGCCTGCTGGCTGTCGGTGAGGAATTCACATTGCTGCAGGCCATCATTGCCGCGCATACAGAATGGAATACTCCACTGTTGATTCGTATCGGCGATGGGTGAACCCAATGGTTTGTAGCGTTCCTGCTTTACCCGCACCTTTGCCGCGCCTTCACTGTTGCAATCGAGCGTTACGGTGAGAAGAGGAACGCCTTTCTGTTCGACAAAGGTGCGAAAGGCCTCGGTAAGCTGGGGGCTGTTGGTCTCGTCACCGATCACTTTGTAGAAGTCCGGTGAATCGGCCACGCCGTCGGCAAACGTTTCGATATAGCGGCCAAGTGCCGGGCGGAAAGTATCCGCGCCGAAGTACTCGTCCACCATGTGGATGACGCCAAGGCTTTTTGAATAGGTGATGGCATCGTAGGCGTTGCGGATATTGTTGTTGTCGGTAATCGGCTCGCGAATGGCGCGGGTACTGGCGAGGGAATCCAGTTGCATCGCGCTTATCGCGCGCACCGCGGCGTTCAGATCGTGGCCGCCGTCCGGCTCCATGATGGTCAGTGCCAGCGGGGTGCCCCAGGTGGAGAAGCCTTCCTTCAGCCACAGATCGTCCCACCAGGGTGGGGTGACAAGGTTGCCGAACCACATATGCGCGATCTCATGGGCATGCACGCCGAGCAGGGCCAGGCGCAGGCCGGGTGCAGGCTCGTCGCCTTCTACCAGGATGCGCTGTTCGCGGTAGGTGATGGCGGCGGAGAGTTCGGTAGCACCGCTGGGCCACTGGGGGGCGGCGATGATATCGAGTTTGCGAAAGGGGTAGGGGCGTTGCAGTTGCTCCTCAAAAATACGCAACATTTCCGGGGTCTTATCCAGTACATACGCCATGTCCTTACCGCGCCCCTTGCGTGCGAATCCGCGCAGCGGCAGTGGTTCCTTGCGGTATTTGTTCGCGGGAATGGCCGGTCGCTCGACCATATCAAACGGACCTACGGCGAGGGATAGCAGGTAGGTGGGCATGGGGCGGGTCTGGGAAAAGGTGACCTTTTCCATACCGTTGCCCGCATCCACGCGCTCACTTTCCGGGCCGTTGCTGATGGCTTTGTAGCCTTTGGGGATGGTGAGACTGATGTCGTAGGTGGCCTTGAGGCCGGGCTCGTCGAAGCCGGGCAGGAAGCGGCGGGCCTGGATGGATTCGGATTTTGCCAGGGCGTAGGCGTCGCCTTTCTCTTCGACCTTGAACAGGCCGGCGAGGTTTTTGTCGAACGGGGCGCTGTACTGGATGCGCAGGGTGATTTTCCCTGCGGGGATGCCGCCGGCGAAGTCGACGCGCACCACGCCGCTGTCTAGCATCTGGCGGTAGTGGGCGGGGACTTCTTTGTTACCTTCTGAGGGTACGATGCCCTTGATTTCGGCGACGTCGATGTTGTTGCCGTGCATCCAGATATGGTCGGTAGCGTTGTCCACTTCGATGTCGATTTCGACCTGGCCGTGGAAGGTATCTTCACGGGGGTCGAGGGTGAGGTCGAGGCGGTAGGCGGTGGGGCGTACGCCGTCGGGGAGCTTGCCGGCAGGTGGTTGCTCTGCGACGCCGGGCCTGGATTCTGTTTCAGCGGTGGTCGCTTGTTGGCTTGTGTTGGAAGTTTCCGATGTGGGTTTATCCACAGCGTTTTTATTTTCAGCCCCACAGGCGGTGAGGAGTATCAGTCCGGCAAACAGGGCCGGAAGGGTAAGAATGCGCATGGTAAATCTTTGCTTTGGAATGGTTGGTTCGCTGGTCTTTCCTATTGTAGCGGGTCGGGGGAGCGGGTTTGCAGAGGTAGTGGGTTCGGTTGAGCCCTGCGCCAGTTCAGTGGAGCACGGTCTGGGGTTGCGTGGCGTCTGTGCACCGGGTATCCGTTTTCAAAACCGCTGTAGACCCATCCATGGGCGCTGCGGCGGCGACGTCCCTGTCGCCGACGCTTTTGAAAACGGATCCCCGGCACTCAGCCTTCTCATCGAATTTCAGAACCCTGAAGACTCGCCTCCAGTCCTTTCCCTTCGCTTCAGGTGCTGGACTTAGTAGCGATTACAAATGCGGAATCGTCAGCACCGACTGCCGATCGCGCCGATAAGGCACTTCAATTTCATAGTTTCTATCTTCCAGCTTCTGGTAAATCGCACCCTCGGTATCGATGGCGAGTGTCACCACGTGCCCCGGTGGTACGTCGTAGGAGGTGGTGAAGAGTTCAAGGGAGATTTTCTGGGCCTTGCCCACCTGTGCGTTGCGCAAGGTGATGGGCGCGTGGGTGATGAGGCGGCCCCAGCCCAGCGGGTCGGTGTCGTAGAGGTGTACGTGCAGTTGCACTTCCGGCTTGCTGGGTTTTATCCACATGTCGAGAGTTGGCGTGCCACGAATTTTGAACGTGCTCCAGTGGACCGGAGAGTTGTATTCGATTGCGTAATAGCCGTTGATACCGGTCATGTTGGTAAACACCGGGATACCAAAACCTTCGAGTGCATCGGAGATCAATGGAATGCCGGTGCCGGCCTTGGTGTCGGCGCCGCCATGGAAGTCGTTGTTCCAGCCCCAGCCGTTATACGCTCCGGTTTTCATGCGGGCATTGTTGAAGTAGCTGAGCCGTGGGTGCAGGTAGTAGTTGGTGGCTTTTTCGGTAACCGGAAAGTCGTCGAACTGTTCGAGCTTGTTACTGATGCGAACCGTCATGTCGACTTTGGGTTCGCGGTCGATGCCGTTGGCATCGCCTTTTACAAAGTGATCGAACCAGCGGAAGCTGGTGGCCCAGATGTGTCCCTGGTTTCCGCCCAGGGTTTCGCCGATGGCATGGGTGCCGGGGTTGAGCATGAGCTTTTTGGGAACGTCCAGCAGGGAGTAGAGCTGGGTCATGCTGTTGGGTTTGAACAGGTAGTCGGCAAAGTTGTTGGACATCAGCACCGCGGTGCCATTGGCGTTAAGCTCGTCGACATAGCTCAGTGCAGAGCGCGGTGCGGAGAAGTCATAAATGTTGTCGATATTTGTGCTATTGCGCAGGTTGCTCCAGATCACATCAACGGCGGGGTCCAGGTTGAACGCGGTAAGGGTAAGCAGGCTGCCCCACACCAGGTTGACGGTTTCATTGGGGTAGAGGCCTTCGACGATGTCGGACCATCCCGAGAGCGCGGCGACCGCGTCGATTCGCGGATCCTGGGCGGCGAGTACCAGTGAGGTGCCGGCGCCGTAAGAGATGCCGGCAGCGCCGAGGTTGCCGACGGGGTAGTGGGACTCCAGCCAGTCGATCAGGGCTTTACCGTCGGCAATGGTAGCGGGGCCGGTGACGTCCACGGTCCCACCGGAGACACCGAAGCCGCGGGTGGAGTAACTCATTACCAGGTAGCCGTTCTCCGCCAGCTCCCTGGCCTGAAGCAGATACTGATGTTTGTCGAGTGCCCAGCTGTTGGTAAACAGTATGGTGGGGTAGCCGTCGGCCGGGGGTGGGGTCTCGGGCACAAACAGGTTTGCGTCTATTTCGGTGCCGTCAAAGCTCACGATATCCAGATCGGCAATGAAGGTAGGGGCGGCCTCGGAGGTGGCGGTAAAACCGGCCATCAGGGCACCGGCGAGCAGCGCCGGCAGGGCGATTGTCTTCATGTTTTCTCTCAGCATTTATTGTCTTTATTAATGGCGTCATCGCGTCGACCCGCTGCTTTGGCTGGCCGAACCCGTGCAGTCTAGAGGGCGTGGGGAGAGAAAATTCGGGGATTTCGCCGCGATTTTCAGTGACTGTGAAGGATTTATCAGTCATTGGCGTGTTGATTTACGTGAAACTCAACGGTCACTTTCTGACTACATATGACTGTCGGGTCTTTAGACTTTCTGTGAATATCAGGTTCTGCTTTCAGATTGTTCTTTTTTTAACCAGTGAAAACAGGTATTGTGGCTTCTCGCGCAACACTGCTTAAAAAACAGTCAGTTGTAATTCCAGCGAAAGAACGGGTGACCAGAATATGTTTTCACGATTCATAGCGTCCTTAGTCGTATTTTCCAGTGCGCTGTTGTTTGCCGGTAAAACCCTGGCAGATAACCTGGCGGCTGATACCTGGCACCAGATTGACAGCGCCAACTTTCGCATCGTCACCAACGGTGACCCCAATGCGGTGCGCTCGCTCGCGGAAGACCTGGAGCGTTATCGCGCAGTGGCGCTGAACCTGCTGGGTGCGAATGATGACGGTGCCAAGCTGACCATCTATGCTGCGGCCGACCGTGAGAGTTACGCCGGGCTGGTGGGCGAGGACCTGTCCGAGCTGACCAATGGTCTGTTCGATACTACTTCCGAGGGCAGCTATGCCCTGGTGAATCTGGATGGCCGCACCGGCGAGCGTCAGCTGGAAGCGCGGGAATTCCTGTTTCACGAGTACACCCACTTCCTGAGCTATAACGGCACCACCACGCATTACCCGTACTGGTACAGTGAGGGTTTCGCTGAATTCATGTCCACCATGAGCTTTGGCCCGGGCCGTGAGTACCGGATCGGTGCGATCCCCGGTGAACGCGCCATGACCCTGCTGTACACCGCGCCGGTGCCCCTGCAGGAACTGCTGCGCGCCACCGTGCACAACACGCCGGATGAAGAGAAAGGCCGGGTGTATGCCAGTGGCTGGATGCTCGCGCACTGGATTGTGATGAAGAGCGGCAAGACCGAAGAATTCAAGCAGTTCGTCAAGGATTACAACAACGGCGCTGACCCGGTAGAGGCGCTGAGTAAAAACCTTGGCATGTCGATCGGTGAAATCGAGAAGGTCTACAACGAACAGTTCCAGAGCGGTAGCTTTGCAATGGCCCGCGGTGAGGTTCCTGCCAATTTCAAATCGGTTCGTCCGAAGGTAAAGGTAATGAGCGGGCAGCAGACTGTTGTTGAGCTGGCACGCTTCATGGTGAAGTCTGGCTATAACATCGACGGACTGAAGGCATTGGTGAAATACGCCGAGAGCAACAATGTGTATACCCCGGAACTGACTGCGGTACGTGCGGATGCGGCTACTCGTGCGGGCGATTTTGACAGCGCTGTCCATTTGTTGGCACGCGTCGCTCCGTCGGACCGCAACAACTTCTGGTACCAGAAGGCCCAGGCCTGGTTGTGGCTCAACCGCGAGATCAGTTCTTTCGGTGGTGACCGCAGCAAGAAAATGCTGAAAAAGGCCCGCGATAAATTTGTACAGCTGGTTAACAACCATTCCGAGGAGGCGATGAACTGGTACGGCCTTGCCATCACCATGGAGATGCTGGGTTACCCGAAAAAGCAGTACGTGGAAATGCTGGAGCAGGCTTACCTGCGTGCGCCGCGCGAACTGCACATTGCCCAGTGGATGGCCCAGGAACTGTATAACCAGAAGGATGCGGAGTACTTTGCCGAGGTGGCGCAGCCGCTGATGCTGGAGCTGACCAACGAGGCCGAGTACAACCAGATGAAAAACATGCTGGCTGAGCTGAAGCCCTCTACAGGCGACAAGGCGAAAATCCAGGGCAACGCGATGGTGAAAGACAATAAGCGGTCGTCTTCCGGGACTGCCGCCAAGGCGACTCCTTAATAGGAGACGGTTTAATCTGCCCCGTGGGTGGAGTATTTGAGGGGAGCCTGGCTCCCCTTTTTTTATCAATTCCGAAAAGTCTGCGGCAAATTAAAGTTCGTAGAGTTCCAGCGGCAATCCGTCCGGGTCGCTGAAAAAGGTAAAACGTCTGCCGGTGTATTCGTCCACTCGCACTGGTTCAACTTTCACACCCTGTGCTTCCAGAAAATTCTTGCAGGTCAGCACCGATTCCACCGCAAATGCGAGGTGCCGCAAGCCCTGTGCTTCCGGGTAACTGGGGCGTGCGGGCGCATCGGGGAAGGAAAAGAGCTCTATCTGGCTGCCATCGGGTAAAGCCAGATCGAGCTTCCACGAGTCCCGTTTCTCGCGATAATTTTCTGCAACGATCTTGAGGCCGAGTATTGCGGTATAGAAGCGCTTTGACTGACCGTAGTCGGAACAGATTATGGCGGCGTGATGAATGGATTTCAGCATGGCAGTACCTGCTCAATTCTCCAGTGGGGTTCGTCGAGGCAGTGCGCAGTACAGGTTGAAAGCCCGCAGACTCTTGCCATACAGGTCGGCAGCAGTGGCTGTGGCGCCGGTAAGGGCGTTGCCTTGTGCGTCTTTGATCATAAGTTTGCCCTGGGAGGCAGGAGGATTCGGAAAGCTTAGCGTATGAATAGTGGCGCTTGTGGGTAGGCGCGTCGGGCCGATTGGAAAGCGCTGCCACTACCGGTGATTTGAAAAGTCCGTTGCCTTTGTTAACGTACGTGCCAAGTAAAGGACCTACCTATTTGATCATGACTGCGTTATCCCAAATCTGGAAAGGCTGGCTCTCCCCGTACACACGGATGGGCGTTATCTGGGTTGCCTTCTTCCTTTTGTACAACCTCTACTGTTATTTCTGGCGCCACTACATCGGCGGCGCGCGCTATGACTTTATCGATTCACAGATCTTCTGGGTAAAGGAGTGGGGTGTCTTGCTGTCGCTCAGTGCGGTAGGGATGGCGATGAAGGTTCAATGTCAGCGATCAATCTCCGCTGCGCAGGCTGTTGTGGCGTTTGTCGTGGTGTACTTGTTCAGCAGCGTGACCCGGGTTCTGATCGATTACGATTTCTTTGGCCACAACTGGGGGGCCTCCCTTGTCGGCATGGCCCCCAAATATTTGCTCGCCGCGGCGCTGGTCTGTGTGGGCCTGTGGATCTCTATGCGGCCCGTGCGGGAAACCCGCCCTGTATCTCCCGCCGGTGATGCCGCCAGTGATGCCGCAAGTGATGTGCTCGAGGTGGAGCATCGGGGTCTGACAAGGCCCTTGCCATTGGCGCATATCCATTATGTGAGAGCGGCCGGCAACTATGTGGAGATTCACGCCGACGGCAAATACTACATGAAGCGCAGCACCATCAAACAGCTTGCCGAGTCGCTCCCGGACACTCGGTTTATGCGTGTGCACCGCAGCTTTATCGTAAACCTCGATCGGGTAGAGCATTTGTGTAATGCGGAAAACGGCGCCGCCTACCTGCTGCTTGTGGGGCAGGAAAAAGTGACCGTGAGCAAGGGTTACAAAGGCGCCGTCAAAGCGCGGCTATCCGCCCGGTCGATTCATCCCTGATTCAGTCGATTCGTCACAATTCCCTTAAAATCAATCACTTGGTGAATATCCTGAGCCCAAATTCCAAGCGAATGGTAGAGGCATAAATGGATAGAAACCTGCAAAACACACATCGCCTGCTGCACTGGGTCATGGCGGTCCTGGTGATCACCCTCGTATCACTGGGCTACTACATGACGACTTACCAGCAGTTCCCGTTGTACCACATCCACAAATCACTGGCGGTGCTGGTGGTGCCACTGCTGATGGTCCGCGTCCTTTTGCGAATACGGATCCCGTGGCGGTCAGCCGTGGCGAACACGCCGCGCTGGGTGTCTGCCTACCACTGGTTGCTGCTGGCGGTGTTGCTGGCGATGTTGGTCTCCGGCGTCGCCTACAGTGGTTTCGGCGGTTATGGCATCGCCTTCTTTGGTCTCGAGCTGGTGCCTGCCAACACGGATGCACAACAGCAGTACATCGCATACTCGGCCCCATTGTCAGCGCTAGGGCAGCAGGTGCACGTTAACGCGGGCTACGCGCTGATGGCGCTGGTCAGTTTGCATATTGTTGCAGCGCTCAAGCATCACTTTATCGATCGTGATAACACGCTGTTGCACATGCTTTCAGCGAGGGGGTAAGTGATGACAGTCGTGAAAGATTTACTGGCAGTACTCGGTATGCTGCTGATGTTTACTGCTACAGCAATCGCTCAGGATCGGAATACGGCGTCCCAAGATTTTTCCGATTTACAGGCATTTGGGGAGGCCGTGGGTGACCGCCGCATCGTATTGCTGGATGAGTTGACCCACGGCGAGCGTGAAAACTTTGCGCTGAAGGCACGGCTGGTGCAGTACCTGCACCAGGAAAAAGGCTTCGATGCGCTGGTGATCGAGAGCGGGCTGTTTGACATGGCGCGTATCTGGCAGCAGCCGGACCGGCCGATCAGGGAGCAGGCGCCGGGCAATGTGTTCTACATGTATGCCCATAGCACGTCGGTAATGTCCCTGTTTGACTATATCGACGCGCAGCGGAACGGGGCGCGACCGCTGGAGCTTGCCGGCTTTGACGGACGATTGAGCGGGGAGTATTCCCTTGCCGAGGTAGCTGCGTTTATAAAAAAACAGAGTGCGCGGTATCTTCCTGCGGAAAGCGCGACGGTCAACTGGGTGGAATATCTGGCGATCACACAGGCGGCGCTTGAGCGAGCGCTCGGTGACTTTACGGGCGAGCAGCAGGCTCGATATATTGAGGCCAGTTACCGGCTGATCAGCGGGTTGCGTCGGCTGCACAGTGAGGCTTCCGGGTACGATCGCCCGGATTATGTGGCGCGGCTGCTGCACGGACTGGTGATCGTTGCCCAGAACCTGTGGGGCACGCGTCGCCACGACGAGCATGATATCGCGATGGCCGATAACCTGCGGTGGCTGATGGATACCCGGCTCAGCGGCAAAAAAATTATCGTTTGGGGTCACTTTATCCACCTCAACTACGGCGGTACGGTGCCACGACGCTATGACAACCTCGGTACGCTGCTACAACGTGAATACGGGGAAGACATGTACCTGGCCCATATTGCTGCCAGTGAAGGGCAATACCGCGACTTTGTCGATATGCAGGTGAAGGATATCTCCGCGGGCCAGAGCGCCGTGATAGAGCAGCAGATACTGCATAACAGGAGCGCAAACGGCAGCGAGGCTATATTTCTCGATGGCCCGGCGTTACATAGCGCGGTGCAGGATGCGGATAAAAACGCGAGATTTTACGGTCATCAATATGCCAATGGCATTGGCCCGACGGACTGGAGGCAATACTGGGACGGTATATTTATTTTGCCGCGCAGCTCGGCTTCGGCCGCGCATCCGGGAGCGGAATAGGCTGGCGCAGGTGTTATTCGCACTCAGGAGCGTATCACTGCTCCTGTTAATTTGACGGGCCTGATAGGCTCAGGCTCGTCGCTCACAGGTCGGTGTGCTCGGCCTGTATTCATAAATGTTGGCTTTGTCTGATTGCCCGCGCGGGCCTCAGAGCTCTGGTTGTTCCAGTTCCTGGATGGTGTAACTCAGTTCTTCCGCTTTTTGGGTAAAAACCTGCTGTGCATCGAGCAGGCCACGGTTGTAGAAGGTGGGGCCGATCTCCCGGGCAAAGAAATCGAGTAAAAATTCTGCCTCAAAGCCGCCGATGTCCTGCTGTAGTTCTTCCTCGAAGTACGACTTTATTTTCTCGACGGTACGCTCTATTTGATCTCTTGATAGCTCGATATCTTGCATAAGTTACCGCTGGCGCGAGTTAATTTTTACGAACAAGAAATACGCTCGGGTATTTTTCCGAAGCCCACTCGTGGCACAGGTCATCCAGATATTGGGTGAGCTCTGTTTCAGTGATGTTATCCGGAATGTGTAAGCCTGCACTTCTGCGCTTGCCTTCTGCACCTTGCTGAAATGTGGACCAGCCCCGGCTGCTTTTTTCGACCAGGATCTCTCGTCCGAATACGTTGTACCTGAAGGTTGTCATTTCGCCACTCTAACCACTCACCGCCAATACCTCCAGAAACAGCCGGACCGCCGGCTGTTCGGCGGCGCTGCTCCTGAAGGTCAGTGCGTTCTGGATCTGATAGCGGAAACGTTCTGGGTGGAGTGCCACCAGCTGCCCTCGCTCAACATACGCCTCCGCCAGGTATGCCGGCAGGAAGCCGATGAACCTCCCCGACAGGATCATCGCCAGCCGTGCGGCCATATGGTTGGCGATACTCTTGTGTGGGAACAGCCGGTACAGGTGGGCAGCGCCGGAGAGTACCGCGTGATCGGGGGCGGCGAGCTCCTGCTGTGTGATCAACTCTTCGTCGGCATCAGCCTGACCGCCACATAGGTGGTTGGCTGAGGCGTAGAGCAGCGACTGGTGACTGAACAGCGGATGGTAGCTCAGTCCGGGGCGGCGGGAATGCAGGGGATTGATGCCCACATCGGCGCGGCCGCCAAGGATTTCCAGTTCCAGTTCATGGGGCGCCGCGAGTTTGATATCCAGCTGTAGTTTTGGTGCACGGTCGCGCAATTGCGCAATGGTTGTGGGCATGTCCAGCTGTGGCATCGCGAGCATGTCGTCCGGCAAAACGATGCGCAGCTTTCCCGTGAGCTGTGACTGAATGGCGTTGACCTGGCTTCTGAAGCTGGCCAGATGGCCGTCGAGCTCTTCAATGGCCTGGTAGAGCGCCTCGCCCTCGGGAGTAAGCTTGAAGTCCGCGCGGCCACGGGAGCGAATGCACAGGCGCATACCGAGGCGGGTTTCCAGGTCAGACAGGTGCACACTGATCGTGGAACGGCTGATATTCAGCGCCACTTCCGCCGCGGCCAGTCCGCCCGCCTGCACCACTTCGCGGAAGACTCGCAGTAGCCGCAGGTCCATATCGCTGAGCCGGCCAGAGAAGCTCTGTTTGGAGGCCTGCCTGGGGCCGGGTTGTTTTGTAGGGGCCACGATCAGTCACCGGGTTTGGAGGTCTGGCACCAGCCTAATTTAAAGTTTGGAAAACGTAAATTTTAGTTTCAGAAAATCTACTATTCGGCAGCAGACTACCGGTCCAGAATCCAACTATCGACCGATTTTGCTTGATCTGTAGGGATATTCGATGGAACTGAACACTTGTGTGCAAAACACCAACTTATTGAAGACCCAGAACTTTATCGCCGGTGAGTGGCGGGATGGTGCCGGTAAGTTGGCGGTTACTGACCCGGCCAGTGGCGTCACGCTGGCAGAAATTGCCGATGGCAGCGCGGCGGATGCCGAGCAGGCAGTGGCCGCGGCCCATGCAGCGTTCCCGGCGTGGAGCCGCAAGACGGCGGGTGAACGCGCCGCGGTACTGAAGCGCTGGTACCAGTTGATTGTGGATAACCGTGAAGATCTGGCCCGCCTGCTGACCCTGGAGCAGGGCAAGCCGCTGGCGGAGGCGCTGGGGGAGATCGACTACGGCGCTTCCTACATCGAATGGTTTGCCGAGGAGTGCCGGCGCGCCTATGGACAGACCATCCCCACCCATAATCCGGCCATGCGCCTGCACACCATTCGTCAGCCGGTGGGGGTGGTCACGTGCATTACGCCGTGGAATTTCCCCAATGCCATGATCACCCGCAAGGCCGCACCGGCGCTGGCTGCCGGCTGTACGGTGGTGATCAAGCCGGCGGCGGAGACGCCACTGTCGGCGCTCGCACTGTGCGCGCTGGCGGAACAGGCCGGGCTGCCGGCCGGGACCCTGAATGTGGTGGTGGGCAGCGACTCGCCGGCACTAGGTGAGGTGCTGACCCGGGACCCGCGGGTGGCGAAGTTCACCTTCACCGGGTCGACGCCCGTGGGCAAGTTGCTGATGGCACAGTGTGCGAGCACCGTGAAAAAGATGTCGATGGAGCTAGGTGGCAATGCCCCCTTCATCGTGTTTGATGATGCGGATATCGATGTGGCAGTAACTGCCTGTGTTGCCACCAAAATGCGCAATGCGGGCCAGACTTGTGTTTCGACCAACCGGATTTATGTGCACGAGTCGGTGCACGATGCGTTTGTGACGAAGTTGCGTACGCAGCTGGAGTCTCTGGAGCCGGGGCACGGGCTTGAGCAGGGCACGACCCTCGGGCCGATGATTTTCCGGCGCGCGGTGGACCGCGTGCATGGCCTGGTGGAAGAGGCGGTGGCCAATGGTGCGCGCCTGGAACTGGGCGGCGATTTTCTGCCGAACGGGGAGAACTTCTATGCGCCGACGCTGTTGACGCAGGTGCACGACGGGATGCGCATTGCGCGGGAGGAAATTTTTGGGCCGCTCGCAGTGGTACAAACGTTCCGCGATGAAGATGACGTGATTCAGCGCGCCAATAATACGCCGTTCGGGTTGGCGGCGTATGTGATGAGTGAAAACATTCACCGGGCGAACCGTGTGGTTGAGGCGCTGGAATATGGGATGGTGGCTTGCAATGCCGGCGTTTTCTCTACCACAGTGGCACCATTTGGTGGATGCAAGGAATCCGGCATCGGTCGCGAGGGCGGTGTCGAGGGAATGGCAGAATTTTATGAGACCAAATACTGCTGTTACGGGGTGTAAGTTTTTGAACGTGCCGCAAGCGTTTTCTGGTTGAAAACTGTCGCCCGGCACTTTGCCTTCGCATTTGAGATATTTACGTTGTTGAACGCTAACGCTAATTTTACGGAAAACCGGAGTGAACCATGTCCGAACTGAACACCAACGCATTCTGGATGCCCTTTACCCCCAACCGCACCTTCAAGGCGGCGCCCCGTATTGTTGAACGGGCGGAGGGGATTTACCTGTACGATAAATCCGGCCGCAAAATCATCGATGCCACTGCCGGTTTGTGGTGTTCCAATGCGGGTCACTGCCGCAGCGAAATTGCCGATGCCATTTCCGAACAGGCGCGCAAACTGGATTACAGCTCCATCTTTAATTTCGGGCACGAGCTGAGTTTTGAGTACGCAGAGCGCCTGGTGCAGTACACCCCGGATGGACTTAACCGGGTATTCTTTGGTAACTCCGGTTCCGAGGCGGTGGAGTCGGCACTGAAGATTGCGCTGCAGTACCAGCGTGCGCGCGGCAAGGGTACACGCACGATGTTTATCGGCCGTGAGAAGGGTTACCACGGGGTGAATTTTGGCGGTATCTCCGTGGGTGGTATCGCGCCGAATTACCAGTCTTTCGGACAGCCGGTGAAGGCCAACCATTTGCGCCACACACTGGATATCGAGCGCAATGCGTTCACCCGGGGGCTGCCGGAGCACGGGCTGGAGCTGGCGGAGGACCTGGAGCGCCTGGTGACCTTCCACGGGGCGGATCAGATTGCGGCGGTGATTGTGGAGCCGTTTTCCGGAGCCGGCGGTGTGGTCCTGCCGCCCAAGGGCTATCTGAAGCGTATTCGCGAGATCTGTGACCAGCACGATTTGTTGCTGATCTTCGATGAGGTTATCTCAGGCTGGGGCCGTACCGGTTCGCCGTTTGCTTCGCAAGAGTGGGACGTAACCCCGGATATGATGACCTCTGCCAAGGGGATTACCAACGCGACCGTGCCGCTGGGAGCGGTGTTTGTGAACGACAAGATTTACAACACGGTGATGGATGCGGCGGCAGAGGGAATGGTGGAGTTTTTCCACGGGTACACCTATTCCGCACACCCGGTGGCGTGCGCGGCAGGCATGGCGACGCTGGATATTTACGATCGTGAGGGACTGTTGACTCGCGCGTCCGGGGATATCGGCACGCACTGGGAAAATGCGCTGCACTCGTTAGCGGACCTGGACAATGTGATCGATGTGCGCAATTACGGCCTCGTTGGGGCGATTGAGCTGCGCGCTCCAGAGGGTCTCAAAGGGCGTTTCGGTGGCAAGGCGTCGGCGCTGGCCTGGGACGCGGGCGTGATGGCACGTGGGATTGGCGATGCACTGTGCATGTCGCCGCCCCTGATCGTCGAAGCCCACGAGATCGATACCATTGTAAACACGCTGCGCGAGGTGATTTCTGGTCTGGCGTGACAGTGACTCAATCGCTTGCTTCAGTCCAGGCTGAGGCGGGCGGTGCCCCGATTGGTGTGGATACCGGCTGGGGCAATCTACAATCAAGGTGGTAGTCGGCCGTGTAACAAAAGTGCGGGGTCGAAGAGGCCTGTGCGCTCTGTTGCGTTCGCCGGTCATTCAATTGGGCGGCGCCTCCGGCTACCTAGCGCGCGCGGCTTCTGTCCGCTCCGCCTGTTCGTGGCGGCTAGCGGCGAGATGTAGAGGCCGTGCGCTGCTTTTTTTGCCATTTTTCTGAATGCGGGTGGGGATGCAGGGCGCCAGCGTTAAGCGGCTCTGTTTTGTGCAATCTCGAGGTAGCACATGCGCCACGTTCCGCAATTTTCCTGCCAATTTTCCTACCAGGCGCTGTTTCGCCTGCTGTCGGTGTGCCTGTGCGGCGCGCTGCTGGCGTTTTGTTTTGGTGCGACGGCGCAAGTTACGGAAAATTCCAGTGCCGAGTCGCAAGAAGATTATCAGCGCGATCCCAACCGCCAGCGCACGCTTCCCGCCGGTGCCACGCGCCTGACTTTGAGCGGCAATATCTATTACTACCAGGGCGGATATTTTTACCGCAAGGAAGACGACGGTTACCTGCGAGTGGAGCCGCCGCTGGGCGCTGAGCTGACGTTCATTCCCTACGGCAGTACCGGATTCGATATCGACGGGCGACGATTCTTTCTCAGTGGCACCGGCACCTTCTACCGTTACGAGCCCGGACGCCGCCGTTATATCGTGACCACGCCACCCTATGAGTGGCGACGTTACTACAACGGTGACATCGTGGGCTCCTATGAGGAGCGCTTGTACGGCTACCCTGATGAAAACCTGGATGATCTGCGCGACCGCTCCGGAATTCCGCGGGCCTATCCTCCTGGTGCGTTGAGCCCCGACGAGCTGGATGGCGGGGGGGTACCCCTGTTTGAAGCGGACCGCGATCGCGGTCGCAGGCCCTATGCCAATGTGCGGCCTCCCTATGATGCCAGCGGCGAACGCTACGACAATCGCGCGCTCGCGGAGGCCGCCTGCCGCCAGGATGCAATGGATGCCGCACGCCGGGGCAGCAGCCTCGAAAACCAGCGCCTGCGAATCTACCAGCGGGAATACCGCGACTGTATCCAGCGCTATGATCGGCGGCGCTGAGCGCCTGTATATCTCATCTACACTGAATCAGATGTGGTCCCCGGGCATGTTTCTGGCAGCGTAAAGGTCATTGCGCTCACATGCAGGGGGCACACAGGTACCCGATCGGTACTGGGATCCGCGGTAAGGATGCAGTATCGGTAACTTCTGGCGGAGCCAGAAGCGCAGGGACAGGGGTACAGAAACAGAGGTACAGGGACAGTCTCATACATGGGAGTTTTCAGCGCCGCCCATATTCCGCGCTTCATTCCGCGCTTCTCGCGCTTACCTCGTTTTACCGCGATGCCTTCACGCGCGCTGCTCGTGTGCCTGGGGGTGCTGTGTCTCTGCCTGCTGATTCCCTCCCTCGCCAGCGCGAAACTGCCTTCCACCAAGCCGGAGGAATTCTCCCCCGTCATTCCCGACTTCAATAACCTCTCTGCGGACTGGTGGACCGACTGGCCGGACGTCACTCTCGATGAGCGTGAGCAGTGGCTGACCGAGGTGGAAAAGGCCTGGAAAGACTGGAGCGTTTCTCTTCCGGAGGAGGCGAAGCTCGCGGAGCAGGTCAAGACGGTCAATCTGCGCTTCAACGATATCCGCAAAATATGGAAAAAGCGCAAAGAGCTGAAAAAGGTCAGCATCCTGCCGGACGTTGCCTTCCCGGCCGATCCGACCGTATTGCAGTGGGCTGAATCGGACGCGGCAACCGCTCGTGGGCGACAGCGGTTCGATGGCTTGCGGCTGGAAAAAGCGCAGACCGACGAAAACGTCACCCTCTCGCTGAATCGCTTTCGGGAATCCGTGAGTGCGCTACGTGAAAAAAAAACCTCCGATCCCGGGCACTTAAAAGCCACCCTGAATGTGTTCCAGGCGCAGGTCAGTCACCTGCAAGTGCTCGAAGAGCAGAGCATGATCAACGAGCAGATCGCGCTGTGGGATGAAGAGCTGAAATACGCGGATGCGGAACTGACACGCATGCTGAAGGAGCTCAAGTACAGCGCGGATGCGGCGAAGAAACTGTCAGCAGCGCGTACCGAGGAAAAGTCGGGTCTCGAGGAGTTGGTGCGGGAGCGCAGCGATAGCCAGAACCTGATTTTCGAAACCTCCGATGCCGCTGTCACCATGCAGCAGCAGATTCAGATGATGAATTACAGCGTGGAAGCGCTGGAAAACCGTCTGCAACTGCGCAAGCAGGAATTGCTGCTCGCGATGAACAGTGTGCTGAACGATGCGGTCGAACAGGAGAAGCTCTCCTTCAGCAAAGACCTGATGAGCAATGCCGAGACCGTCCGCGATAACCTGACCCGTCAGCTCAACGTGCGCCAGCGCCAGATCGTCGCCTGGGTGGGTGAAGACAGCAAGGCCATGCGCAAGTGGTGGCAACAGTTTGAAAAGGTCGGCAGCGGGCTCGTGCGAGTGCGTGACATGATCGACGATGTGCGACGCTACGAAAAGGCCCAGCTTTTTGTGTATCAGCGCCAGCAGGGCTGGTGGCGGACGATGGGGGACCGGCTGGTATTGCAGTTCCAGCAACTGCGTACCAGCTGGCGTAACCTGGCCAACTACGAACTGTTCGCCGTCAGCCAGCAGCCCATCACCCTGAAAGACATCGCCAAGATGATCCTGGTGATTCTCGCCGCCTGGGCCTGTTCGCGGATACTCAACCTGATTCTGCGGCGCATGGTGCGCAAAAGCCGCACCAGTGAGCAGGCCGCCTATACCCTGTGGCGCGTACTGAATTACTGCATCGTGCTGATCACTTTCGTGATCATTCTTGCCATGGTGGGTCTGGATACCTCCAAGCTGACGCTGATCGCCGGTGCTCTCTCCGTAGGTATCGGCTTTGGCATGCAGGCGATATTTTCCAATTTTATCTCCGGCATCATCCTGCTGGTCGAGCAGCCCCTGCGGGTGGGGGATCTGGTGGAGCTGGAGTCGGGGGTATTCGGGCGTATCCGCGATATCAACGTGCGCTCGACCCGCATCACCACGCGCGATAATGTGGATATTCTGGTGCCCAACTCTGAGTTCGTGACCGGAAGGGTCACCAATCACACCCTGGAAGATCCGGTGCGCCGGATTCACGTGACGTTTGGTGTGGCTTACGGGACGGATCCGGAGCAAGTGCGCGAGGCCGCCATGGCCGCTGCCGAGCGGGTGCCGGTGACCTTCAGTAACTGGCAGCGCAAGACCGAAGTTTGGCTCACCGGTTTCGGTGACAGCTCGCTGGATTTCAAGCTGGTGGTATGGGTCAACAGTAACGCGGTGTCGTCCCTCGGCGATCTCAACGCGCTGTATAACATCGAGCTGTTGCGGGAGTTCAATCAGCGAGGTATCGAGATTCCATTCCCCCAGCGGGATCTGCATGTGCGCAGCTGGGGGGAGCAGGAACCGCCCCCCCGGGAGGTTGGCAGTGCTCCGGACACAGAGCGTGTGGATCCCCGGGAGCCGCTGCCTGACGAGCGCCGGGGCTCCGCCGGAATCGAGGACTGGCCCGGGGAAGGCGGCGATACCGGCGATGGTGAAAGTGGGGGTGACGGCGGAGGTGACGGTGGTGGCTCCCCCGGTCATTGACGCAATTCACCACCTGTTTGCCGCAATAGGGGTGGCGGGGGCTGGTCATATTTTCCAGCCCCTGTATTCTCAGCGGATCGAACCCTTAACCTTATTACCGCCAATCGAGCCACAGGTCCGCCCTTGCTGATCATACCCATCCAGAACAAGCCCGACTGGCGTCGCCCGCCCCTGGTCTGTTTTGCCCTGATTCTCGTCAACCTTCTGGTCTTCGTTCTCTACCAGAGCGGCGATGAGGCGCGCTGGCAAGCGGCGGAGGAATTTTACTTCTCCAGCGAATTGCCCGCGCTGGAGGAGCAGCGGTTCTACGAGTTTGTGCAGGTGGAAAAGCCGGAGTGGCGCAGTCAGGCGCAGGGCGCGGGAGAAGAGTTTATCTACGAACAGCTGTTGTGGAGCCATGAGTTCCACAACTGGCTGATGCCACAGCTGGCGCAGGAAGGGGAGCAGCAGTGGCTCGCCCAGCGAGCCCGGTTCGACGAAATGCGTAACCGCCTGTCCAGCTTCGCTTATGGACTGACACCGGCGGAGCCGACCTTGCAGGGGCTGTTCGGACACATGTTCCTGCATGGGAGCTGGGAGCACTTGCTGGGCAACATGATCTTTCTGCTGTTGTTTGGCCTGTCGGTGGAGCTGGCACTGGGGGCGGCCTGGTTTATCGGTCTGTACCTGCTGGGTGGCCTTGCCGCTGCCGGACTGCACATGGGAGTGGAAGCGGGCAGCCTGATGCCGGTGATCGGGGCATCCGGCGCTGTGTCAGCGGTGATGGGCATGTTTGTGGCGGTATATGGTGTGCGCCGCCTGCGGTTTTTCTACACCCTCGGATTCGCGTTCGGGGAATTTACCGCACCGGCGCTGCTGGTGTTGCCTCTGTGGCTGGGAAAGGAAGTCTTTGGTTATTTCTTTGGCAGCGACAATATTGCTTACTGGGCGCACTTTGGTGGGCTGGTGGCCGGCTTTGTGGGCACCATGCTCCTGATCCGGCTGCGCCCGGGCCGTGAAATTCATGTGGAGGAGGACCTGCCGCCCACTCCGGAGCAGCTGGCGCTCGCCCGTATCGAGTCGCTGCAGAACAGCGGCAAGCTGGTGGAGGCTGGGCAGGCGGCGGCCAGTGCCCAGCGCCAGCACCCTGAGTCTCTGGTTCTGGTTGAAAAGTCCATCGAGCTGAGCGCCCTGGCGCCGCAGAGCGAGGCCCACCACAAGGCCTGGCTGGCATTGTTCGCGCTGGCGCGGCTACCGGGACAGGATTTTTCTCCGGTGGCAGACGGCGTTGAGCGCTACCTGCAGCTGCCCGGCGACCCGCGTGCTCTCAACACCCGTGTCTGCCTTATTCTGGCGCAACGGGCGGCAAAGGAGAAACGCTGGGTTCTGGTGGAAATCCTGCTGCAGCGGCTGCAGCAGAAAGAGCAGCGTCACCCGCTGATGGCACGTCTGGCCAATGGCCTGGTGGATCATTACCGCCGCTGCGGTGATGAAGAGCGCGCGCGCAAAGCTCAGGACTTTGCCCGCACCCTGCGGCCTGCGACGATATAGCCCCGGGCCGCAAATCACAGAGCGATTTACGCCAATAGTCGCACTACCCGGTTATGCTGGTTGAGCGCTCTGTTCCACAGCCAGAATTTTTTCCAGTTTCCGCACCTCTCCCATGACCTGGCTTTTGGGGAATTGCTTCCGCACAAATGCCAGCAGCTTGCGGCTGTTGTCGGTGCGGTTGAACCCATCCATATAGATTTTTGCCAGCAGCAGGTACGCGCTATCCAAGCGGGTGTAGTGCGGGTCTTCCTTGTGCAGGTTGTTGATCAGCCCCAGGGCGGGTTTGAACTGGCCCTGGCGGTAAAGAGCCTCGGCAATCTGGTGGCGTAACAGCGACTTGTCGATGGCCGGTGCGCCGTGACTACTGGACAGCGCGAGATACAGCTCCGCAGCCTTGTGGGCGTGATTCAACTTGATGAACCGCTCCAGCAGGTGGGGGCCCAGCTCGCGCAATGCCTTTTTATCGTCGGTGGCGAGCAGCAGGCGGAAGTAGCGCTCGTTCAACGCAATGTCGTCCGGTTGCTGGCGCAGAACGTTGACCAGGGCCTTACGCGCCTCATCGTGGCGACCTTCCCGCAACAGGATGCCGGCATCCGCCAGGGCCTTGCGCCGCGAGAACTCCAGCTCCTCCAGAAACTCCTCGTCTTCCACCTGCGCAACCACACCCAGCTTACGCTGCCGGGTCAGGCAGATGTAGCCCATCATGGCGCTGGTGACGATGGAGAAATAGCTGGTGAGAAAGGCCAGTAGTGGCAGCAGCATCCACACCGGGAGCTTGTCCGCCACTACCGGCAGCAGATAGGCGGGTGCCGCGGACACGGCACTGGTGGATAGCCATAACAGCCAGTAAGGCCAGCCGATGATCAGGGTGAACTGCAGCAGCTTGAGCGGGTTTATCGCCGCGCGCATGCTGTGCTCCAGCGCCAGCACGATCATCGCCGCCGGCGCGAGTAACGACAGGGCGATGGAGTATACCTGCACGGCACTCTCGCCGAGCCCGGCGAACAGCGCCCCTGCGCCACCGGCCACCAGGATCATGCCGATGACCTTGGCGAAAACGGCCGCACTGCGGCCGTCCTGGGCGTCACCGAAGGTCGGGGCCTCGAGCTGGCCACCGGCCAGCTTTTCAATCACCAGCAGGTTGTAGCGCATCACCACAGCAAGGGTGGCCACGAACACAAAGATCGACAGCAGGCCGAGCCCGGTCATGGCGAGGGCGGCGACGGCACAAATGGCCGATACGGTGAGCGGTCCGGAGGTGAGGGCGTAGCGAAAATAGAAAGAGGCCATCTGCCAGAAGGGTTTGGCCTTGTTGCTCGCACCGACGTTTTCCAGGCGGTTGTTGCACAGGGTGCATTTGGGGGTGGACTTGTAGTAGTTGTCCACCGAGCCGGGGACGCAATCACCGCAGTAGTCTTTGCGGCAACCGGTACATTGCCAGATGGCATCTGCACCGGAGTGATAGTGGCAGCTTGTTCCCATTTTGATATCCCCGGTCTTCCCTGTCGTGGTTTTTAACCTGCAAAGTGTATCGGCACCATCCCCAGTGGCGCAATGTGCCAGCCCCGGCGGTGCAAACCACCACTTGCAGGCTGCTAGACTGACCCAATAATGTGTACCAGACACTTTCCTTCCTTTACTAAATCAAGGTGTACAGATGACAACAGCGATGCAGGTACGGCTGGACAATACCGCGGCGGCGGACCACTGGGGTAAAAATGCTCTGTTGAGTTTCAGCGAACGCGAGGCCTGTATTCACGCCACCGAGGCCACCGGCGGCACCCTGGTCGCCGTACAGCGCGCCGCGCGCCGTCTCGACGGTATGGGGGTGACGGATATCGCCCTCACCGGCGACAACTGGGATTTGGAAAGCCGCTGGAGCTTCTGGGCCGGTTACTACAACCCCAACCGCAAGAGCAGTCTGGACTGGGGGATCGGCGAAGGCGATGAACGCAAAGAGCTGGACGCGCGCAAGGCCGCCAGCATTTGGGTGCGGGAAATTACCAACGGTTCCCCGGAAAACATTTTCCCCCGCGCGCTGGCGGAAAGCGCGGCAGACATGCTGCAGAGTCTGGCTCCGGATGCGGTGAGTTACCGTATCGTCTCCGGCGAAGAGTTGTTGGATGAAGGCTTTATGGGCATTCACAACGTGGGCCGGGGCAGTGTGCGCGGTGGGGCCATGTTGCAGCTGGACTACAACCCCACCGGTGATGATGCAGCGCCTGTGGATATCTGCCTGGTGGGCAAGGGGATAACCTTTGACTCCGGCGGCTACAGCATCAAGCCATCGGCGGGTATGGCGCATATGAAATCCGATATGGGCGGTGCGGCAATGGTATCCGGCGGCTTGGCACTGGCCATTGCGCGCGGGCTGAAAAAACGTGTGAAGCTCTACCTGTGCTGTGCGGAAAACCTGATCTCCGGCCATGCCTTCAAACTTGGCGATGTAATCCGCTACAAGAATGGTGTGACTGCGGAAATTCTGAATACGGATGCGGAGGGACGCCTGGTGCTGGCGGATGGTTTGATTGAAGCCAGCGAACAGAATCCCCGCTACATCCTCGATGCGGCAACCTTAACCGGTGCGGCAAAAATGGCGGTTGGGCGCGATTACAATTCGGTATTGAGTTTTGAAGACGAAATGGCCGAGAAGGTGTTGAGCGCGGCGAAATCTGAAAACGAAAAAGCCTGGCGTTTACCGCTGGAAAAATTCCACCTGGAGCAGATTCCGTCGGGCTTTGCTGAGATCGCCAACGTGGGCATGGATGGCACACCCGGCGCCTCAACGGCGGCTGCCTTCCTGGCGAAGTTTGTGCGCGATGAAGGTCGCGGCTGGGTACATATGGATCTTTCCGGGTCTTATTTACCCGGGCCGAATGATCAGTGGGCGCAGGGAGCCAAGGGCCACGGGTTCCGGACTATTGCCCGGTTTCTGTTAGATAACTGATGTATTGTGGTACCGCTTAGTTGACCGTGTGGCGGCAGAGCACCGGGTATCTGTTTTCAAAACCGCTGTGAATACATCCCTGTACGCTGCGTCGGCGACGTCCCTGTCGCCGACGCTTTTGAAAACAGATACCCGGCACGCTGCCTTAGATTCGCGCTTCGGTATTTTATTGAGCTGCTTGGGAAGGGATTATGGAAGAGTATCAGGTAATGATTCAGTCGCGGGAGTGGCTGGTAGGCTGGGGAACACTTTCCCTGATCAATGCAGGCTTGGCTCAGGGGAAAAATCGTAGCGGTCTTATATGGTGGATTCTGAGCCTGATTTTTGGCCCGTTGGCCACACTGGTTCTTGTGTTGCTCAGTAAAGCTCCAGCTAAGCTGCATGATTAAATCCGAAGCATAATAAATACGTAGCACTGAACTTTAATGAATCCCCGGTGCCTTGCTGTCACCGGGCTGGGTTCAAAGCACTCATGCCACTAAATTTGGCTGCCCTAAAAACAAAAAAACCGGCACAAGGCCGGTTTCTTAAAATCAACTCGAAGGGGCAGCTAGACCACCGCTCCGAGATGCCAGGGCGCAAATTCATTATCTCCATAATCCAGCTTCTCACTGGCACTCTTCTCGCCAGAGGCAATCGCGAGCACCTGCTGGAAAATCATCTCACCACATTCCGCCACGGAATAGCGTTTGTCGAGAATCCCACCGCAGTCGATATCCATATCCTCGCGCATACGCTCGAACAGATGGGAATTGCTCGCCAGCTTGATACTCGGTACCGGCTTGCCACCGAAGGCAGAACCGCGGCCGGTGGTGAAGCAGACCACATTTGCACCGCTTGCCACCTGGCCAGTAACGGACACGGGATCAAACCCGGGGCTGTCCATAAACACCAGGCCTTTCTTGCGCACCTGCTCCGCGTACAAATAAACATCCTGCAGCGCCGTCGTACCACTCTTGGCCTGGGCGCCGAGTGATTTTTCCGCGATGGTGGTCAGGCCGCCGGCCTTGTTGCCCGGAGACGGATTGTTGTTGAGCTCGACACCGTTCATCTGCGTGTAGTTTTCCCACCACGCGATGCGGTCAACCAATTTCTGCGCGACCTCCGGAGACGCTGCGCGGCGGGTCAGCAGGTGTTCGGCGCCGTAAATCTCTGGCGTTTCTGAATAAATAACCGTGCCGCCTTGGCGCACCAGGATATCTGCCGCTGCACCCAGGCCCGCGTTTGCGGTAATGCCGGAGTAGGCGTCACTGCCGCCACACTGGACCGCCATCGTCAGTTCCGACGCGGGAATAGGCTCGCGTTGACAGGCGTTTGCCGCAGGCAACATTTTGGTCAGGCGTTCGATACCGGCTTCGATTGCCGCGCGGGTACCGCCCAGCTGTTGAATGGTCATTACCTGGAAATTGTCGCCTTCCTGGAGACCGGTCTCGCGCATCAGGCTGGTAATCTGCATCGCCTCACAGCCGAGGCCGATCAGCAGAACGCCGGCGAAATTCGGATGGGCAATATACCCATGCAGGGTGCGCAGCAGCGTCTGGTAACCTTCGCCGGACGTGGACATGCCACAGCCGCTGTCGTGGCCCAGCGCCACAACGCCATCGATATTCGGGAAATCGCGCAGCTTGCCGCTGTCGCGGAAGTGGACAGAAATCGCGCGGGAAACGGTAACCGAGCAGTTAACGGTAGAAACCACAGCCAGGTAATTGCGGGTACCGGCCTTGCCAGTCGGGCGGCGGTAGCCCATAAACGTGGCGCGCTCTTCCGGTGCCACCAGCTCGGTGGGGAAATAGTCCCGGCAGAACTCATGCGCAACCTGGTGGTTACCCGCTTCCATATTGAATTCGTGTACGTGGGTGCCGGGAGCAATGTCCTCCCGCGCAAAACCGATAACCTGGCCGTATTTGATGACCGCTTCACCGGAGCGGATAGCGCGCACGCACACCTTGTGCATCGCCGGTACATCAGAAACCAGCGGCATCATGCTGCCCGCCCAGTTCACCAGCGTGCCCGCGGGCAGGGGAACCTTGCTGACGGCGACATTATCGTCGGTATGTATATGAATGAGATCCATCTTGTCCTGACTCCGCTAATTCGGACTCGCGGTCAGTTGTCGTTATGATTGGTTGCAATCTAACACTATATTGGTAAGGCCGCAATCGGAAGCATAGTTGAATTTGGTAAGACTGTAATGGCAATATCTGTGTTGTGGTGGTTAAACCCGTTCTGTTAAACTGCACGATCGGTTTTTGAGCCCTCATCTTGTGTGGGGGCAAAAGAGGTGACGGCCAAGGCGGACTGGTCAGGGTGTTTTGGTTTCGTAACGGGCTGGCGGATGAGGCAGTGGCGATAAGCCGGCCAGGCTGGTCCGGCAACCTGGCCCGGAACGTTGCGCAGGGGTAATTCCCCCGCGTGCGGAATATAAATAAAGAAGAATAGTTGCAGTTATTAACGCAGGAGAGTGGCTCGATGCAAGGTGCCCGACTTTATCAACAGGTAGCCGAAAAGCTGGCTGCCGCTATCGCCGCCGGTGACTACCCGGCCGGCACACGCTTGCCCGCTGAGCGCAAGCTTGCCGAGCGCTTCGAGGTGAGCCGACCCACCGTGCGCGAAGCCATTATCGCGCTGGAACTTGCCGGCTGCGTCGAGGTAAAAGGTGGCTCGGGCGTTTACGTGACTGACTCCGAAGCCAGTACCTTCGCTGCCGGTGAAAGCGATATTGGTGCGTTTGAGATTCTGCAGGCGCGTATGATGTTCGAGGGTGAGGCCGCAGGCCTGGCTGCGCGTGAAATGAGTGAAGCCGAAGTGGCGGAGTTGGCCAGTATCCTGGATGAAATGATTGCAGAGAACGCCTCTGACTCCAGCGCAGAAGTGGCGGACGAGAAGTTTCACCTGCACATTGCCCGCTGCACGCACAACGATGCAGTTGTTTCCGTGTGCGAGCACCTGTGGAAGCTGCGCAACAATTCTTCCGTATCTGCCCGCATCCTTGAAAAGGTGCGTCAGGTCGGTTCAAAGCCGCGCATCGAGGAGCATCGCCGTATCCTGGAAGCGATTCAGAACCGAGACCCTGAAGCCGCGCGCAATGCCATGCGCGATCACCTGCAGCGCGTGGTGCAGCAGTTGCTGGACGCAACCGAGGCCGAGGCTCTGGAGCAGGCCCGCCGCGAGATGAGTGCCGCGCGCCAGAGATTTGCGCTGCCCTGACCCCCTGCCTCCCTGCTATTTCTTGCAAGCCGGCCATTTGTGCCGGCTTTTTTATGCCTCTTTTTTAAGTCTGATCCGACGAGCATGTGGTGCACCCGGGTACCAGTTTTACCCCGGATTTGACTGCGTGGTTGTTGCCCTCCAAAAATTGGTATGACAGTATTGGCCAAAATTTAATACTGGTCTTGCCACACAGCTGGCGAAACCGCATGCGATGAGCTTTTCCCTACCTAACCAGTACAACAATAAGCCCCGGGAGATATTTATGACTGGACTCAACCGGCGAGTATTCTTGCAATCTCTGGTGGCCGCTGCGGCGGTGCCGGCAATCCCTGGGGCGCTTTCCCAGGCCGTGGCCATGAGTCGCCCCCCGCGGGCCCAGTACAACGGCCCCTGGGCGCAAGTGCCGAAGATCCTGTCCGCAATCAAGCTGCCTTCTATCCCGGCGCGAGACTTCAACCTGAAGGAGTTCGGGGCCACGGGGGAGGGTGAGGACGCCAGCGCATTCTTTGCTGCAGCGATCGAGGCCAGCCGTAAGGCTGGCGGCGGCCGTGTTGTGGTGCCTGCGGGCAAATATCGCACCGGCCCGATTCACCTGGTTTCCAACACCGAGCTGCACGTCGCGGAAGGGGCCGAGGTTCACTTTATCCCCGAGCCCGAGCGTTACCTGCCGGCGGTCAAAACCCGTTGGGAAGGCATGGAAATGATGGGGTACTCGCCGCTGATCTATGCCCACAAAGCGGAAAATGTCGCGCTCACCGGCAAAGGCCTGATCGACGGTGGTGCCGACTGCGACACCTGGTGGCCGTGGAAAGGCGCGAATACCAAGTGCGATAACAGCTCGAACGAGGGTGATACCCAGCACGCGGCGCGCGCGAAGCTGATGGAGGAGATGGAGGCCGGGGTGCCGGTGGCCGACCGCCACTATGCGGAGGAGTCCTTCCTGCGTCCGCCGCTGGTTCAATTTTACGAGTGTAAAAATGTACTGATCGAGGGCGTCACCCTGGAAAACTCGCCGTTCTGGGTAATTCATCCGGTGCTGTGTGAAGGCGTTACCGTGCGCGGTGTGACTACAAGAAGCCACGGCCCCAATTCCGACGGCTGTGATCCCGAGTCCTGCAAAAACGTTCTGATCGAGGATTGCCTGTTCGACAACGGTGATGACTGTATCGCGATCAAGTCCGGGCGCAACGCGGATGGTCGCCGGGTCAATGTCCCCACCGAGAACGTGGTGGTACGAAATTGCCAGATGCGCGACGGTCACGGCGGCCTCGTACTGGGCAGCGAGATTTCCGGCGGCGTGCGCAACGTATTCCTGGAAGACTGTGTGATGAGCAGCCCACACCTGGAGCGCGGCCTGCGCATCAAGACCAACGCCATGCGCGGTGGCAATATTCACGATATCTACGTGCGCAACCTGACCATTGGCCAGGTGAAGGATGTCATCGTCATCAACTTCTTCTACGAGGAAGGCGACAAGGGCGACTTTGATCCGAACGTGTACAACATCCAGGTAGAGAACCTGGTGTGTAAACAAGCCAACCGGGCCTTCCAAATCCGCGGATTCGAGCGCGCCCCAATTCGCGGTCTGCAGATTTCCAATAGCCGCATTGACCAGGCTGGCTCTCTTGGCGTGATCGAGGAGGTGACTGGCCTGACCGTGAATAATGTCACGATCAATGGTCAGGCCTTTAAGCCCGGCTGATTAACCCGCGTTAGTCCCTCCTCCAAAGCCCTCCGGAAGGCGGCCAGTGTTGGCGTATACACACTGGTTCAGGGGGCTTTGGCGCGTTACTCTTCAATCCGAGGGGAAAAGCCGTAATATTGGCGAAATTGGTCTGCCAAAAAGTTGCCAGTTGGTAATCCGTGTGCGAATATCGGTTTGCTTTGATAATAAGCGGTATTACCAAAAACAGGTTTTACCAAAATAAAGACGATAGGCGGAGATGAGAGTCATGAAGACCTTCGAGCTAAAACCACTCACGCTTGCTATGGCCATTGTTGCGGTGCCGGCCTTTGCGCAAGAGTCCAATTCCAACCTCGACGATGCCACCCTGGAAGAGATCACCGTAACGGCCAGTTACCGTGACAGCCTGGCAAAAGCCCTCGACCAGAAGCGCAATGCCGTTGGAAGCAAAGACGCCATCCTGGCGGAAGACATTGCCGATTTCCCCGATCTCAACCTGGCAGAATCCCTGCAGCGTATTCCTGGTGTAGCCATTACCCGTGACGCCGGTGAGGGTCGTAACATTTCCGTGCGCGGCCTGGGTGCGCAGTTTACCCGTGTGCGCATCAATGGCCTGGAAGCCGTCTCCACTACCGGTGGTGCTGACTCCTCCGGCGGTGCCAACCGCGGCCGCTCATTTGACTTCAACACCTTTGCTTCCGAGCTGTTCTCCAATCTGACCGTGCACAAGACTTCCTCCGCCGAATTGGATGAGGGCTCCCTGGGCGCTACCGTGGATCTGAACACCGGTCGCCCGCTGGATTACGACGAAAGCTTCACCTTCGCCGCCAATGGCCAGATGGGTTACAACGATCAGTCCTCGGAGGCGGATCCGCGCACCTCTTTCCTGGTTTCCGGTAAGAACGAAGCGGAAACCTTTGGCTGGCTGGCGACTTACTCTTCCTCCAAGCGCAATGTGCTGGAGCAGGGCTTCTCTACCGTGCGCTGGACCGCCAGTGAAGAGATCGCCAACTGTTCTGCCTGTGCCGACGATGCCGAACTCGCAGCACTGAACGAAGGTTTCTTCCCGCGTATTCCCCGTTACGGTAAGTTCACCCACGAGCAGGATCGCCAGGGCTTTACCGGCACACTGCAGTTCCGCCCGACTGACCGCACCGAGATCCTGGTGGACTACCTCACCTCGGTATATGAAGCGACCCGTGAAGAGGAATTTGTTTCCGTCAGTTTGAAGGACGGGGGTAACTATCCAGAATACGACGTTACCGACTACACCATCGACGGTAACGGCACTATCACCTCCATGACCGTAAACAATTACGATCTGCGCGTGGAGCATCGTTTCGATGAGCTGGAAACCAAGTTTGACCAGTTCTCCATCCGCGCTTCCCATGAGTTTACTGATCGTCTGCGCGGTGATGTACTGTGGGGTGGGTCCGAGTCCAACTACAGCAACCCGATGCAGACCACTGCTATCGTGGATGCGATCAACGTCCAAAACAGCTTCACCTACAACGCGACCACAGCCGGTGGCAGCATCGACTTCGCGGACTTCGATACTGCTAACCCGAACAACTTCGATTTTGTCGAGTTGCGTCACCGTCCCAACACTGTCGACAACAGCTTCGACACTGTGGCCCTGAACCTGGAGTTTGACCTGAATGACCAGATGACCCTGTCTGGTGGTGTGTCTAACAAAAGCTTCGAGTTTGACGTAGAAGAAAATCGCGCGGGGCCGAAATTCAGTGACATCTCCGCGGCTACTCTGCAGGGCGGCAGCACCAGCATGAACGGTATCACCTGGTTCTCACCGGCTGTGCAGTCCACTCTGGATACCTACTCTGCGGAAGTTGCGGCCAGTATGGCGCCGCGCGCTCGCGATATCCGCAATGTGCGCGAGGACGATACCGGTTTCTACCTGCAGCTGGGCTGGACCGACCTAGCCGGCTTGCCGCTACGCGGTAACTTCGGCGTGCGCCACGTCACCACCGAAACCCAGTCTACGGGCTACACCGAGCTGAATGACGAGCTGGTGCAGGTGACTGTCGAAAACGAGTACACCGATACCCTGCCTTCGCTGAACCTCGCTTACGATATCAACGACGACATGATCGCCCGCTTCTCCGTAGCGGACGTCATGTCCCGCCCGGGACTGGGTAGCCTCACGCCTGGCGGTAGCATCGACCAGTTCAACGGCAAGGTGAGCTACGGCAACCCGCTGCTGGATCCGTTCCGCGCGCGTGCCTACGACATATCTTATGAGTGGTATTTTGCCGACGATGCGGTGTTTGCCGCGGCTTACTTCTACAAGGATGTCGATTCGTTTATCACCAGCACAACCGACAGCGACCGCCCCTGGTCTGACACCGGTCTGAATGCTGACCTGCTCACCGACGAAGGTACTTACGGCGCAAGCGATAGCTGGGAAATTGCCCGCAACATCAACGGCGACGGCGGCGAACTCTCCGGTATCGAACTTCAGTACCAGCAGGCGCTGTTCGACAACTTCGGCGTGATTCTGAATTACACCTACGTGGAATCAGAAATGAACTACGCCAAGCCGGGCGAAGAGCCGGTACTGGATTCACTGGTGGGCATGTCTGAGAACACCTACAACACCACCGCGTACTACGAGGACGAGAACTTCAGCGCGCGTATCTCTTATGCGGTACGTGATGACTACCTGACTCGTGCACCGAACTCTGCCCGTAATGGCAACGACACCGAGTACACCGAAGGTACTGCCAACGTCGATTTTGTAGCCAGCTACAACGTCAACGATAACTGGAAGCTGAGCTTCGAGGGCATCAACCTGACCGATGAACCAAACCGCCAGATGATCGACTCTTCCGGTCGTATCGTGGTGGATCACACTTACGGTCGTCAGTACTACGTAGGTGCTCAGTACAAGTTCTAATCTGAATTGAAGGTTAAGAACTGAGAACAGCGGCCGGGTGCAGGGATCTGCCGGTGGAGACATCGGCGCATGGATTCGAATTCGCACCCGGCCGTTTTTCGATTTAACAACAGAATAAAACCCGAACTCGTGGAGACGTCTGTGAAACTGTTTGACAAGTCCATCCGCAACCACCGCCTGACGGTAATTGCTTTTGCGATGACCGCAGCAACCCTTGCCGCTTGTGGCGAGAAAGCCGCTGAAACATCCGCGGAACCAGCTGCAACCGCTGCTCAGGCAGAAAAGCCGAGTGCCATTGCAACGCTGGAGCTTTCCAATCCTTCGGCTTTCCCGCGTCTGGACGAAGCAGTTTACCTCAGCTACTACGAACTTGGACTAAAGGCCGGTTTTGCCGCACCGATCGCGGTGTGGAGCCAGGCCGAACAGATTCCCGTGCAGGCCATCGACAAAGACGCCGATGGCAGCAAGGACGGCATCATTTTCACTGTGGATGTGGCCGTCGATGAAACCCTCAAGCTGCGCATCGCCGAAGCTGATGTCGCGGCAGAAGCGATTGCCAAACGCACCCAGGCGGAAATTTCCCACAAGGTGGGCGGTGAATGGGTCGAGCGTGAATACAAGGGCGGCAGCTTCCAGAATGTCAGCACACTGTCCGTGCCGGAAGCACACACCGATCACTCCTACTTCATCCGCTACGAAGGTCCGGGCATCGAGTCTGATCTGGTTGGCTACCGCGTTTACCTGGACTGGCGCAATGGTTTCGATATTTTCGGCAAGCAGACTTCGCAGCCGGTACTTCAGAACGTAGGCCAGGACGGATTCGATTCCTACCATGAGCCCGCCGACTGGGGCATGGATATTCTTAAGGTCGGCAGCTCCGTCGGTGTCGGTGGCTACGGCTACTGGGATGGGGAAAAAGTCATCCGCGTGAGCGACGTGCAGGACTGGCAGGCTGATATCACCGAAAACGGTGACCTCTACTCGTCCTTCAAAATTCAGTACAAGGGCTGGAAGCCGACCGAGGACATCCAGACCGACCTGACCGCGGTACTTTCCATGCACGCCGGCAGCCGTCTGGTGGAAGTGAATGCGAAGACTAGCGAGGAGCTGGACAACCTGATTGCCGGCGTCGTCAACCACAAGGGTACCGACCTGATCGTGGGGGACATGGATATAACAGGCCATGCCTACACTTACATCGGTACCTACGGCCCGCAGAGCCTGGACGGCGCCAATCTGGGTATGGCCGTGCTGGCCAAGCGCAAGGTCATCGACGAAGTCACCAAGGATGAACACAATCAGGTTGCCATCCTCAAGCCAGCCGGCAATGAAGTGCAGTACTACTTTGTGGCCGCCTGGGCCAACGAAGTGGAAAGCGAGCAGGGCCCCATTACCACCAAGGCCGAGTTTGAAACCTACCTGAAACAGGAAGCGGAAAAGCTCACCATGCCCCTGCGCCAGCGCCTGACTACTGCAGCAAGCGAAGCGCAAACCGATCAGCCGCTTACCGCCGAGGTCGCGCTGGAGTGGAGTAAGAAACTGGCGGATTCCGAGCTGGAGCGCAAAACCCTCGACTATCGCTTCGGCGGTTACGATCACATCCGCAAGCGCCCGTCTTACTTTGAGTACACCACCGGTATGGTGCTGCAGGCTTACGACGAGCTGAACCAGGTTGCGCCGGAAGCGCGCTATGCCGATGCGGTACAGACTGTGATGGGGTCCTTCGTGAATGAAGACGGCAGCATCAACGGCTACGTGCAGGAAAAATACAACATCGACAGTATCCGCGCCGGCACCATGCTGCTGCGACTGTACGAGCGCAATCAGGATCCGTCGTACAAGAAGGCCGTCGATACCCTGTTCGAGCAGCTGGAACATCACCCGCGCACGTCCCAGGGCGCCTTCTGGCACAAGAAGCGCTACCCCTACCAGGTGTGGCTGGATGGGGTCTACATGGGTATTCCGTTCCTCGCCCACTACGAGCAGCTGATGCACGATGAGCCCAATGTGGAAGAAGTGCTGGCGGAATTCAAAGTGGTCAATGAAATTCTCAAGGATCCAGAGACCGGTCTGTTCTACCACGCCTGGGATGAGAAGCGTGAGCAGGTGTGGGCGGATAAAGAAAGCGGCCTTTCTCAGTACCACTGGGCTCGCGGCATGGGTTGGCTGGCGATGGCGCTGGTGGACGTGCTCGACTTTATTCCGCAGGAGAACACCGAAGAACGCCAGTACTTGCTGGACATGATTGCGGAGATCGCTCCGGTGATCGAGAAGTACCAGGATCCGGAAACCGGCACCTGGTGGCAGATCATCGACAAGCCGGGCAAGCGTGCGAACTACCTGGAATCCACTGCCAGCACCATGTTCACCTATTTCTATGCGAAGGCGTTGAACCAGGGCTACCTGCCAAAAGACCAGTACCTGGATACCGCGAAAAAAGCCTATCAAGGATTACTGGATGAATTTGTACAGGTACATGCGGACGGCACCATCAGCATCACCGACATGTGTCAGGTGGCCGGCCTCGGTTACGGCCGCGATGGCAGCTACGAGTACTACATGAGTGAGCCGATCTACGACGACGACCCCAAGGGCACCGCGCCGTTTATCACTTCCAGCGTCGAGATGTACAAGCTGCTGAAATCTGAATCTTAAAATTTACCCGAAGGTTCCCGGTGCTACTAACTGGCGCCGTGGCGGTTCTGCTGGCCGGCCACCAGAACCTGCGCATTCAGGTGCTGTAGCAATCTGGAACCTTGATGTACAACAGGGGAAAAATATGACCACCAATTTCGAAGAGCGTTATGCCAGCCATCCGGCTGACTATGTGAACTACGGTACCGAGCGTCTGCGCGATGAATTCCTCGTGCCGAAACTGTTTACCGCCGACACAGTGAACCTGACCTACACCCACGTGGATCGCATGATCGTCGGCGGTGTGATGCCGGTCGACTCCGTAGTGAAACTCGAAACCGTTGACGCGCTGAAATCCGATTATTTCCTCGAGCGTCGCGAGCTGGGCATCATCAATATCGGTGGCCCAGGCTGCGTGGAAGTGGACGGAACCGTCTACGAAATCGGCACCAAGGAATCCCTGTACGTCAGCCGCGGTTCCCAGGACGTGAAGTTTTCCAGCAATGTGAAAACTGCGCCGTCCAAGTTCTACATTCTGTCCACGCCCGCACACCGTGAATTCCCTACCACCAAGGTTGGGCAGGGCGACGCGCAGGTGATTGAGCTGGGCGCGAGTGAAACCTGCAACAAGCGCACCCTGCGCAAACTGCTGGTTAAAGATGTGCTGCAAACCTGTCAGTTGCAGATGGGCATGACCGAACTGGCTCCAGGCAGCTGCTGGAACACCATGCCATGTCACACCCACAGCCGTCGTATGGAAGTGTACATGTACTTCAATCTGCCGGAAGACCAGGCTGTGTGTCACTTCATGGGGCCGCCCCAGCAGACCCGTACCATCTGGATGCAGAACGAGCAGGCGGTGATCTCCCCGACCTGGTCACTGCACTCCGGCGTTGGTACCAGTAACTACACCTTTATCTGGGGTATGGCTGGCGAAAACCACGACTACGACGATATGGATAAAGTACAGCCGACAGAGCTGCGCTAATCCGCCAATACAAAGTTTGGAGTTTGTTATGTCCAAATCACTTTTCGATCTCACCGGAAAAGTCGCGCTGGTAACCGGCGCTACCCACGGCCTGGGCATGGCCATGGCGGAAGGGCTCGGCAATGCCGGAGCCAAGCTGGTCATCACTGGCCACTCCTCCCAGGAAAAGCTGGACAACGCCGTTGCCGCATTGCGTGAAAAGGGCCACGATGCCCACGGTTACCTGTTCAACGTCACCGACGAAGCCGTGGTCAATGACATGGTGCCGGTGATCGAGCAAGAACAGGGGCCGATTGATGTACTGGTGAATAATGCCGGTATTATCCGCCGTGTTCCGCTGCTGGAAATGGAGCTGTCCGAGTGGAACAAGGTGCTGGAAACCAACCTCACCGGGGTGATGGTAATGACTCGTCCGGTGGTGCGTCGCATGATCGAGCGCGGTGCGGGCAAGATCATCAATATTTGCTCGATGATGAGTGAGCTGGGGCGCGACAGTGTTTCTGCATATGCGGCAGCCAAGGGCGGCCTGAAGATGCTGACCCAGAATATGGCTACCGAGTGGGCGCGTCACAATATTCAGGTGAACGGTATTGGTCCGGGCTACTTTGCCACCGCCCAGACTGCGCCGATCCGCGTTGAGGGTAATCCGTTCAACGAATTCATCATTGGCCGTACACCGGCGGGCCGCTGGGGTAACCCTGAAGACCTGCAGGGTGCTGCGGTATTCCTGTCATCGAAAGCCAGTGACTTCGTCAATGGCCAGGTAGTTTATGTAGACGGCGGTATTCTCGCGACCATTGGCAAGCCGTCAAACGAATAGTGGGCCTGGTAAACCTGACTTCAATCGACAAAAAAATCCCGCGGGGTTAGCCGCGGGATTGAAAAATGTTTCCAAGGGAAATCCTCAATGAGGAAGGGAAACTAGCGAGAAAAACTCAGTAACTAAAACAGTTAACAACTAAAACACCGTATAAGACAAACTGTTGATTCCCGAAGGAAAGTCCGGCGCCTTCGCCGGTGGACAAATTTCGCTCTTAATAAAACAGATAATTAGAGGTCGCCGAACGCCTCTTCCACACAGGCCAGTGTGCCCTGCGCGTCGAGCTTGTTCAGCCAGTTCACCACGGCCTGTTGCAGCGCAACACTCTGCTTCAGGTCGTTACCGAATACCGGCGTAAAGGCAAGGAAGCTTGCCGCCAGTGCATCGTTACCCTGAGGCTTGAACTGATCGCAAATGGCCTTCAGTTCCGCCGCCAGTGGGTCGGACACCTCGATGGTCTCGCCTTTCTCATCCACTGCGGATACATAGCGAATCCAGTTGGCCAGGGCAAAGCTCAGCACCTCGATAGGGCCGTCATGTCCCAGCTGATGGCGCAGGGTACCAAGCCAGCGCTGGGGAATCTTCTGCGAACCGTCCATAGCGATCTGCCAGGTGCGGTGGCGCAGGGCGCGGTTCTCGAAACGCTCGATCAGTTCTGCCTGGTAGGCAGCAATATCAAAGTCTGCCGGCACATCAATGGAGGTAGTCGCTTCGGTTTTCATAAAGTGCAGTGCCAGCTTGTTGAACGCCGGTACCGCCATAACGTCTGCGACTGTCTCGCAACCGGCGAGATAGCCGCTGTAGGCCAGCATGGAATGGCTGCCGTTCAGCAGGCGCAGCTTGATCAGCTCGTAGACTTCCACATCATCCACAAGCATTGCACCGACTTTTTCCCAGGCCGGGCGACCGCGCAGGAAATTATCTTCCACTACCCATTGGGCAAATGGCTCTGCCATCACCGCCGCCTCGTCACGGCAGCCAAGAATTGCTTCCAGCTCCTCGCGGTCCGCATCGGTAGTGGCCGGCACAATTCGGTCGACCATGGTGGCCGGAGTCGTAGTGTTCTCGGCAATCCACGCCGCCAGCTCACCGTCGACCTGCGCTGCATACTGGGACAACACCTTGCCCAGCAGCTTGCCGTTGGACGGCAGGTTGTCACAGGACAGCACGGTAAAGCCCGGCAGACCGCGCTCCTTGCGCAGCGCCAGCGCGCCGACGATATAGCCCAGCGCAGACTTCGGGCTCTGTGGGTTGGCCAGATCGTGCACCACGTCCGGGTGCTGCGGATTCAGGTTGCCGCTGGCCGGATCGTGGCAATAACCTTTCTCGGTGATGGTCAGGGAGACAATACGCACGCTCTCCTGAGCCAGCAGCTCCAGCAACTGCTGCGGGCTTTCCGGGCCCACAAACACATCGCTCACTGCGCCGATGATCTGCACCTTGGTGCCCGCGTTGGATTTCTCCACCACGGAGTACAGGCCGTTCTGCGGCACCAGCTGATCGCGCACACCGGCGGAGCGCAGGCTCGCGCCCACAATGCCCCAGTCTTTCTCACCCGCGGCAATGCGGTTTTCCGTGTACCAGGCCTGATGCGCGCGATGGAAAGCGCCAATACCCATGTGCACGATGCCGGTGGTGACCTCGTTGCGGTCATAGGCCGGTTTGATCACCTCAGCGGGTAGGCTTTCGAGAATTTCGTTATTGAGTCTTTGTTGGCTCATTTTTTTCTACTCGGTTGACCGAATCTGTATTCGCTTACGAAGTATTGCGCTCTGCATTTAAGCAGGAGTGCCGGGGATCTGTTTTCAGAAGCGTCGCAAACAGGATGTTTGCGCCGCAGCGCCCAGGGATGGGTTCACAGCGGTTCTGAAAACAGATCCCCGGTGCTCCGGCGCCACGAAGGCAGGCCAGAGCACCAGCAAGCTACGAAGTTCAGAGCTTGTAGGCTTTCTTCGCCAGGTTGTAGGCGAGGTCGGTGGCCAGTTCGAAGGCTTCGTCTTCCTGCAGGCGGTGGTCGGAGACCAGCTGCGCCAGCCATACGCAGTCCATACGGCGCGCCACGTCGTGACGGGCAGGGATGGACAGGAACGCGCGGGTGTCGTCGTTGAAGCCGACGGTATTGTAGAAACCGGCAGTCTCGGTTACCTGCTCGCGGAAACGGCGCATACCTTCCGGGCTGTCGTGGAACCACCAGCTCGGGCCCAGCTTCAGTGCCGGGTAGTGGCCTGCCAGCGGTGCCAGCTCGCGGCTGTAACTGGTCTCATCCAGAGTGAACAGAATGATGCTCAGCTCCGGCTCATTGCCCACCGCTTCCAGCAGCGGCTGCAGCGCGTGTACGTAATCGGTCTGCGAAGGAATATCGCAGCCCTTATCGCGACCAAAGCGCTCGAACACCACCTTGTTGTGGTTGCGGAAAGAGCCCGGGTGAATCTGCATCACCAGACCATCCTCGATGCTCATGCGCGCCATCTCGGTCAGCATCTGACCGCGGAACAGCTCCGCATCTTCCGCACTGCAATTGCCTGCGCTCACCCCTTCACAAACGCGACGGAACAGCGCCTCCGCCTCCGCCGCAGACAGGTTGGCGGTTGTGGCAGTGGGATGACCGTGGTCGGTAGAGGTCGCACCCATCTGCTTGAAGAACTCGCGACGATTGCGCAGCGCCGCCAGGTAGCCGGGCCAGGTAGAAGTATCTTCGCCGGTGATCTCCGCCAGCTGTGCCAGATTATCGGTGAAACCCTCGAAGTCGGGATCCAGCACCGGATCCGGGCGGAACGCGGTAATCACGCGGCCTTTCCAGCCACTGTCCAGGATTTTCTGGTGATGGCGCAGGTCGTCCAGCGGGGATTCGGTGGTCGCGATCACCTCGATATTAAAACGCTCGAACAGCGCGCGCGGTAGGAACTCCGGCTGGCGCAGGTAGCTGTCGATGCGCTCGTAGTAGAGATCGGCAGTCTCCGAACTCAGCTGCACATCCAGCTCGAACACATCGTGGAACACCGTATCCAGCCAGGTGCGCGACGGGGTGCCGCGGAACAGGTGGTAATTGTCCGCGAGCAACTGCCAGATCTTGCGCGGGTCCTGCTCTACTTCGGAACCATCCTGGGTGCGGATGCCGAGACTCTCCAGCGGGATACCCTGGGAGTAGAGCATACGGAACACATAGTGGTCCGGGCGGATCAGCAGGTTGGCGGGGTTGCCGAATGGCTTGTTCTCGGCAAACCACGACGGATCCGTGTGGCCGTGGGGGCTGATGATCGGCAGGTCTTTTACGCTCTCGTAAAGTTTGCGGGCGATATCCCGGCTGACTTTATCGGCCGGAAACAGACGGTCGGGATGCAGGATCAGAGGGCGTGTCATGTAGGGTGCTTCCAGATTTCGGGTTTGCCATTTGGAGCCGGGGGCAGTGCCCGGTTCCGCTTATTGTTGTGTGATTTCACCACCGCTGCGAGCGTGCGTTGCCCGCCCCAAAAAGAAAAAGCCCGGCTCGCGGCGCAACAGGCTGTGCGACGGGAGCGGGCGGCGTGCGCAAATAAAGGCAGAGGGGGCCAAACCAGCCCCCTCGTACCGGCTGCGCCAGGCGATGGAGAAACCTCGATGCTTTTCTCATAGGCTTCATGAGGAGCAGCGATTGTTACCATGTTGCCAAAAATTGGTTATACCAGTCAACTATTCTGGTAAGGCATTTTCGGGCTTTCTGGCTGGTTTGGGTCAATCCGCCTATATGTATGGAGGTTGGTTACATTTTGTACTGCACGCCAAAGAAGTAGCGCGCCCCGCTGAACTCAACGCGATTGTATCCACCCTCAGCAACCCTGTACTCGGTATAGGGTTCGTTGGTCAGGTTAATACCCTGTAGTTTGAGCTGAAGACTTTTCGTCAGCCGGTAGGACAGTGATAGATCCAGAGAGCTGGTATCGTCGACAAACCGGTTCGTCTGACCGAAATTACTTCCGAAGGGTTTCAGGTAGTCGGAACGATACTTATAGGAAAGACGACTGGTAAAGCCGTAGTTCTCCCAGAAGACCTCAGCGTTATAACTCTTCTTCGAAAAGCCCGGCAGGTTGGCTGCGGAAATAACCACATCGTCGGTGATCTCAGAGCCGTTCTCGAAGTAGTCGAAGTCAGTATCTGCGATGTTTAGTCCGGCGAGTACGCCCAGCCCATCCAGGGGTTCCGGAAGATTGCTGAAGGCGTGTTGAGCGGTCAGTTCAATGCCCGAAATACTGGAAGGTTCATTGCTGTTCTGAATCAGTCCATCCACGTTCATCGCGAGCATTTCGCCGTTGATCGCAAAGGACTCCTGAACTTCGCTCGCGTCAGCCACTTCCAGTCCGGCTTTGAACTTCTTGTAGTAGTAGGCACCGGACAGCATGGAATCTTCCGACGGATACCAGGCAAGTGAAAGGTCGAAGTTGTTCGATTCAATCGCCTCAAGGTTCGGGTTACCCAGCGCCGTTACTGAACCACTGTCAATTGCGGACTGGATGCTGGAGAACTCCTCTTCGCCATCGCCCAGGTCCAGGTCGCGACCTGCACCCATCCACCACATATCGGGCCGTGAAATGGCGCTGTAGGCCGCAGCACGCAGTTGCACCGTTTCTGTCAGGCCGAGGTTGACGTTAATGCTGGGCAAAATGTTCAGGTAGCGATTGCCGTAAGACTCTTGAGTGAGAGAATCCGAAATTTCCGTAATCAGTATGCTGTCATCAGAGGCGTCGGCAGGTGTACCCGCGTCATTATTGGTGACCGCATAGCTCTGGCGATAGCCCACGGATTCGATATCGGTCTGTACCGCCCTGATACCGATATTACCCGATACATCGATACCGCCGACCTGAGTGTAGTAATTGAGTTTTACAAAGGCAGATTGTACTTTTTCGGTCAGATTCACGTCGCCGGCACTTGGGTCCTGTGGACTAAGTGCCCAATCTTCATCGCCAAGCATCAGTTCGTAGGCGCACAGCGTGTCGTAGGTTGCCCACTGGTCAAAGCTGCTGCCTGCGTCCTCACCGTAACCTTTTTGCGGATAATCGGTAGCGCATTCCTGGGCGATGACAGACACATCAGCGAAGTTTGTGTCCGTGTATTCCGTGCGGTCTTCTCCGTAATTGTTGTGCTCGTGGGAGGACAGGCGGAAGCCGGCTTCAACGGACTTGATCAGGTCGCCGTCGATGTCGTAAACACCACTGAAGGCGATCGCCGAAATATCATCATTGACTTCCAGTTCACCGTAGCGCGCACGCTGGTTGGCACCATAGAAGCTGTAGTCGTTCAGGATGCTGGTATCCAATGCGCTTTCTGATGGGTTCTCCGGGTCCTCGTACAGCGTGACCGTCGCCCACTCGTCGCCGCCAGTGCCACGGGTATCAAAGTCGTACCAGACACGATCGGAGCGGAAACGGGTTTGCCAGGTTTCCTGGTAGCGGGTGGTGGCGGAATAGGACAAGTCTGCGTTCAGTACGAGTCGATCCGTTGCCGCAAATTCGAAATTGAGTCCGCCACCCACGTAGTCTTCATCGCGCTCGCGGAACTCGCCGTAGCTGCTGACGCGTGACTCGCCGGTGTAGGAGGTCAGGGCGTGCGCATCGTTGGTGCTCCAATTACTGATCCGGCGGCGACCGTCATCGAAGTAGAGATCGTGGCGATCTTCATAGTAGAAACGGTTGGACCACTGTGCGTCTGCGGTGATGTTCCATTTATCGGTCGGCTGCCACTGTAGCGTGGTCATGACCGCATCGCGGGTTTCTTCCGACTCCATTTGGCGGAAGTAAAACGAATTGGGGATAAAGTAGTAATCGCCCTCTGCAGCCGGACCGCCGTTCGCCGCGGTGTTGTCGTCACTCCAGGAACAGTTGCTGCCGCCATCGAGGAAGCGGTCGGAGTTACAGTTGCGCAGCGTGGAGCTGGTATTGAAGCTTTCTTCGGGGGTGGAAGAGTCGTGACCGGCATAACCGATGGCAAAGCCTATGGTACCGATGTCGGTATCAAATACGTCGGTGAATGAAATGGAACTCCGATACCCGATGCCGTTGTCACCATCCAGCTTCGCGTCGTACTCGTTGTAGTTGCCTTTCAGTTCCGCCTGGAACCGCTGCTTGCCATAGTCGATAGGGCGAATGCTCTGCAAATCGATGAGGCCTGCAACACCGCCTTCGAGTAAATCAGCGGATTGTGACTTGTACACCACAGCGCCGTTTACCAGCTCTGATGGGAACTGTGAAAAGGCGACCGCGCGGTTGCCGCTGCCGGACGAAATTTCGCGGCCGTTGTACGTGGAATAGCCAAGAAACGGCCCCAGGCCACGGACGGAGATCTCGCTGGCATTGCCTTTAAAGCGATCACCGGTTACGCCGACGATGCGCTCAAGGGTTTCCGCCACGGATAAATCTGGAAGGCTGCCCATTTCTGCAGCGGAAATCACGTCGACGATGGTTTCTGCATCGCGTTTGATGTCAATCGAGTTGCGCAGCGTGTCGCGCAGGCTGCCCGTTACGGTAATTTCTTCAAGCTCCTCCTGCTCACCACTGCTCTGTGCCTGAGTCAGGGATGCATTAAAGGCGACGGATGCGATCGTCAGTGCCAGCAGGCGCTTGGAAAATTTCGCGCGCGCGGTGACAGGGATATGCTGATTGTGGTTGTTCATCAAAGCTCCTGCGTATTTATTTTTGTCTTTCACGTGTGTGTACCCGCCCCCTCCGGAGTGCCGCAATTTCGCCGGTGGCGGTGTGATAGCCGGTGCCAGTATGAATCATGATTGGCTGATGGTAAAGTGGTATGACCATCTTACATGGACTGATATCGCAGAATAAACAGCGGGGTTCACCTTGAAACACGACGGCAAGATTGGAAAAAGGGTAACAAATTCAATGGCTTGTGGCGCACTATTTGTACTGCTCTGCGGTGCGGCGCTGGTCGCGGCGGATAGGCCAGCGACTGCAGGCGCAGTGAGTGCTGACCAGCTGCCGGTGCAGGACTTGCCCGACTTTTCTTACGCTGGCTACAAAAACGGCAGTGCGCCGCTGGCTCTCGAAGTGTTGAAATCACTGGATGTCACTGAATTTGGTGCCATACCCGATGACGGTGTGGATGACTCCAGGGCATTTCTCGCTGCATTTGCGGCGGCAGAGGACAGTGACGGGCCTGTCGCGGTCGAGATACCTGCAGGGCGTTTTATTGTCAGTGAGATCCTGTACCTGCAGCGGGATAACCTGATTTTGCGCGGTGCCGGTAACCAGAAGACACGTTTGTATTTTCCTCGCCCGCTGCGTTTGTTGCCGGATCCTCCCGAGCTGGCCGAGCTTCGCGAATACCTTACCGAGATGGACAAGCGCCAGCGGGAGAAACAGAACAATATCGACCTGCCATTTACCCAGTACGCCTGGGCGGGAGGCTACATCTGGGCGCGCAAACCGGGTGAGCGAGTGAAGGCGTACCTGGACAAGTACGATACGCCGGTAGCAGCGCATGCGCAGCCGGTTGCCGGAGAGCGAGGTAAGCGCTGGTTGACGGTGAAGTCGGCAGGCCAGCTTGAAGCGGGGCAGGTAATCAATGTCAACTGGTATAACCGCGCTGGTCGCGACTCGCCATTGCTAAAAATGCTGTATCCCGGGGTCGACAAGATAGGCAGTCATCACTGGGCCTTTCCGTCGCGGCCACTGGTGTCGCAGACGTCCCGAATTCTGGAGATCAAGGGCAACAGGATCGAGCTTTCGGACCCCTTGCTGCACGATATTGAGGGGTTTACCACAGATATCACTCGCAAGCCCTACCTGCAGAATGTCGGCCTGGAAGACTTTACCATCGAGTTCCCGGCGTCCGCGTACGTGGCGCACCATGTGGAGCAAGGGTTTAACGGTATCTATCTGACGCGGGTCTACGACGGCTGGGTTCGCAATGTGGACATAATCAACGCAGACAGCGGCGTGTTGACGGAAGAGGTTGCTAACCTGACGATCAGAGACGTCACCACGTCAGGAGAGCACAAGGCGCATTACAGCGTGGCCATGGGGGATACACACAATGTGCTGGTGGAAAACCTGCACGTGCAGAACCTGGTCATTCATCCGTTGAGCTTCAATACTTTTTCAACCAAGAGTGTCTATACGGGCTGTACCGTTGATCAGCGCCCGATCCTGGATCAACACTCCGGTGCCAATCACCAGAATCTGTTCGACAATATTACGATGTATGTTGAACTGAACGACCAGGAAATCAGTGAGCGTAGATATTCTGCATTCAAGGGTGGCGGTGCCGGTTACTGGAAGCCAACCCACGGGGCAGACAGCACCTTCTGGAATATACGGCTGTTGTTTTCCGGTGTGCCTGACGAGAAGGCGACCATTACCCTGGATGGCGTAGCGGATGGACCCAATGCAAATATCTATGGTGTGCATGGGAATAGAAAGGTCGACATAGACTATGGCCCCAGCGCCGATATTGCAGCTGTGAACCAGGCGATCAGTGATCAGCCATCGCTTTATCAGTTGCAGTTGTCAAAGCGCCGCATCAAAAGTCGGCCAACGGATAATGCCAGCGACCTCTCGGCTACCACGGATAACTCCGTTAAATAATCCGTTTTGAATGGAAAAAGGCCAATCATTGAATCACCTCAATGATTGGCCTTTTTTATTGTGCCTTTATTGAATGGGCCACAACCGCGGATCGGTCTCCACGATGCTGTCGTCACTGTCGCGATGTATTTTTTCCAGTGCCTCGCTGAATATGGCATCACCGTAAGCGTTCTTCGCATAGTACATGGTGGCATGTGCGGCTTTGATATCCATGCCATACAGTTCCTTGAATGGCCACTCCTCAGGTTCCAGCAGGTAGTTTGCAATCAGGGCGTAACCGCGATGCAAGCTGATATCACCACGTTGGTATCCCCAGATATCTACACCGAGCTGTCGGCCAAATTGTCCCAGCAGGTTATAGGCCTCCAGATTGAAGTTGGCATAGTGCCAGGGCCGGGTGCGCTCAAATTCTGCCGGCTGCTTTCCTGCGGCATCAAAGTGGTGGGCGATTCGATTATCCCTGGTCACTTTCAGTTGGGCACGCGCGATATCCAGATCCCCGGTAAACAGGGCAAAGGCAACGACTTGCGCATCAAACCAGGTGCCGTGATTGTTGTGCCATTGGTTTTCGGCTTTGCCGTTCTCACTGGTCAGCATCCACTGGTGGAGCTCGGAAAACCATCGGGTAATACTCTCCCGCTCATTTTTACTGAGCTGATCCCCCAATAGTCGCACCGCATCCGGAATATGAATCAGGAAGCGCCCTTCAATGATGCCGAAACCGCGTCCGGTGGCAATCCCGGGTACCGCCTGCGCGTGTTCGAAGTTCGGATTCATGCGTGTCGCCGGCTCGATAAACCAGGCTCGGAGGTGCTGAACCGCGGCCTTGCCATAGCGCTGATCACCGGTCAGGTGGTAGGCGACGGCAAGATTGCTGACGTCCTGCACAAAACTCCGCAGTAGCTGGCTGTCGGGAATCTGCTCCAGCGTGGCGTAATTGCGTTCACCGTCTTTACGGATAAAAGGAAGCCCATCTTTTGAGTCCGGGTTTGGCCACCAGTAGGGCCCGATACTGAAATAGTCATTTGGGTTGCCGCTGGCGGGCAGTCTTTCTTTTTGCGTGACCGAGCGGGTCGGGCTTTCCAGTGCACTGTTCGCGCGCTCGATCAGAAGCGTCAGCGCGGGATCAACCTTCTCGTTCTGATCTTGCTGCAGCTGCAGCAGCGCCTCTGGATCGTACAGCGCGAGATTTGCCGGAGCAGCGAATGTCGAGAGCGGTAGAAGTAGTAACAAGATTAGGCTGGGTAGGACTTTGCGCATATTCAAACTCCGCACACCGCAGTTCCGCACCGGATATTTTTCTAGTGGGTTGCAGTCTTATTCTTGATGGTCAAAGGATTAGATATTGGCGGGCCTGACAGGCAATACCTGCCAGGCCCGGGAAGATCAAGGTAGGGGCTTCAGTGGTCGTCTACGGCGGGCAGGTCAATATAGACGCCCTTGATGTTTTGGGTGCGGAACTCCACCACTGCGGGCCGCGTACCCGGCACGAACTCGATGGCGGCTATGCCGTTGGCCATCTCGATGGTGGATGAACCGGTGTAGGTGCCCTGGTTTTCCTGCAACTGGCCGCCACCGTTCAGTACCGAGAAGTAGCCACGGTCACTGAACTCCGTGGCCCGGCGCCCCTGTTTGTCCTGGGCTTCGGCGGTGATCAGGTAGGTGTTCTCGGCAGTGCGGCTGGCAGTAAGTACAACCTGTTCGGTTTTTGCCGGTTCACCCACGTAATAGGTGAGGCGGTAGGCATCTTCCACCGTCTTTCCGTCCTCGCCTACCTTGCCCACTACCCGCAGTTCGTTCTCACCTTTTTGGAAGGGTACCTGCCAAACAAGGCCGTGGGCCGGGAAGTCGCCGGGGCGACGCTCCTTACTGCCGAGGCTTTTTCCATTCAGGTAGAGCTCCGCGGTGTCGGTGTTGCAATACACTTTTACCGGACGACCGCTTTCCGGGCCGTAACGCACGGTCCAGCTGTGAGACTCGATGTAGCAGAACGGCTGTTTTGACCAGTAGCTGGCAAAAACATAGTAAGCATCTTTTGGGTTGCCCTCCCTGTCGGTGAGGCCTTTCTGGTTGATATAGGGGAGAGGGTTTTCGGGGCGCAGTGGCGTGCCGAAGTCCTTGAATGCCCACTGGGCATTGCCGGCAAAGTTTTCCGTGCTTTCGCTCACCGACAAGTGCCAGTCAAACAGGTTGACGATGTAGCTTTCATTCCAGTCGCTGTCCTTGGCGATGCTTTTTACTACCGCCTGATTCATCGCTTCGGTGACGGATACCTGGGCATCGGGGATGCCCCGCTCATCCAGGGGGGTCTCTGTATGTCGACCCTTGTGCCCGGAACCACCGTATTCCATGTGCAGAAAAGTAGGATACTTACTCATGGCATCCTCCAGGGCCGCGGCGTACTGGCCATAGGCGCCACCGTACCAGCCAGCCCAGATGGACGGGGAGAAGGCATCCACCACCTCTGCGCCGGGGTAGTACTTGCGGATGGTGGTCATACGGCTGGGGTCCAGCTCCTTGGTGACGCGGTTCAGGTGCTTGAGATACGGCAACACCTCTTCATCGGAACCGCCGCCGGCAAAGTCCTCTTCCCAGTACATCTCATTGCCCAGGGACCAGAAGGCGATACTGGGGTGGTTGTAGTTCTGGGCAATCTGTTCACGTAGCAGGCGCTCGGTATTGGCCTCCCATTCCTCACCACCTTTACCACCGCGACACCAGGGCAGTTCGTCCCAAAGGATCAGCCCGAGCTCATTGGCTGCGCGGTAAACTTCCGGGTCCTGAGGGTAGTGTGCCAAGCGCACAAAGTTTGCGCCCATGTCCTTGATCTGTTGCATATCGTTGCGGTGCTGCGCATTGGACATGGCGGGGCCGATGCCGGCATGCTCCTCGTGGCGGTGGGTACCGCGGATCAATACGCGCTCGCCGTTCACGAAGAAACCTTTGTTGGGGCGCATCTCGAACCAGCGGTAGCCGAAGGGCTCACTCTGCTGGTGCTGGATATTGCCCTCGACATCTTTCAGTGTGACTTCGACAGTGTAGAGATGGGGTGAGTCCGGTGACCAGAGTTGCGGATTTTTCAGTTCAGGCAGTTCGATGCGGACGGATGTGTCGTTACCGGAGTCAGCGCTGACCGGTGCGTTTGCCCGGTGGATTTCCTGCTTGTTGGGATCCAGCAGGCGCAGGCCGAGATCCAGTGACTGGCTGGAATTTCCCCGGTCTATTTCAATCGCCACCTGGGTTTTCGCGGACGAGTGGCTAACCTCCGGCGTGGTCACCGCAACGCGCTGGATAAACGCCTCTGGCAGTCGCTGCAGCCATACGTCGCGGGTGAGCCCGCCAAAGAGAAAGAAGTCGGCCTTTTGCGAGGGGATCAGGTTGCGGTCGTACTCATTGGAAACCCGCACCAGTATTTCATTGGTCTCGCCGCGCTTGAGAGCTTCGGTCAACTCCACATCAAAACCGACATAGCCGCCTACGTGTTCGCCCATCTTTTTTCCGTTGACGAAAATCTCGGCCACCATGTTGGCGGATTCGAAGTGCATCCGGTAACGGCTGTGTGTGTCGGCAGTAAAGGTTTTGGCATACCAGCTCGCTGCGCGGCGGTAGCCCGGGGTGGCATCCACCGTGTCGGTGGCGTTCCAGGTGTGGGGCAGGGTGACCTTTTCCCATGCCTGGTCGTCGGCACCGGGGAAGGCAGGTAGATCCCGGTCGCCGTTATGCGGGACGTCATCCTGCAGGTAGAGCCAGTCGCTATTGAAATTGCGGGCTTCCCAAGATGGTTGGGATTCCTGATCAGAGCCTGCTTCGGCATTACAGCCGGCAAGCAGGGCTGCCAGGTAAAAGCTCAGAAGTGCTTTGCCGATGCGGTTGAAATGAGAGGAGAAGTTGTATTGGCTGAGAAGGTGCAGGGGATTAGCGCCCCTGCCAAGCTGGAATTCCATCACGTGCTCTCATACTTGCTAGAAAATTTTGTTTTTTGCAGGGGCGCCCTCGGGGCAAGGGCCTCTGTGGGCCCTTCATCGGTGGTGCGTCAGCGGGCCATCCAGCCGCCGTCCACCAGCATGATATGGCCGTTCATATAGTCTGCTGCGGGGGACGCGAGGAATACCGCGGCCCCTGCCAGGTCTTCCGGGTTGCCCCAGCGCCCGGCGGGAATGCGCGCGCTGATCGCCGCATTGCGCTCGGCATCTGCGCGCAGGTTCGCGGTGTTGTCAGTCGCAAAGTAACCGGGAGCGATCGCATTCACCTGGATGTTGCTGCTGGCCCACTCGTTCGCCAGGGCCTTGGTCAACTGTGATACGGCGCCCTTGCTGGCGGCATAGGCGGGCACAGTAATGCCGCCGGAAAAGCTGAGCAGGGAGGCGATATTGATGATCTTGCCAGCACCCTGCTTCAGCATCATTGCCCCGGCGGCGCGGCACATCCTGAACACGCCATTGATATTGGTGTCCATCACCGCGTTCCAGTCGTCGTCGGAGTAGTCCACCGCCGGCGCACGGCGGATGGTGCCGGCGTTATTCACCAGAATATCCAGGCGGCTAAAACGGGACGCCACTTCCCTGAACAGGGTATCGATTTGTTCCGGTACCGACTGGTCGCAACCCAGTGCAGTGGCTTCTATACCCTCGGCGCTGAGTTCGCGCACCGCGTTTTCGGCGCTGGTGGGCGTCGAGCCCACCACAATCACACGCGCGCCGGCGCGGCCAAGCGCCAACGCCATGGCCTTGCCAAGCCCGCGGCTGGCCCCGGTCACCATGGCGACCTTGCCGCTCAGGCCAAACTGTTGCTGCAGGTAATCGGTCATAGTGCGACCTCTCCTTGTACTTCGGTTCTTGTTGCGCTGGGTGGTTATTTATCGTCGAGCTGAATAACTTCGGATGCCGCCAGTAACAGCGCGCCGGTGCCATAGAGTTGTGTGTCATCGGCAGTGGCGGAGCCCGGTGCGAATGCCACTTGCTGAACCCAGCCCAGCTTGCCGTTGGGCTGTACGCTATCTACCAGGGAAGCCCACCCCTTGTGCACGGCTTCGGTGTACTTGTCGTCTTTCAGGAGGCCGCTGTTTACACCCCACGCCAGGGCGTATACCAGCAGGCCAGTGCCGCTCGACTCGGGTGGAGACTGCTCTTCGATCTCCAGTAGGGAAGAGGGCCAGCTGCCGTCTTTCTGTTGCAGGTCCACCAGTCGCGCACTCATTTCCTGAAACAGGGTTTCGTAGCGTTCTTTGCCGGCAAAGTGATCGGGCATCGCTTTGAGTGTGCGGGCAATGCCGGCGAGTACCCAGCCGTTGCCGCGGCCCCAGTAAATTAGCCGGCCCTTGCTGTCTTTACGCTCAAAGTAGCGGCTGTCACGGAGGTACAACTGCTCGTCTTTGCTATAGAGGTAGTCGGTAGTTACCCAGAACTCCTTATCCATAAAGTCCAGGTACTTTTGCGAGCCGGTGATGCGGGCCATTTCTGCCCATACCGGCGGTGCCATAAAGATGGCATCCGCCCAGCACCAGCGTACGGTGCATGACGGGTCGTCGAAGTTACGGTGGGCAAGGTCCTGGTGAAACTTGTCATCGTTGTCGAAGTAGAGGCTGGTGTCCGGCTGATTTGCCAGTACCCGGTCAAATTGCTGCTTCAAGTGCGCAATCTTCTCTTCCCCTCCCATGCGCTCATACAGGTCCAGATACACAGCGCCCATGGCGTGGTCATCGGCGTGGTGCACGCGCGGTCCCAGCTGCCACTGGTTGACGGCAGAATTGTTGATTACCGCCTGCTCGTAAGGCAGCTGCTTGCTGACCTTGGCCCACTCCAGCAGGCCGATCTGCCAGGTGGCATACATCCAGCCCTGGGGGATTCCACTGGCACGGCCTTCGGGGCGCATCATATTGCTGCGCAGGTCGTACTGGCTGAGCTGCCAGTCGGCAACCAGGTTGGCGGCGCGGGTGATGCTGGCTTCGGTGAGTTCTGGGGAAAGCGTTTCTTTGACGGCAGGCAGTTCCGCGGCGGGGGCCTGCCAGGCAACCGGCTCTGGCCAGTATTCTGCCTGTGCCGCACCGCTGGCGCTGGCGAAAGCGTTCGCGGAAGTGTGGATGCTGGTGCAGAGACCGCCGATCAGCAGTCCCAGCCCGAGTTGCAGGCTTCGGTTCAGAGTCATGATGCCACCTTTATTACTGTTATCCGGTTTACTGGATGCGCTCGCTATTTGGCGCGATCGTATCAGATGCGTGCGACTGCAGAGCGCGCAAGCGGGTCGCTAATCCCGCGTTACCACGATTGTTAATTTGGTCATGTGGTAATACCAGTTGCGGTAGTGTATGTTGGCCTTACCATAAAGTCTAGGTGGGGAATCAGTATGTCAGGGTTTACGCAGAGAGTGGCGGCAGTGGCGGCCGCGGCAGTGGTGGCGGTGAGCGGTTGCGCGGAGAAGCGCGAAACCCAGCAAGCGGCACAGCTCACGCCGACGGAGGGCACGGCTGTGCATTCCGCACAGGTTGCCTCGGTCGAGCCACCCCGTGGTGCTTATGCGGAGCTGGCGGTACGCCGCGGCGGTGTGCCGGGCGAAGATGGCAAGCTGCAGGGCGGTAAATATGTGCCGGTTGAATTTATGCAACTGCCGCAGGATCACCAGATCGGCAACCGCCTGTTCAAGTACGAGGGACCGGGCTGGGAGTCGGAGCATGTGGCCTATCGCCTGTATTTTGATGAGCGCGCAGCCATTGATATTTTCGGCAAGACAAAATCACAGCTGGTATTGCCCGAAGTCGGCCAGGACGGCACCGACTATCACGCGCTGTCGGATTGGGGAATGGATGTGCTCAAGGTGGGTAAATCCCTGGGCCTGGGTGGTATCGGCGCCTGGGGTGAACAGGGGCTGACCGGTGTAAATGCATTTTCTTCCGCACAATTGCAGGTCCACAACGGCGCCGATGCCTCTGGAGTGGACCTGAAATACAGCGAATGGCAGACCCCGGCAGGTGCGCGCGATCTGGATCTGCAATTGCGCATTGCCCCCGGATCACGTCTTACCCATGTGCGTGCCAGCACCGATGAAGGTCTGCCCGGCTGGGCCACCGGTATTGTACGGCACGGGCTGGAGCCCATCACATTGAATAGCCCCGATTCCGAATGGGGATATCTCGCCACCTGGGGGCAGCAGAGTCTCGCCGATGACAACCTGGGCATGGTGGTTTTCTTTCGCACCGCTGACCTCACCGCCATTGGGGATGATGCGTACAACCATCTGGTGCAGCTGAAAGGCGGAAAGCAAGCCGAATATTATTTTGCCGGCGTGTGGCGCGCCGAAGGCATCGATTCCGAAGCGGCATTCCGCGAATACCTGCAGGCCGAGGTGGCCAGGCTCAATCAATTTTCGTCGCCGGGTAATCAGTGATCCCCGTCGGAAAACAAGAATTTTTTAATTTCACAGTGATGTTAAAGGGGAAGTAATGAACTTTCTGCAAACGGCGGACAGCGTCCGCTATCAGCGTATGACCAGTGCCGAGCTGCGGGAAAACTTCTGCATGGAAGGCATGTTCCGGGCTGGTGAGCTGAACCTGACCTACACCGATGTGGACCGTGCGCTGGTCGGCGCGGCGGTGCCGCTAAAACATCAGCCTCTGTCTCTGCCTACCCATAAAGAGCTCGCCAGCGACTATTTCTGTGAGCGTCGCGAAGTCGGTGTGGTGAATCTCGGTGAGAGCGGCCGGGTAGAGGTGGATGGCAAAAGCTATGTTCTCGCACCACTGGAATTTCTGTATATCAGCCGCGGCAGCCGCACGGTAAATTTCTTCAGTGACGGGGATACACCGGCGGAATTCTATCTGGTGAGCTATCCGGCACACCGGGAGACCGAGACCGTACATGTCACCATGGATAAGGCCAATACCGTCGAGCTGGGCTCCATTGAGGGAAGTAACGAGCGGGTGATATACCAGGCGATCTGTCCTGGCGTGGTGGATAGTTGTCAGCTGGTGATGGGGGTGACTCGTCTGTCCAAGGGCAGTGTGTGGAACACCAAGCCACCGCATACCCACCGCCGCCGCACCGAAGTGTATCTGTATTTTGATTTCCCCGAAGACGAACGGGTATTCCACTTCATGGGTCAGCCCCATGAAACCCGGTCACTGCCGCTGGCCCCGAAGACGGCCATCGCCTCGCCTTACTGGTCGATTCACAGCGGCGCCGGCAGCTGCAATTACAGCTTTGTCTGGGCTATGGGCGGGGAAAATCAGCAGTTTGACGATATGGACCATCTGAGCCTGGGCGACCTCGGTTAGTGGGTCTGCAAATCCACATTTTATCTGGCCTTACAGCCATGCCAGTAGGCTTTCGGCTAAAGACGCAATAAATCTCCAGGTCCGGCGGCCACTCCCTACTTTGACCGCTTTTTATGCACAAAAATCGAACTCAAACCCGGAGCACCCTGTGAAAAGGGTGCTTTTGGGGCGGCAATACTTGTCATTCGAAGCAAAACTGAGTTTAATTGGTCCGGTGGTCTTACCAGTTGCACATCAGTAATTGATGCGCCGCCTAACGCTGGAGCTGGAGCTGCGGCTCGCGAGGCCAAGACCCTAGATGAGGAATGAACAGGAATAGTCCGATGCAAGAGACATGGCGCTGGTTTGGACCAGATGACGGAATCACCCTGCGGCATATCGCCCAGGCGGGGGCGACAGGGGTTGTGAGTGCGCTGCACGAGATTCCGGCAGGTGAATTGTGGTCAGAAGAAGCAATTCACCAGCGCAAGGCGATGATTGAAGCCGAGGGGCTCAGCTGGTCGGTGATTGAAAGTATTCCGGTGCACAACGACATCAAGGCACGTACCGGTGACTTTGACCGAATGATCGAGAATTACCGACAGTCGGTGATCAACGCCGGCAAAGCCGGGGTAAAGACCATTTGCTACAACTTCATGCCGGTAGTGGACTGGACACGCACCAACCTTAATTACACCCTGGCGAATGGCAGCCAGGCTCTGCGCTTTGAAATGGCTGACTTTGCAGCCTATGACATCTATATCCTGAAGCGTCCCGGTGCGGAGGGCGATTATCCGCCGGAAGTTCTCAAGCGCGCGGAAAGCTATCTGCAGACCCTGAACGGCGACGAAATGGCGCAACTGGAGCGCAATATTATCGCCGGCCTGCCAGGTGGCGAAGGCTCTCACGATCGCGACAGTATTCGGCGCTCCATACAGCTATTCAATGAACTGGGTACGGATCGTTTTCGCGAAAACCTGTTTCTATTTCTGCAGGAAGTGATTCCCGCGGCGGAGTCCGTGGGTGTGAAAATGTGTATCCACCCGGATGATCCACCCTTTTCCCTGTTTGGCTTGCCGCGCGTAGTTTCCACTGCGGAAGATGCCCGCGCGTTGCTCGCTGCATATCCCAGCCCATCGAACGGGCTGACCATGTGTGCGGGATCCTTTGGTGCCCGCGCAGATAACGACCTGGTGGCGATGACCCGTGAATTTGCCGAGCGCATTTACTTTGTGCACCTGCGCAATGTGATTCGCGAAGCAGATGGCTCATTCTACGAATCCGACCACCTGGACGGCGACAACGATATGGTCGGGCTGATTCGCGCCTTGCTCGAGGAGGAGGGGCGTCGTCGTGGCTCTGGTGATGGCTGTGAGATTCCCATGCGCCCGGACCACGGTCACCTGATGGCAGACGAGCTGCAAATGGGGTCTGCCAGGCCGGGATATTCGTATGTCGGTCGCCTCAAGGGGCTGGCAGAGCTGCGCGGCGTTATTCATGCGTTGAAGGCTCTCGGCTAAGGTGCGCTATGCCTATTTTGTCGAGACAGGCTTCGGCGCAAAATTCCAAGCTTTACTTGCAGTTTCTCAAGGCGGTTTCTGAGAAAGGAGATGTGCTCGGGAATAGTGTGGCTATGCCCGGGTACAATCCTGCGGAACTGGGCTGCGGAATCGTCCACATTGGTATTGGCAACTTTCATCGCGCACACCAGGCGGTGTACGTGGATGAAATTTTACGCCGGTGTGGCGGGGACTGGCGCATTACCGCCGTCAGCCTGCGTAACCCCGACATGCGAGACCGCATGCAGTCGCAAAACTGTCTCTACACGTTGTGCGAGCGCAGTGCGGACACAGAGAGCATGCGTGTTGTGGGGGCCGTTGCGAAAGTACTGGTTGCACCGGAAAGCCCCGCAGCAGTGGTCGAGGCCCTGGCCGCAGAATCCACCCGCGTGGTTACCGCGACGGTCACGGAAAAAGGCTATTGTCTGAAGCCCGGTGGACGGGCTCTGGATCTTGCGCACCCGGATATCGAGCACGATATCCGGCATCCGGCCACACCCAAAACACTACACGGCTTTCTCCTGGCTGCCTGCCGCCTGCGCCGCGCGCGCGGACTGCCGGGGTTCAACCTGTTGAGTTGTGACAACCTGCCAGACAACGGTGCACTGTTGCGGGATTGCCTGCTGACCGCTGCGCGCCTGCAGGATAGCGGCCTGGCCCGGTGGATGGAGCAGCACATCGGGTTTTGCAGCACTATGGTGGACTGTATGGTCCCGGCTACCAGTGAAGCGATCGCCGAGGGTATTCAGGGTCGTGCCGGCTACCGCGATACGGCCTGTCTGTTAAGTGAGAATTTTCGGCAGTGGGTCATTGAGGACAATTTTGTTGCCCCCTCACCGGACTGGCGCTCCGTGGGCGTCAGTGTGGTTGCGGATGTAGCGCCTTATGAGCGGATGAAGTTACGGCTGTTAAATGGCAGCCACTCGGCGCTGGCATTTTTCGGGGCATTGCAGGGCTATACGTATATCTACGAGGCTGCGGCGGACCCGCAGATCAGAAACTTTGTGCGGCTACTGATGCAGCGGGAGGTGTTGCCAACGTTACAGCCTCTGCCTGATGTGGACCTTGAACGATACTGCAATACGTTACTCGCCCGTTTTTCCAATCCATCGGTGCCGTATACCTGCCAACAGGTGGCCTCTGACAGTACTCAAAAGCTTCCTCAGCGTATTCTTGCACCCGCCCTGGAGCAAGTTGAGCGGGGGCGGGAGATTCCGTTACTCAGTGCGGTAGTCGCTGCCTGGATTGCGTATATATTTCTCGGCTCTTTCAGTCAGCAGTGTTTCCCGCTGAACGATGCGGGTGCGCAACAGCTGGTCGATATGCTAAAGCGCCAGAAAGCTCAGAAAGCGTTCCCCACTCAGGATCACGTGACGGCACTATTAACCCATGCTGGTATCGTGCCGGCGCGACTTTTGCGGAGCGAGAGTTTTACCAGCACGATTCGCGAGCAGCTGGAGCGTTTAGTGGTTGGCGGGGGCGAGAAGCTGCTCAAAGAGTTGACCGAAAAAACCCGCTAGGACACCGAGTACTTTGCGGGTTTTCTGCCAGCGTGTGAGCGAGTGCTGTTCCGGTACGGGGGAGTGATTCAGGCTGGGTCTTGCTCAAAATAGGTGGCGGCCGCGGCTGTGGCATTGTCGATATGATTGCGCATGGCCGCGCGGGCTTTTTCCGGGTTGCGCTGTTCGAGGGCGAGAATAATCTTGCGGTGATCCTCGATGGAGGGGTGTACCCCTTCGGCGCGCAGTCGCTCCATAAAGCCGGTACTGAGTTCGGACTGGTTGCGCAGTTCCCACAGCCAGTTAACGATGCCAATGATCGCCGTATTCTGGGAAGCCTCTGCAATAATGCTGTGGAATTTCCAGTCCGCCTTTTCCGAGGCATCCGCGCGGCTCTCTTCCTCTTCCATCTCCTTGAGTGCCTGCTTCAGTTCACGAATCTGGTCGCTGGAGATGCGGGCGGCTGCCAGAGCGCAGGCTTCCGATTCGATGATGAAGCGGGTTTCCAGGATTTCGAATGGCCCAATCCCTTTATCGCCAATCTCCGGCTGGGATTGTTGATACTGCTTTTGCGTGGCATAGATACCGGAACCGGTACGGATCTCGATCACGCCGGAAATTTCCAGCGCGATCATGGCTTCGCGGATAGTGGGGCGGCTGACCCCGAGCTTGTCTGCCAGTACCCGTTCGGACGGCAGGCGCTCACCGGGCTTGATGGAGCCGCTGGTAATGAGTCGCGAGAGCTGCTCGGCAACCTTCAAATAGAGTCTCTCGGCTTTTACTGCTTGCAGTTCCACGGGTGTCGCGCCTCTGTATCAAATTTCGAATCCATTGCGGTTCGGTTACCGCCTGGCTGATGGGGTTGCTGCCGTTGAGATTGCAACCTGTCTGACCACCAGTCCCAATACCCTGACGATTCTAGCGAATTACGGCCGGGCTTAGAAGTTGTTCGTGGGGCCAATTTATCGTGTGGGTAGCTGCGGGCTTGCTTTGCCAGGGCTGGTCGAAAGGTGTGCCAGCCGCTGCTGGGCTCTATCCAGTCCGTCTTTGGCGATGCTCAAATGGCCTGAAAAGTTAAAAATTGGGTCAGTTGATACCGGTTGAATAGGTCGTGCATATTGCAATTTACGTCAGGATCTGAATAATCTGGTAAGGTGGCATTACCAGTTAGGGTGCCTGTGTCTAAGAGGTGCGTGTGCTCCTCTGTGGTTGCCTTGCGTCGCCAAATTGGTTATACCTGTGCGATATTTTGGTAAGGCCTTGGCGTGTGAGCAGCGCATTTGCGAGGTTGTCGATGATAAAACAACAGGGGTGGGCGCCGTGAAGCTGGCAGCACTGGGAGAAGTCATGGTTGAACTGGCGCCGCAAGCACCAGTTCATGGAGAGGGCCAGTCGCAGGGCAACAAAGCCCTGTTGGCGCAGCCCTCTTTAACACAATCTTATGCCGGGGATACCTATAACACCGCCGTGTACATTGCCCGCGGTGGTGTGAGTGTCAGCTATGTAACCCTCCTTGGGGATGACCCCTACAGTGAGGAAGTGCTCACTCGCCTGTCCGGCGAGGGTATCGACACCGGCGCCATCGCGCGCCTTCCGGGCCGCTGTCCCGGTCTCTACATGATCCAGAACACCCCTGACGGTGAGCGCTACTTTACCTACTGGCGGGGCGAAGCGCCGGCGCGCGAGCTGTTTGCGGACCCCGTTCGGCGCGAAGCGCTGAAAGCCCACCTTCTGCAGATGGACTGCCTGTACCTGTCCGGCATTACCCTCGCCATCATGGGTGAAGAGGCACGTGTGGAGCTGCTGGCCTTCCTGGCGGAGTACCGCGCTCAGGGTGGCCGGGTGGCGTTCGACAGTAATTATCGCCCGCGTCTGTGGGCCTCGGCAGACGCCGCGCGGGAAGCCGTGGGGCAGTTCCTGCAGCAGGCAGATATGGCGTTGCTGACGTTTGAAGACGAGCAGGCTTTGTGGGGCGACAAGCGCCCGGGCAGCTGCGTGAAGCGCAATACCGGCTTTGGTGTATCGGAGCTGGTGATCAAGCGCGGCGCCGAGCCGGTGCTGTTGCAGGTGGACGGCGAGCTGACCGCGATTGATGTGCCGCCCGTGAGCAGTGTGGTCGATACCACCGGTGCCGGCGATTCCTTTAATGCCGGCTACCTGGCGGCGCGCCTGCAGGGCGCGAGCCCGGAGCAGTCGATTGCCGCCGGCAACCGCTGCGCGGCCCGTGTGATCGGCCACCGCGGCGCCATCATTCCCCGCGATGACTATCTCGCGGTGGAGAAAAATGAAAATTGCACAGGCGGGCCACAAGTTGTTACGATGGTATGACCAATCTGGTCTGCCGTAAGCGCGATTGTGCTCCATAGTCTGGCAAACCAGAAAACCTGTACCCGATAAGAAATAAATCGCAGGTCAAGATGATGATAATGAAAAGATCCTTGCGGCAGCTGGGCGCCTCGCTGCTGGCTGGCACAACCCTGTTCCTTGCCAGTTGCGGCTTTCAGGAAGACCAGGTGGCCCTGAAGTTGGCGCACACCCTGGACCAGCAGCACTCCGTACACCGCGCCATGGTGTTTATGGGTGAGCGTCTGCGGGAGCTGTCCGGCGATTCCATGCGCATCGATATCTATTCCGGCGGACAGCTGGGTAGCGAGCGCGAGTTGATCGAGCTGCTGCAGATCGGCAGCCTGGCCATGACCAAAGTCTCTGCCAGCCCCATGGAGGGCTTCGTGCCGGAGATGAAGGTCTTCAACCTTCCTTACGTATTCCGCGATTCCGAACACTTCTGGAATGTACTGCAGAGCCCGATTGGCAAAGATCTGCTGGTGGCCTGTGAGCGCGCGCGGCTGCGCGGCCTGGGTTACCTGGATGCCGGCAGCCGCAGCTTCTACATGAACGATATCGGCGTGCAGACGCCGGCTGACCTGAACGGCCAGAAAATTCGTGTCCAGAACAGCCAGACCGCGATCAAGATGGTCAATACCCTGGGCGGCGCCGCTACCCCGGTGAGCTGGGGCGAGCTGTACACCGCGTTGCAGCAGGGCGTGGTCAACGGAGCCGAGAACAACCCGCCGAGCTTTTACCTTTCCAAACACTATGAAGTCTCCAAGTACTACACCCTGGACGAGCATACCTACGTGCCCGACCTGCTGCTGATCAGCACCGAGGTGTGGGGCAAGCTGGAGCCACAGCAGCAGGCGTGGCTGCAGCAGGCCGTGGATGAGGCGGTGGTTTACCAGCGCAAGCTTTGGCAGGAATCCACCGAGGAATCCCTGGCGGCGGTAAAAGCAGCCGGTGTTGAAGTGATCTACCCGGACAAACAGCCGTTCATCGATGCGGTGAAACCGCTGCACGACAGCTATAAGGGCACCGAAGTGGGTGACCTGCTGGCTGAGATCAAGGCGATCAACTAAATCGCCCGGGCTTTGGCCCGTCGGCCAAAGCGGCAAAAAAATTAAAAATTGCCACTACAAAAATAAAAGTGGAAACCGAAGATGATGCAAAAAATTGAAAAAGCCCTGGCGATTGTGCTCGGAACATTGCTGGCGCTGATGGTGCTGGATGTGACCTGGCAGATCCTCACTCGCTTCCTGCCGATGCAGCCGAGTTCCTACACCGAAGAAGTGGCGCGCTACCTGCTGGTGTGGATTGGCGTGCTGGGTGGTGCCTACGCCTACCGCAAACGCTCCCATCTGGGCATCGACCTGCTGAGTAACGCGCTGCACGGTGCCAAGCGTCGCGCGCTGCAGATTTTTGTGGTGCTGGTGTGTTTTGCCTTCGCCGCCTCCGCGATGGTTTACGGCGGCACCAAGTTGATGCTGCTTACCTTTGAGCTGGAGCAATACTCCGCGGCGCTGAATCTTCCGATCGGTTTTGTCTACAGTGTTTTGCCGCTGTCGGGGCTGTTGATCTGCCTGTTCTCCGTTGATCACCTGATAGAGCTGGTGACAACCAAAGAGGAACTTCCCACGGAGTTTGACTCGGACGTGCATCCGTATACCGATGGTCTAGAAGAAGAGAGCACCTCGGTGCAAAAAGAAAAACAAAAGCAGCCTGAAGCTGCCGTCGAAGCCTAAGCGAGGAGAAACATCGTGGAAGTTGCAGTTCTGGTATTGCTGGTCAGTTTTCTGATCCTTCTCGCCCTGAATGTTCCCATTTCCATCAGTATTGGTGCCGCCACCGTGCTCACCATGCTGTGTACCATCGACTTTGATCCGGCCATGATCACTATGGCCCAGCGTATGGCCAGTGGCATCGACAGTTTTGCCCTGTTGGCCATTCCATTCTTTATTTTCTCGGGCATGTTGATGGGCAGCGGCGGTATTGCCCGACGCATTATTGATTTTGCCAAGGTGCTGGTGGGCATGCTTCCCGGCGGCCTGGCCTTCGTGAACATCATCAGCTGTACCCTGTTTGGCTCAATCTCCGGCTCCGCCGTGGCGGCGACCTCGGCCATCGGCGGTTTCATGATTCCGTCCATGACCAAAGCGGGTTACGACAAGAACTTCAATACCGCAGTGACCGTAGCTTCCTCCACCACCGGTCTGCTGATACCGCCGAGCAACATCCTGATTGTGTTCTCGCTGGCCTCCGGTGGTGTCTCCATCGCCGCGCTGTTTATTGCCGGTTACCTGCCGGGCCTGCTGCTGGCACTGGGCCTGATGATCGTGTGCGGCCTGTGGGCAAAAGCGAAAGGCTACCCGGTGGGTGAAAAGCCCACCCTGAAGGAAGCCGTCGAAAAAACCCTCGATGCGGTACCGAGTCTGTTCCTGATCTTCATTGTGATCGGCGGCATCATCAGCGGCTTCTTTACCGCCACCGAGGCCAGCGCCATCGCAGTACTGTATTCGCTGCTGCTGTCCTGTGTGGTGTACAAGGAAGTGAAGTTCACCCAGCTGCCGGCATTGCTAACCAAGTCGGTTGAGACCACCGCGATTGTGATGTTCCTGATCGCAGCGTCTTCGGCGATGTCGTGGATCATGTCTTACCAGAATATCCCGCAGACCATCAGTCAGGCACTGATCACACTCAGTGACAACCCGCTGCTGATCCTGCTCACCATCAACCTGATTCTGCTTGCTGTGGGTGCCTTCATGGATATGACTCCAGCGGTGCTGATCTTTACCCCCATCTTCCTGCCGGTGGTGACCGAGCTGGGAATGTCGCCGCTGCAGTTCGGTATCGTGATGATCCTGAACCTGTGTATCGGCCTGTGTACACCGCCGGTGGGCAGTGTGCTGTTTGTGGGGGCAAGTATTTCCAAAACATCAATCACAGCGCTGATTCGTCCGCTGATGCCCATGTATCTCATGATGTTCGCGGTACTGGCACTGGTCACCCTGGTGCCGGCCATCAGCGAGTTTCTGCCGCGGGCGCTGGGGTTGATTGAGTAACCCCTGTTCGAGTTACGGGCAGGGTTGCTGAGAGGTAGCGTTACCCCAAGCGCGGCAACTTTTCATTGATTTCCTCGCATCATCAGGATGGCATTGCCGGGCTTTTTAGCCCGGCTTTTTTTTTGCGCGCCACTTAATAGTGATTTCTGCGCCGCACATCTCGCCGGGCTCTCATTTCTACAAAATTGGCTTAACAGAATCCACAATAGGCTTTACACATTGGTTGGCTATGGTTAACCTTCTGCTCGATATTTGGTATTGCCAATTAGCAGAATCATAGAGCGTTGGCTTTACAGTCCAGTTTGGCCAAATATCGGGCGGACCCCGCAGTATCTGCCGCCCACAGCGATGATGATTGGTCCGTACCTCCCTGCAAGCTGTTCCTCGGGTCCTGCGCCGTGACCGATCGTCTAGATCAAAGCCAAAAATAAAAACGGAAGGTCACATGCAATTCAAGCTGAAGAGAGCCGCGATGCTAAGTGCATTGCTGGGCACACTGGTAGGCAGTCTGGCGGCCGCGGATGTCTCCGCTCAGGCCACGGGGTTTGCCACACAAAACGGTGGTACGACTGGCGGAGCCGGTGGCAATGTGGTGTACGCCACTACCGGTACGGAAATTCATGCGGCGCTGTGTAATCGCCCATCGAGCGATACGCCGATCATTATTCACGTTGAAGGCACCATCAATCACGGCAACACCAGCAAGGTATCCGGCGCCAGTTGTAATACCGCCGACGACAAAATCGAAATCAAGGATGTCAGCAACGTCTCCATCATTGGGGTCGGTAGTGGTGCCCTGTTCGATGAGCTTGGTATTCACCTGCGTAGTGCTTCCAACATCATTCTGCAGAACTTGCACGTACGGAATGTAAAAAAATCCGGTTCCCCCACATCCAACGGTGGCGACGCCATCGGTATGGAAAGTAATGTCTACAACGTGTGGGCAGACCACCTCACCCTGGAGGCTTCCGGCGGTGAGAGTGAAGGCTACGATGCCCTGTTCGACATGAAAGCCGAGACCAAATACGTCACGCTTTCCTATAGCATTCTGCGCAATTCCGGTCGCGGTGGTCTTGTCGGCTCCAGTGACAGTGATACCAACAATGGTCCGGTCACGTTTCACCACAACCTGTACGAGAACATTGATTCCCGCACACCACTGCTACGCGCAGCGACCGCACACGCGTACAACAACCACTACACCGGAATCAACAAGTCTGGAATGAACTCGCGTATCGGCGGGCGCATGAAAGCGGAAAATAATTACTTCGAAAACTCGAAGGATCCACTTGGTACTTTCTACACCAATGACATGGGCTACTGGGAAGTCAGTGGCAACATCTGGTCCAACATTACCTGGACGGCGGATGACGATGACAACCATCCCGCCGGTCCCAGTCCGGTATCCACTACCTCCGTCAGTATTCCCTACAGCTATCAGCTGTGTGACGCCAGCCTGGTGCCGCAGATTGTTGCCGCGACTGCCGGTGCGAATACGGGCATACAGGTGGCAGACGCCAGCTGTAGTAGTGGTTCTTCCAGCAGTTCCTCGAGCAGCTCCAGTTCTTCCGGGGGCACCAGTTCCAGCTCGTCGGGCGGAAGTTCTTCCTCCAGTTCCTCAAGCAGTTCTTCCAGCAGTTCCAGCTCTTCCGGCGGTAGCGGCTCGGGGGGCGCTGGTGATCTTGGACCGAATCTGGCGCTGGCTGGCGATGCCGATGGCTCCAGCAAGGGCGGTGGCAGCAGTTACGGTAATGCCGTGGATGGCGACCTGGGGAGTTACTGGCAGCCGAGCTCGTCCAGCGGCGAGCGGATTTCCGTGAAAAACTTCGGTGGCAACTTCAACACCGTGATCATCCGCGAGATTGGCAACAGCGTACAAGCCTGGCGTCTGGTGAATAACGACAATGGCGCAGAGCTTGCCTCTGGCAGCGGCATCGGTGCGGCGATGCAGATTTATCTCGGCGATGTGAGCATGGGCAAGATCAACCTTATGATCGACTCTGCCTCAAGTGCACCGCAGATCGCCGAGTTTGAAGTCTACAGCGCGACTGGCAGCAGCTCGTCGTCCTCCTCCAGTTCATCTTCTTCCGGTGGATCTTCCAGTTCTTCATCTTCTGGTGCCGGTAGCGTCACATTGAGTGTTTCAGCAAACGGCAGCGATGCGAACCTGACCTGGAACGTCAGTAACATCGACGTGCGCAACCAGGAAATATACCGGGATACAGATCCCGACCCCAGCGGGCGCCTGCGTATTGCCTCCAGTGTCCTCGGCAATAGTTACACCGACACTGGCCTCGCTGACGGAACCTACTATTACTGGGTAAAAATCACTGATCAGGATCTGGTGAGCTACAACTCCAATGGTGATGATGCGGTGATTGCCACTGTATCCACACTCACCCTGCAGGAGAGTGAAGCGGGCTTCTGTTCCGTAGATGGTGCGATCGAGTCGGAGCACAGTGGCTACACCGGGGTGGGCTATGCCAATACCGACAACGCAAGCGCTATGGGAGTGGACTGGTCTGTGGTGGTGCCCGTTGCGGGCTCTTACACGCTGCAATGGCGTTTCGCCAACGGCGGTGGTGAGCGGCCCGGAGCGGTTCTGGTTAATGGTAGTAACCAGGCCAGCGTGAGCATGGGTGATACCGGTGCCTGGGCCAGCTACATCGACAGCAGCGCGGTTACCGTATCGCTGAATGCTGGCTACAACACAATTCGCCTCGAAGCGACCGGCGGCAGCGGCCTGGCAAATATCGACAGCCTGTCCATTACCGGTACGGCCCCTGCTGCGGGTGATTGTAATGGCGGCGGATCGTCGTCCGGCGGCAGCTCCTCCAGCAGCTCGAGCTCGTCTTCCAGCAGTTCTTCCAGCTCTTCCGGTGGCACCAGCAGCTCCAGTAGTTCGTCTTCCAGCGGTGGTACCAGCAGCTCCTCTTCCAGTTCTTCCAGCGGCGGTACGTCTTCCTCTGGCGGCGCATTCCCGTCTCCGGAAGTGAGTAATGCCTGTTACATCCTGGCCACGGATCCAAACGTCAACTGGCGCGACTCTGCCGAGCTGACCACCGATCAGGAAATTGTCGAGTGTCTGTCGAAAACCCTTGGCCGCGCGGTGGGCTACGGTGAAAACGCCATGGGTGGTTATGACCCCAACGGCAACAGTCAGCTGACGGTGATCACCAAAAACGATCCACAGGGCCGCAGTGTCGAGCAGCAGCTCCTGGATGCGGTAACCGGTGACGACCACAACTGGATCGTGTTCGACAAGTTCGATTTCGCCAGCGAAACCGAAATCTCAATGCATCGCAATCACTGTGCAGACAGCTCTGTACAGGCCGCCATCGGTGGTAGCGAGGCCCAGTGTATTGACTACCGTCAGTGGTGCTCCGATAACGGTTATTCCGGTGATGCATGTCAGGTCGAGTTCTTCAACAACCGCTTGAACGATAAAGACCTGCCGATTCGCAATACGAAGATCGGTTCTCACAAAACCCTCGACGGTCGTATGAGCAATGGCTATTTCCGCTTCAATGGCTTTGCCATCGGTGCAGACAGCAGTGGCCAGCCGACACAGACTGCCGAGAGTGTGATCCTGACCCACCTCGATTTCAGAGGCGCAGGCCACACCGAAGACCATGGTCTGGATCCGGACATGATCCGCAACACCGGTGCGTCGCACGATATCTGGATTCACAAGAACACCTTCGACACCACTGGTGACGCAGCGTTTGATGTAAAAGTGGGTGCTTACGACATCACTATCAGTTTCAACAAACTGGTCAATGTGAAGCGCGCGGCGCTGCACGGTTCCAGCGACAGTCGCGAGATCAACGCGCAGATCACCACCACCATGCACCACAACGCATTTATCACTACAGACAATCACTACTTCGATCTGGGTAACACACTGCGTCGTGTTCCACTGATCCGTCGTGGTACCTCCCACATGTTTAATAACTTCTTTATGAACTATCGCAAAGACATCCTCAGTGTCCGTGTCGGCGCGAGTGTTCTGTGGGAAGACAACATGATGCTGATCAACGACGAGTTCCAGGAAAAAGACGATCGATACCTCGCACTGGAAGAGCGCTGGCAAGAACTCACCCGTGATGTGGATGGCGGCAACTTCCGTGACCAGGGCTCGCGCCTGTGGTTCTCGGATAGTGCCTGCGACCTGATGCCATCGCTCTACTTTGATGTGGCAGATGCGTCCGGCTCCGTCGGCGACCTGAGCCAAAACTACAGCCAGTACTCACGTGACGTTATTGGGGTGCAACAAACTGCAGTCGGTCAGGATATGGCGGATTACATCATCGCCACGGCGGGGGTTGACGGCCAGATCCCGTTCAACTCACCACTAGCTTATGACCAGAGCTACGTTATCGGCTTGGGTGGTGCGAGTTGTCAGTAGTAATGCGACAGACAAAATAAAGTTGTAGCAATTTGAGCCCATCCGCCAGTGTGCGGATGGGTTCTTTTTAGGTTTGAGAGAAAAGTGATTTCCGCCGGGCGTTAAGAATCCCGGATTATTTTTCGCAAAATATATTTGTCTTACCGTAGCACCATGATGGTGTGACGGCAGGGCGATGAAGAAGTACCGGTGTTTCCACTGCGCCGGGTAACAACAATAAGACCACAACTCAGGAGTATTCGATGAGAGTACCAAGCACCTTGTTGGCCACCTCCATGGCTGCGTTGCTCGGCAGCCTGCTGACTGGCTGTAGTGACGACGGCGAAAAAAGAGAGCTGGCTGAACTGAACAACATCGTCGTTGCGGAACCCGAACCCGAACCCGAGCCCGAACCCGAACCCGAGCCCGAACCCGAACCCGAGCCCGAGCCCGAGCCCGAGCCCGAACCCGAACCCGAACCCGAGCCCGAACCGGAACCCGAACCGGAGCCGGCGGCTTTTACCTGCCCCGAAACCGGTCTCTATTTCTGTGACGATTTTGAAGACGGTGAATTTGCCAGTACCTGGAATGCGCTGATTGATAGCTACGGCCTTGCTGACCCCGGCGTGTTCGATATTCTCGACGAGGGCGACAAGGGAAAATCCCTGCGCTTTACCGCCGGTACCCGCGGTGAAAACCTGAGCGAGGGCGAGCTGATTCTGGTGAAGGAGTCCGCGTTTGGGGGGGTGCCCGAGGATTACTTCGTCGAGTATCGAATTCGCCCGCGTCAGAACGGCAATACCGGTAACAAATACCTGTACAGCATTGGCCGTTACCAGGGCCCGCTGCAGTGGTACTTCGGCGGCCTGAACATGCAGAACAGCAGCGACTCCACCCAGGTGGAAGCGGGCTATGCAACCACTGACGATGGCATTACCGGATCAGTCAGCCGTGAAGTGCAGGTGAAAAAGCCGATCCTGCTGGGTGAGAAAGACGGTACCGATGGTACCTGGTACAACGTGCGCTACGACATGGTCGGCAATAGCGTTACCGTTTACCTGGACGGGGAAGAAATAGGTACCTACACCGACGATGCGAGCCAGTTCACTACGGCCGGCCGTATCGGTTTCTTCACCTACAACCGCTCGTTCGAAGTGGACTACGTAAAAGTTGGCGATCCTGCGGTCAAGCCGGTACAGCTGACCATCGACTACGCCGAGCCGGTGTGGGTTACCACTGCGGGAAAAGAGCCTGAGGTAATCAACGTTACCGCAGTGAAAAGCGATGGTGTTACCGCGGATACCTTTAGTGTCAGCTCCAGTGATTCCTCGGTTGTCTCCGTTGCGGTGGATGGCACTGTGGTGACACTGACCCCGCTCGCGCCAGGTGAAGCCGAGATCTCCTTTGTCAGTGGTTCCGACAGCGGCCTGCGACGCACGATCAGCGCCAGCGTTGCCAAGGCATTTGAAATGCCGACCGCCACCTATGGCGATATCAGCGCTCGGGTCACCCCGGTTCCCGGGGCTACCGGCGAGTACGAAGACACCCGTCTCAGTATTACCTTCGACAACGCGCCGACGCTGAATGAAACCCTTGGTTCTGTGCGTATTTTCACAGTCAATGGGGATAGCGAGATTGACGCTATCTACGCGGGTGGGGAGGTCGATGTGCTCGGCTATCCCGGCCAGGACGGCGCCCGTGCACTCAACACCACACCGTTCGTGATCGAGGGCGATACCCTGACCATCGCGCCGCACACCGGCATGCTGTTGCCGAGTACCGAGTACTTTGTGGCCATCAGCTCCGACCTGGTTCAGGGTGCAACGCTGAATGGAGAAACGTTTACCGGTCTGGGTAAAGATGCGGGCTGGACCTTCACCACCCGGGCATCCGGCCCCACCGGTGCCGACGTCACCGTGGACGACGACGGCGCTGCGGATTTCCGCACGGTGCAGGGTGCCCTGAACCATGTAATGGAAAATGTCGCAGCGGATGAGCCTGCCACTATCTCCATCGCTGCAGGGGATTACCATGAGGTGCTGTTCCTCACCGGTAAAAATAACCTCACCATCAGCGGTGCCGGTGTCGACCAGACACGTATTTTTTACGACAACTACGATGGCCTGAACGGGGGTACCGCAGGGCGGGGGTTGTTCCTGGTGAGTGGCGGCGACATGCTGACCCTGGAAGATCTCACTATTGAGAACACCCATCAGCGTACCGGTGCTGGTGACCAGGCAGAGACCATCTACTTTAACAGTGACGGTCGACTGATCGCCCGCAACGCCGCGTTTATCTCCGAGCAGGACACCCTGCTGCTGAAGGGCTACAACTGGTTCTATAACACCCTGGTTGCAGGCAATGTGGACTTTATCTGGGGCTACAGCACCGCCAGCGTATTTGAGAATTCCGAGATCCGCTCACTGGGTGATTCCAAAAGTACTGAGGCGACCAGCGGTGGTGGCTATGTTCTGCAGGCGCGCACCCCGGTAGAAACCGCACCAGGCTTTGTATTCCTGAATTCAGAACTGACCCAGGGCCCCAGCCCGACTGGTGTCACCATCGAGCAGGGCACTACCTACCTGGCTCGCAGTGGCGGTAGCAGCAGCTATTACGACAATGTCACTTTCATCAACACCGCAATGGGCACCCATGTAAACGCGGAAGGTTGGGCGTATGAAGGCATCAACGGCCAGCCCGCTCCCAATCCTGCCACCGCAACCGCCGCCAGTGGCTGGCGCGAGTACGGCAGCACCGACCTTGCCGGTAACCCGCTGGATATGAGCAGCCGCTGCGGTACCTCCGGCAGCTGTTACGCGCTGACCGCGGAAGAGATGGAAGCCAGCTTCTGTTCCCGTGCGCAGATCTTTGCCGGCTGGAACGGTGGTGAGGGCTGGGATCCGTACCCGGAAGATACCAGTGACGATCACTGTCCCTCAGTAACTGGATCGGATGAGACTTGGAGTGGTAATGGCGTGCTGTTGGGTGACCCGGGCTCCATTACCACCGCAAGCGGTTCAATCACCGAGCAAACCGATACCAGCGTTACCTTTACTGCCAGCGACGGCAAGTTTGAAACTGGCATGTCTTTCTATCTGGTATCCCAACAGGTAACCGGTGACTTTACCCTGACGGCGAAACTGAAAAGTGCCGGCGTACCCTATGCAGCCAATCAGTTCCCCGTGGGGCTGATGATGTGTGAGTGCGACGCTGCCAGCGCTACTAACTCGCCACTGGCGCATATCGGTATGTACCTGTCCGGCAGCGATTGGGTGACCCAGTACGGCCATGTACTTGCCGATGGTGGGGGTTGGGGCAAGAGTGGCGATGGCGCCGTGCTCACTCCGGGCGATAACCTCTACTTTAAGTTGCAGCGGGTAGGGCAGCAGTACAAGGCCTATTACTCGACCGATGGCGGCACCACATATTCCAGTGGTTGGGGCAACACCTTCACCGGCTTGCCAGATACCATCAAAGTCGGATTGTTCGCCGCGCCTTACAACGACGATCAGAGCTTCGCTTTCGAAGATATTCAACTGGTGCAATAAAAACAAAACCCCGCGGCATCGCCGCGGGGTTTTTTTACTTTCAGGAAATACTCATGCGTAATACATCGCAATTTCTGCTCACCTTGTTACTGTGCGCTGGCATGACTGCCTGCGGCGGTGGTGGCAGCGATAACACTGGTGGCAACTCATCGAGCTCTTCGAGCAGTTCCAGCAGCAGTTCGTCCAGCAGCTCTTCCAGTTCTTCCTCTGGGGGAAGCTCTTCCAGTAGTTCTTCGAGCTCGTCAGGTTCTTCCAGCAGTTCCGGCTCCTCCTCCGGTTCCGGTAACGAAAGTATCGACGGTGGCTTCGCCGGATACGGTTACAACCTCACCGGCGGCGCCGGTGGCCTGGTGTATACCGTCAACAATGGCGCGGACCTACAGGACAAGCTCGACGAAGCCAAGGACGCGAGCCAGCCGGTTACGATTTACATCGACGGTACCATCACCGACTTCAATACCGGTACCGGCACCGATATCCAGATCAAGGATATGGATAACGTGTCGCTGATCGGCGTAGGTGAAAACGGCGAATTTGACGGTATCGGCCTCTCCATTCGCCGCGCCAACAACATCATCGTGCAGAACCTGCTGTTCCACGAAGCCTGGCCGGGCCAGGAGAAAGACAACATCAGCATCGAAGGCGATGACGATGGCAGTACCACCAGCCATATATGGATTGACCACTGCGAGCTTTACAATTCGCTGGAGGTGGACAAGAACTACTACGATGGCCTGATCGATTCCAAAAGCGGTGCACGCTATATCACCCTGTCCTACAACTATATGCACGATGCATGGAAGACCACCCTGCACGGGCATACGGAAAACGACAGCAATCCCGACACGGATCGCCTGATCACCTTCCACCACAATCGCTTCGAAGACCTGGAGTCCCGCGTACCCCTGTTTCGCCACGGTCGCGGCCACGTATATAACAACTACTACAACAACATCAATTCCACAGCGATCAACTCCCGCGCTGGCGCCGAGATGCTGATCGAAAACAACGTGTTCGAGAATACCCAGAACCCGATCGTATCTTTCTATTCCGATGTCACCGGCTACTGGAATCTGAGCGGCAATGTTTTTGGCAGTGGTGTGACCTGGACCAGTGGAGGTGGCTCCGATATCACCGCTGAGGATGGCGAATCTACCTCCACTTACCAGGTGCCTTACCCCTACGTCCTGGATGCCACCGATGGGCTGAAGGATCACATCCTCGCCAATGCCGGCCGCGGCAAACTGGACCAGTCCGATTTGGAAATTCCCGACCCGGTTACTCCGGAAGGTGAGTTGCCCGTAGAGGAGGAGCCGATACTGGAAGATGTGGCATTGCCCTACGCGGAAAACTTTGCCACCGACACCGCCGGCTTCTTCAGCAACAGCTATCGAGATCTCAGTGGCGCGCCCGGCGACGGCACACCCATGTACCACCGGGTGACCGGCAGCGCGGAAATCCAGAGCGGGGCACTAAGCCTGACCGGTAGCCGCGTATCCATCGGCAACAGCACGCCAACCGTCAGTACCACCAGCGGTGATTCCAACACTGGTGTGTTTGACCTGAGCGTGCCCTGGCAGATCTCGTTCAAGGTGGTCAGCGTGAGCGGGGATACCAGCAAGTACTTCCAGCTGTATGTGGATAACAACACGGCCTCAAGCAGCAACTCCATCTGGGGTGGTAGCTCGAAATTCCACCAGGTGCTGCTCAGCGATCTGGTGGCCGGCCAGAGTTATACCGTGACAGGTCTGACCGCCAGCAGTAATTCGTTCATTACCCTGCGTACTGAGAGTAGCGCCACCGTGGCAGTAGACGACATCCTGATCGAGGTGATGCCCTGAGAACGCCTGCGGGTAAGCCAACGCAAATAGTGGTCTGGCCACTTTTGTTCAGAAAAGCACCGCTTCTGGCGGTGTTTTTTTGTTCATTTACCCCGAAAGCTCTGTAGTTTAACTACAGCCTATGCTGATTTTGCCCACTATTTGTGCGGTAAAGAGACAAATTCCGCCTGTCTGACCCAAGTCACAAATATCTTCATTACCAATTGGCGCAAGCGGTTGTATATGCCTAACCAATCTGGTTACATTGCCAAACCAATAAGCATTAGAACTGGGCCTGGGTGGTTACCGCAGATATAGCGATGCGGCATCCGGGAGGTATGGCCAGGCTCATAACAATAACGACTGCAAAAGAGAGAGAAGGGGTGAGCATGAAACCTTTACCTTGGACGAGATCCGCACTTGCGCTGTGCATTATGGGGACACTGACTGCCTGTGGCGGCGGTGGTGCCAATGAGAACAACGAGGGGGACGTGGTTGTCACTCCACCCCCGCAGTCTTCCAGCAGTTCATCTGGCGGTTCCTCCAGTGGCGGCTCCTCCGGTGGTGGCACTGAAGGCCCGATCCTTTCCGAAAACTTTGGTGATGATCTGTTCGTCAACTTTGATGAAGCGGATACCCAGTTTTTCTTCAGCCAGGACTACAAGGCGCTGGACGCGAACAACGCCGCCGACGCCTGGCCTTCCTTTTACTATCCCACCTGCTGTTTCTTTGCCAACGATAACCCGGCCGACGGTCCCGAAGTGGCACTCGACCAGATGGGGATCGTCAGCGACAGTGGCAACCCGGCGATGCTGCTGAACACCGGCCGCTTTTCTGCCGGTCAGACCCGCCCGGAGATCGACGACGCAGATCCCAAGAAAGACACCACCAGTTCAGATGACGTAACCACCTGGGGTGAGCTGGACCTGAGCCAGCCCTATCGCATTTCTTTCTGTGTGAAAGATGCCTCCGGTACCCGCAACATGCAGGTGTACGTGGACAACAACACGTCCGGCGAAGCCAACTCCACCTGGGGTGGCGGCAGTTCCGGTTCGCGTATCTTCAATATCCCGGCCGGTGACCTGATTCCGGGGAAGCGTGTCCAGATCAACATCCCGGGCGATATCACCTATGAGCAGGGCGGTGAGGTCAAAGATTTCCGCCAGGAACAGGTAGGTAGCTCAAGCTCCTTCCTGCAGTTTCGCGTAGAGGGCGGCAGCTCGGTGATCTTTGATGACCTGCTGGTTGAGCGCCAGGAAGACGACGGTCAGTCCGAACTGCCTGCCTGTAACGTATTCCAGCCCGCTACTGCGCCGGAAGCGCCGGAAGCGCCGAGCCTGTTTGCCAGCGATGCTCAGATCGCGGTTAGCTGGGCCTCTTCTATTGGTGCGACCTCTTATGATGTGGCCTACAGCACCGGTACCGATGTGAATACCGCGACTATCGTGGAAGGGCTGACCGAGACCAGCACCACCCTGAGCGAGCTGGAAAATGGCAGCGAGTACAGTGTGTGGGTGCGCGCCGTGAACAATGTTGGCGCCGGTGAATGGAGTGAGGCGGCCACTGCGATGCCGGTTGCGCCAGTTGGTGACAACTGTGTCCCGACCACCTCAGTGGACCCGTCTGCAACCAACATGATCCAGTGGGGCGTATACGATGGTTGCTCTCACCCGGGTGACCTGGGTGCGGTCGTGATCAACGGCAGTGAGGCAACCAATTTCGCATTCGGCGAAGACGAAGTACCTTACTTCTCCAGTGACGAGCTTGGCATCATGACCCTGGATACCATCGGCTTCGATATCAAGCCTGTTGGTGACCTGGACGGTGTGATCGCTGGTGATGCGACCACCTATCCCAAACACTTCACCTTTATCGCCCGTATCGATACCTCCTTTGCTACCACCAAAGATGGCGTTCGTGGATTCGAGATCGAGACTCACCTCGGTGATGGCGGCGTAGACGCACGCGGACCGGCACGAATCAAGGCGATCCTGCGTCCGGATGGCAACAAGATCCAGCTGGATAAATTCCTCTCCGACGACAGCACCGCGGAAGTGGACATGGATATGACCGATGGCTACCACATCTATCAGGTCAGCTTCACGGTGAACGACCCGACGGATGCCGGTAACGAATACATCACCGCCAAGGTTTATCGAGATGGTGTTGAAGTCGGCAGCTTTACCGGTAATGGCCGCGACGGTGGCTCGTCGAGTAGTCGCATGCGTATCGGTGAGGGTTCGTCCAGCGAATTCCACGCGAATGTCGACTGGCTGGTGTGGAGCGACGACGAGATTGCCGCGGGCCTGACCCCGGAGCAGCTGGTTGGTGAACTGCCGGCGGATATCGGTGAGCTGGGTGCCTACGCAGGTGCCGATGCGAGCGCGGTGTTTGAAGAGAACTTCAACGGCATCGGCCTCGTAGAGGACTCGGAAACAGAAGATACCAACTTCTTCACCGCCGAGTACCGCGGCCAGTCCGGCGATGCGACCAAGCCGATGTTCAATGTGACCAGCGGTAGCTCCCGCATCACGGTTGCGGGCGGCACGTTGGCACTGCACAACGCGCGCTTCTCCATCGGTGATGCGATGCACGGGACGGATACTGCCGATACCGACACCGCCGGTCGCGGTGACCTGGACCTCAGCAAGCCCTATGTCATTTCCTTCGAAGTGGTGGAAAACCCCAATACTTCTGTGGAGTCCGGCAAGTGTCAGGTGTACGTGGACAACAACACCTCGAGTTCCAGCAAGTCCATGCATGGTGGCAGCTCCAAGCTGGTCGAGAAGTTTGCATCCCAGCTCTCGGATAGCGATCAGCCCACCGGTACCGTCACCATTGAAAGTGACCTGGGTACTGCCAGCTCCTTCCTGCAGGTTCGCTGTGACAGCGGTACGGAAGGCATGCCGGTCGTGATCGACGATTTCAAGATCACTTATCAGTAAGTGTTTTCACTAACACTCGGGGATATCGTCGGCTGAGGCATGTCGTACAGCCGACGGCAAAGAAAAAAATCATCGCAGCGGTGCAGGGTAAAGCCCGGTACCGGAAAAAACCGATGGGAGAGTCAAAATGACTTATAAGAAACAGATTCTCGCCATGGCAATCGCCATGGCCACTTCCGCCAGCCTGGTCGCCCAGGAAGTGGAACAGGAAAAAGAGCAACAGGAAGAGGCTTCACTCTCTGTTGAAGAAGTGTATGTAGAAGGCGTACGCGCCGCCGACGTAAACGCTCGGGCTGCCGAGCGCGGTAAAGACAACTTCAGCTCGATTGTCACCCAGGATGATGCCGGTAACTTCTCCGACCAGAACGTCGCGGAATTGCTGCAGCGTATGCCGGGTATCACCCTGCAGAAAAGTGAGGGTGAAGGTAAGTTTGTAAACCTGCGCGGCCTCGGCGCTGGCATGGTCAGTGTGCGTATGGACGGCGGTGCCATGGCGAATGCCGGTGGCGGTACCGACGAAACCCTGGAAGACCGCGCCTTCTCCCTCGACAGCCTGCCGTCCGACGTACTGCAGTCCATCGAGGTGAACAAATCCCTGACGCCGGATATGGAGCTGGACGCGATCGGCGGTTCCATCAACGTGAAGACTCTGTCCGCGCTGGACCGGGGTAAAAACACCTACAAGCTGCGGGCGCAGAACTACTATCAGGAGCAGGCGGAAGAAAACTCGCCCAAGCTCACTTTGCAGGGTACCAACCTGTTCCTGGGCGACACCATTGGTGTTGCCTACACCGGTTCCTGGGAGAAACGTAAGACTCAGGGGGCCCAGACCAGGCACCATAGCTCCACCCTGCCGCAGTACGTAGAGCTGGGCGGTGCGCAGATGATCATTCCCTGGGAGTTCACCACGTTTGAAGAAAACGCGGAGCGTGAACGTGTCGCGGGTCTGCTGAATGTTGAGTACCAGCCAAACGACAACAGCCGCTATCACGTGAAGCTGAACCACACCAGCTACTCGGATAATGATATTGCCCTTCGTGAATACTATCGCTTCAACTGGGACAACGGCGACGAAGATCTGCAGTTTATTGACCCCGACGCTCAGGTATTCGGCGGCAGCAGTGTCGATCTGCAGCAACAGTTCTTTATCCAGGAGTCCGAGGTAGAAACCAATACCCTGGCGATCGGCGGTGAAAATCGCTTTGGTGACGGCTGGGAAGTGGATTACGAAGTGGTTTCCTCCCGCAGTGAAAACTCCAAGCCGGACGGTCGCCGCGTACAGTTCCGTCTGCGTGAGCTGAACGCCATCGGTAGCTACAGCGACTACTCGCTGAATGGCCAGCTGGTTTCCGGCCCGCAGCTCGACGAACTGATCTCTACCGGAAAAATCTCCACCGGTGCGATCTCCAACCCGAACGGTGGTTACCAGTACGGTAGCGCAGTGCAGCCGAACCTGAACTACGACAACCTGTTCCTGGAAGACTCCATTCGCGAAGACGCGGTCGATCAGTTCTCCCTGAACCTGCGTCACGACTGGGATTCCGGTCTGGTGAACTACGTGAAGACCGGTGTGAAGGTCAATCAGCGCGAGCGCAGCAACGACAAGAACCGTGCGAGCATCGTGCCCTTTGATCGCGCGGTAGCCGGTTGCGCCGGGGATCTGGATTGTGTCGCACTGGCCGGTTCCCGCTTGGGCGATTTCGCAACCTATATCCCGGACAACCCCGCCTTCGACAACGCGGTCATCACCCGCGCAGAAGCGGAGCGTCTGATCAACGGTACCCGTGCGATTGGTGACAACTACGATACCGAGCAGAAAGAGCTCGATTCCACCAAGCTCGACTACAACCTGACCGAGGACACCGCCGCAGCCTACCTGATGGCCGAAATGCAGGTGCTGCCCGAGGCGACCCTGATTGCTGGTGCGCGCTACGCCTATACCGACTTCACCTCCACCGGTTACATGGCTCTTCGCAATGACCGCAACGAGGACAGTGAGGGATTGACCTCACTGGATATCGCATTGCCGCTCGCAGAGGCAGGCAACGATTACGGCGTATTCCTGCCGGCACTGCACTACCGTCACGAGCTCAGCGACAACCTGCTCGGCCGTGCCTCCATCTGGACCAGTTTCTCTCGTCCCGATTTCGGTAAGAGCCGTGCCTTCTTTGAGATTCAGGACCGCGTAGTATTCTGTAACACCGATCCCGACTCCGAGTTCGTCGGCCAGTGTAACGAGGACCCGGATGATATCGGTTCCGGCCGGGGTGACCTTGCCTATCAGAAAGAGTTCTTCGAGATGTCCGGTGACAACACCGTGCGTATCGGCAACCCGGCACTGGATCCGATGCGGGCTACCAACCTGGACCTGTCGCTGAGCTACTACGGCGAGAGCACTTTCCTGGAAGGCGCGCTGTTCTATAAGGACATCACCGACTTTATCGTCGACGCCAACGGCATTCGCATGAATATTGCGGACACCCCGTTTGCGCTGCCGATCGATCAGGTAGACCTGTTTACAATCCCGGCAGATCTCGAGCTGACCAACGTCAATACCTACCTGAACGGTGAATCCGCCAAGGTCTACGGTATGGAGCTGAGCTTCAGCCACTACTTTGACGGCCAGTGGGAAGATCACAATATCGGTCGCTACCTCGACAATATTTTTGTGCAGTCCAACCTGACCCTGCAGAGCAGTGACGGTAACGTGGGCGATTCCGTGCGCGTTGATTCCATTCAGCTGCCGGAAACCGCGGATACCGCCGCCAACCTGACCGTGGGGTGGGAAAATGACGATTTCTCCATCCGCTTTATCGCCAACTACACCAGCGAGATCCTGAAACGCATCGGTGCCTGTACCGCAGCGGACAAAGCGGCAGATACGGAGTTGGGTTACGCCGGCAACTGTCGTGTTTGGGCCGATATGTACCAGGATGAGTCGCTGACCTTCGATGTGAAAGCGACCTACCGCGTTGCGGATGGTGTGCGCGCCTACTTCGATGCGGTCAACCTGTCCGACAATGCTGACCAGCAGTACTTCGCTGGTAATGCGGATTCCGGCGGCCGCATCCTGTACAACGTTGAAGCCTACGGCCCTGCGGTACAGCTTGGCCTGACAGTCGATTTCTAAGCCTCTTGTAAATTTGCCATTTTTGCCCCGCTTGCGGGGCTTTTTTGGCTCTGGATACAAAAAAACACGGTCCGCCAGAGCCTGATTCTGTTCGATAAAAATGGAATCCCACCGCCATGCGCGCTGGGGAAGTATTGGAACCTGAGTATTTAGGTGTATCTATGTTCAACAATCTTTTTACGCCACTGGTTGCAGTGGTACTGACTGTATTGCTCGCTGGCTGCGGCGGTGGCGGGTCTAACGAGGTCATCCCGCCAGCGAACGGCGGAAGCTCTTCCAGTTCAAGCTCTTCAAGTTCTAGCTCCTCCAGCAGCTCATCAAGCTCGTCTGGCGGAAGCTCCAGCTCTTCCAGCAGTTCTTCGTCCTCTGGCGGATCGAGCTCTTCTTCGTCAGGTGGGGAAGTGCCGACGCTGTCGCAGGCCGGTAACCCGATTTACGGTGAGCTGGACAATTACAAGTCCTGGCTGGGCAGCAGCCTGGCCGCCGATCAAACCCGTGCTGACAACATGATCACCTGGCAAATGCCGCACGGGGGCTTTTATAAAAACGCCGAGTCCACTTACGATGCGCCCTGGAATGGCAGCGATGCGCGCTCCGGTTGGACCGGTTCCGGCGGTGTGGAACTGGGTACCATCGACAACGATGCCACTGTCACCGAGTTGATGTTCCTGGCGGATGTATACCAGCGCAGCAACGACACCAAGTACCGCGACGCGGCGCGCGATGCGCTGGAGTTCCTGCTGACCATGCAGTACGAAAGTGGCGGCTGGCCACAGGTCTATCCCGCGCGTACCGGTACCACTTACTCCAACTATGTGACCTTCAACGATGGCGCCATGGCCCGCGTGCTGATCCTGCTGGATCACGCGCTGCGTGAGGACGCACCCCTGGGCGGTGATCTGTTTACCGACGACCAGCGCGCCCGTATGGCGGTGGCTATCGCCGGCGGTGTCGACTTTATCCTGAACGCACAGATCGTGCAGGCCGATGCCAAGACCGTGTGGTGTGCCCAGCACGATCCGGAAACCTACGAGCCGCGTGGTGCGCGCGACTACGAGCTGGCATCGAAAAGCGGTAAGGAATCCATGCTGGTGACCGCATTCCTGATGTCGCAGCCACAGACTGCCGAAGTGGAAGATGCCGTGCGCTCTGCACTCGCCTGGTACCGCAGCCCGGTTGTGCAGGAGGCGGATACCGCCTACGTGAAGCGCCCCAGTGGCAGTACCGACGATACCTGGAATCCGATTCAGGCTAAATCCGGTAGCACCATGTGGTACCGCTTCTACGACCTGGGACAGGATGTCGGCTTCTTCGCCGACCGCTCCGGTATCAAGCAATATGACATCATGGCCATCGACGCCGAGCGCCGTTACGGCTACGAGTGGGGCGGAAATTACGGAAGTGAATTGATCGCCTATGCGGATAGTGTGGGTTACTTCTAAACCCGTTGATTTCATATGGAGAGCCCCGGCATCCGCGAATGGCGTGTGGGGCTCTGACAACAGCGGTAAATAGCCGGTGATTTCCTGATCCCGGCACTGGGTATAACTTCTCTAGTCTGATGTCCCCGCGCTCAGGCGTTGCTGCCACTCTACGAGTGCCTTTAACAGGTCGCCGATAAACTTCCTTGTGTCTTCATCGGTCAGTGCGCCGCTGTCGTCGAATTTTTTGTGCGCGAAGCTGATCATTACCTCCGGCTTATTTACAAAATGCGCATCCAGGTAAATCAGGCTACGGCGCAGGTCATACTGTGCCCGCGCGCCACCGAAGGCGCTCATGCTGGCACTCATTACCGCCACCGGCTTGTCCGCAAACGGCTGCGGATCAACCCGGGAGAGCCAGTCGATGGCATTCTTCAGTACGCCCGATACCGAGTAGTTGTACTCGGGGGTGGAAAAGAGGATCGCGTCGGCTTCCAGTACCTGTTGTTGCAGGGCTTCCACCGCCTCGGGTATGCCCTTGTCGCGCAAGTCCTGATCGTACAGCGGGATACCGGAGAGGTCGGCAAACGTGAAGCGGGCACTGTCGCCGGCAATCTCCTCGGCGGTCTTTAGCGCTGCGCTATTGAACGAGCTTTCGCGTAGGCTGCCGGAGATGGCGAGAATCTTGAGTGATGAGGAGGACATGGCTGCTACCTGAATCTTGTTCCGCTTAAGTACGACAAAGATTCAAGATAGCAGCCGGATGACCGGGTGCAGCCGGGTGAATGGCGCCGTTTAGTGTGAGTGGCGCCCCACCGGATGCTCGTCGAGGATCCGGACATACTCCTCTTCGGTCTCCATCACCGCGCCGGTGTCCAGCGGGCTGACGGAATTACGGTAAATCTCCTGCCACGGGGTCTGGTTTACCGGTACCGGTATATGAGCCTGCTGGCGCCGTTCGGCCAGCTCCTCGTCGGATAGTTTCACATCGACCCGATGGGTTGCCAGGTTCACTTCGATCCAGTCGCCGGTCTTCAGCAGGGCGATACCACCGCCCACAGCCGCTTCCGGGGATATGTGCAGGATCGAGGGGCTACCGGAGGTGCCGCTCTGGCGTCCATCGCCGAGGGTGGGAAGGCAGTTGATTCCCTGTTTCACCAGCCGCTTGGGTGGCAGCATGTTCACCACTTCTGCGGAGCCGGGGTAGCCCACCGGGCCGACATTGCGCACCACCAGTATGCAGTGCTCGTCGATATCCAGCGTCGGGTCGTCGATGCGGGCGCGGTAGTCTTCCGGGCCTTCAAACACGATCGCGCGGGCGCTAAAGCAGTTGGGGTGGTCCGGGTTCTGCAGGTACTTTTTGCGGAAGTCCGGATTGATGACGGACTTTTTCATGAGCGCGGAATCGAAAAAGTTGCTGCGCATAATCGCGAAACCGGCGTTTTCCATCAGCGGTTGTGCGGTCGGGAATATCACGTCCCGGTTGCGTACGCTGAAGTGCTCGCAATTGTGCGCCAGCGAGTGACCGGTAACGGTTTTCTGGGTCCCGTCGATCAGGCCATCCTCAATCAGCTGCTTCATCAGCGCTGGCACACCGCCGGCGCGGTAGAACTCTTCCCCGAGGTACCTGCCCGCAGGCATGCAGTTCACCAGCAGGGGAATGTCCTCGCCATACTGCTGCCAGTCGTCCATGGTCAGCTTCACACCCTCCAGTCCCCGGGACAGTGCCAGCAGGTGCACCACCGCGTTGGTTGAGCCACCGAGGGCGCTGCACGCCACCACCGCATTCAGGAAGGATTGGCGTGTGAGGATGTCGGACGGCTTCAGGTTCTCGAACGCCATTTCCACAATCCGCCGGCCGGTGTAGTAACCCATCTGCGCGCGCTCTTTATACGGCGCGGGAATGGCCGCACAACCGGGCAGGGACATGCCAAGCACTTCCGCCAGCGCGTTCATGGAGAGCGCGGTACCCATGGTGTTGCAGTGGCCCACACTGGGAACCGACTCAGCGGAGGCGTCCATAAAGCCCGCGTAGTCCAGCTCGCCTTTGGCCAGGCGCTCGCGGTTCTGCCAGATGGCCGTGCCTGAGCCCACGCGTTCTTCCAGCTCGCCCCGTTCGCCATCGCCGGTGTCCCCATCACAGCTTACCGGCTTCCAGCCGTTCAGCATGGGGCCGCCGGAATAGACGATGGCGGGGATATCCAGTTGCAGTGCCGCCATCATGGTGGCCGGAGTGGTCTTGTCACAGCCGGTGGTAAGCACCACCGCGTCCACTGGATAGCCGTGGAGGATTTCAATCAGGCCGAGGGTCGCCAGGTTGCGATCGAGTGCCGCGGTGGGGCGCCGGCCCTGTTCAAAGATCGGATGCACTGGAAACTCCATCGGCACACCGCCGGCGTCGCGGATACCGTCCTTTACCCGCTGCGCCAGATCCTTGTGGTGGCGATTGCAGGGGGTAAGGTCACTGCCGGTCTGGGCAATGCCGATGATGGGCTTGCCGGACTGCAGCTCTTCGCGGGTAAGGCCGAAATTGAAATAGCGCTCAAGGTACAGGGCGGTGTGGTCGGCATGGGCCTTGTCGTCGAACCAGCGGGCGCTGCGGAATCTGGGGGCAGTTTTTTTAGTGGAATCGTTCATACGGTGGCCGGTGTCATCGTGATTATTGTTTTAGCGAAATCGCTTTCAGGCATCATGCTGTCGCTTTCAGGCTTAATATTAATGCTTGTTATGAGCCGGATATTCTTATGCGTAATCGGTTTAAGCAAATGCTCCGTTTACCGCGCACTAATCCTGAGACGGATGAGAAAAGGAAACAATCCCCGCTGCTGCGGGGATAAATCCCATTTGATAAATGAAGGCGGGGGACACGCGGGCAGTTGCGGGTTTTTGATCAGCCTTTCTGCCCGGCCAAAAAGCCGGTGCCTGAAATCTTGTGCCGGGCTGCGGTCAGTTATTTCCGAGGACGAAACAATGTTCCAGCTCTTCGGGGTATCGGAGGCCGACATTCACGCATCCGTTGCCGGTTTTGGCCGTCGAGTCCTGCTTTTCCTGGCTGGGCTTGCTCTGTGCCGCCAGCAGCGCGCTTTGGGCTGAACTCTCTGTGTTTACCGGCATCTGCGTATTCATCGTGGTGACCTCTACTGCGTTATACGCGCTAATCCCTGCGTGGCCCGATCTGCTCAGGCCGATGTGTATGCACTTTTAACTGTAGTGTAAAACGTGTGCGCACAGCTGCCCCGCGGACACCTGTGGCAACGCCGCAACAGAGGGATTTTCGGTTTGCGAAGTTGCCTGGGGTAGCCCGGCCGTACTATTTGGGCGCGTTTGCCGAAGACTTGCGCACTACCAGCCGGTGCGGAACGGTTTCCGCGGCAGTATTGTTTTCTTTGCCCTCGATTGCTTCACACAGGCGACGCATACTGCGTTCACCAATTTCTTCGGCGGGTTGGGCGATGGTGGTGAGGGGAGGATCGGCGATTTCGGCATAGCGGATGTCATCAAACCCGATGACGGAGATATCCTGCGGCACCCTGAGGCCCGCTTGCTTGACTTCGTACAGCGCGCCCAGTGCCATTTCGTCGTTGGCACAGAAAATGGCTGTGGGGCGTTGCTCGAGTTCGAGTAACTGGCGGGTGGCACGGCGTGCACCTTCGATGGTTTGCTCACCCTCTACTACCCATTCTGGTGCGACGTTCAGCTTCGCCTTGTGCATGGCATCCCGGTAGCCTTTTTCACGGTCGTGGGTCAGCAGAGAATCCGGTTTGCCGGTGATGAAGCCGATGCGCTTGTGTCCGAGTTGGATCAGGTATTCTGTGCCATCCGCGGCGGCGGCGACATTATCCACGCGCACGCTGGGAAACTGAGAGAGCTCCGCGGATACACTTTCCAGGCCCAGTACCAGCGGCGGGTGCGCCTGACCACTGGGGCCGCGCCGGGCTTCCGCTTCACCAAAGGGCGAAATACTGGCCAGCAGCAGAATGCCATCGGCCTGCTTGGAAAATACCAGGTCGGTGTATTCGTCAAAATCGTGCGAGTTAGACTGGGTATCGCGTATCAGAATGCTGTAGCCCAACTCGTCCGCCACTTTCCACACACCGCGCATCACACTTTCCAGGAATGGGTCGCCGATGCTCGGCAGCACGACCACGATCAGGCTGGTTTTACCGCGGCGAAAGTTTCGCGCCAGGGTATTGGGTGCATAACCGGTCTCTTCGATTGCTGCCCGCACCTTGTTGCGGGTCTTCTCTTTCACTTGTTCCGGGCTATTGAGATAGCGGGACACGGTAGCGGTGGATACACCCGCGAGTTTGGCGACTTTCTTGATAGACACCGGGCAGTACTCTCTGTTGCTCGGCCCTTTTCGGGCTCTGTAATTGGGCTCAGCTTGGCGTGTGCTGGCAGATGAAGCGACAGATGGTAGCGCTTACACCTCTGGAATGGTATCCAGCAGCCAGACGCTGCGTTTGGCGCCTATAAAAAAGGCCCGCAAAAGCGGGCCCAAGATGGTCATCTGACGTGTGGGAGTTATCAATCAAATGTACTGATTGATGAGGTTCTCATACAGCTCCTGCTTGCCGCTGGTCGGGCGAGGTTCGCCGTTTTCAGCGGCCAGGTTGCGCAGGTCTGCCAGGCTCAGTTTACCGTCGGTAAATGCCTTGCCGTTGCCCTCGCTGAAGCTGGCGTAACGCTGTTCCTTCCAGCTCTTATACGGGGACTCGGTGAGAATTCGGTTGGCGACTTCCAGGCCGCGGGCAAAGGTATCCATGCCGCCGATATGGCCGAGGAAAATATCTTCCATGTCGATGGACTCGCGACGCACCTTGGCATCGAAATTGAGACCGCCGGTTTTGAAGCCGCCGTTTTCCAGAACCACCATCATGCCGTGTACCGCGTCATAGATGTCGGTGGGGAACTGGTCGGTATCCCAGCCGTTCTGGTAGTCGCCGCGGTTGGCGTCGATGGAGCCGAGCATGTCGGCATCGGCACACATCTGCAGCTCATGCGCGAACGTGTGGCCGGCCAGGGTGGCGTGGTTGGCTTCGATATTGAGCGCGAAATCCTTGTCCAGACCGTAGTGACGCAGGAAGCCGATCACGGTCTGGGCGTCAAAGTCGTACTGATGCTTGGTGGGTTCCATGGGCTTGGGCTCGATCAGGAAGGTGCCCTTGAAGCCGATGGAGCGGCCGTAGTCCCGCGCCATGGTCAGGAAGCGCGCGAGGTTTTCCTGTTCCACCTTGGTGTTGGCGTTCTGCAGGCAGATGTAGCCTTCGCGGCCGCCCCAGAATACATAGTTCTCGCCGCCCAGTGCCACGGTGGCGTCCAGTGCGGCTTTCACCTGGCTGGCCGCATAGGCGACCACGTTGAAGTCCGGGTTGGTGGCGGCGCCGTTCATGTAGCGGGGGTTGGAGAACAGGTTGGCGGTGCCCCATAGCAGTTTCATACCGGAGGCTTTCTGGCGCTCTGCCGCCAGCTCCACCAATTTTGACAGGTTGCTCTCGGTTTCTGCCACGGTGTTGCCTTCCGGAGACATATCCACATCGTGGAAGCAGTAATAGGGTACGCCCAGCTTGGTGGCGAACTCGAATACCGCGTCCATACGCTGCTGTGCGGCGGCCATGGCATTGGGCGCATCATCCCAGGCAAAGGTCTGGGTATCGCGGCCGAAGGGGTCTGAACCCTTGCCGCAGAAGGTGTGCCAGTAGCAGACGGCATAGCGCAGGTGCTCTTCCATGGTCTTGCCGCCGATGACCTTGTTGGCATCGTAGTATTTGAACGCCAGCGGGTTGTCGGACTCGCGGCCCTCGAACTGGATCTGGCCAATTTCGGGGAAGTATTCCTTGTCGCCGACAAAAAGATTTCTGCTCATTTTTTCTCTCCAGAATTATTCGGTGCTTATCGGTATCTATCAGGTTTCAAACAGCAATTTATTGAATGCCCGGATACTGCTTGCCGAGCAGATCCAGGAAATTTTGATACAGGGCCTTATAGGCGGATACGTTTTCTGTGACGGGTACGCAGCCGAGAGACGCGTCTACGGCCAGGTGCTCGTTCACCAGCGCGGGTAAATCGCCGCTTTCCGTACAGGCCCAGAGCGCCTGCATGGCAGCGCCGAAGGCGGCGCCTTCCTGCTGGGCGGGAACCTCTACCGGCAGGTTGAATACGTCCGCCACCATCTGCCGCCAGTGCGGGCTTTTGGCGCCGCCGCCGGTCAGCCGAATGGCTTTAAATTGCTGCCCGGCGCGGGCAAACGCGTCGAGGCCGCGGCGCAGGGTAAAGGTGGCCCCTTCCATGGCCGCGCGGTACTGGTTGCCTGCGGTCATGTTGGTATCGGTCATGCCGTGCAGGCTGGCGCGTGCATTGGGCAGGTTGGGTATGCGCTCGCCGTTATAGAACGGCAGGCTCTGGAGGCCACCGGCACCGGGCTCCGACTCTTCCAGCAGTGCCTCGCACTCGGGGATGGATTTGCCCAGCGCCTTGCGAGTCAGCTCTGTGGCCACGGTGCAGTTCATGGTGCACAGCAGTGGCAGCCAGCCGCCGCTGGATGAACAGAACGCGGCGAGGTCGCCCTGCGGGTCGATGGCCGGATTTTCACAGTGGGCAAACAGGGTGCCGGAAGTCCCCAGGCTAAGGGTCAGCACGCCGGGGGCGATGGAGCCAGTGCCGAACGCGGCCATCATGTTGTCACCGCCACCGGTAGAAACCAGGATGCCCGGCGGCAGGCCGAACTCCCCTGCGGCTTTCTGGCCGAGTGCAACGGTGGCGTTTGCCTCCAGCAGGGGCGGCAGCAGGGGCAGCAGGTCGCGATCCGGGTCGATCGCCGCGAGCATGTCGCGGTCGTATTCACGGCGCAGGATATTCAGGTAGCCGGTGCCGGAGGCATCGCCATACTCGGTGAAGATTTTTCCGGTGAGGTAAAAGTTCAGGTAATCGTGGGGCAGCAGGATATGCGCGAGTTCGCTGTAGATATCCGGCTTGTTTTTCTTCAGCCAGAGCACTTTCGGTGCGGTATATCCGGGCATGATCGGGTTGCCCACGGCGTCGATACAGCGCGCGCTGCCACCAAAGCGCGCGGTGATTTCCTCGCACTCGGCAATGGTGCTGGTGTCGCACCAGAGCTTTGCCGGCGCGATGACTTCTCCGGCTTTATTTAGCGGCACGAAGCCGTGCTGCTGACCGGAAATGCCGATGCCGCGCACCCGCGCCTTGATTTCCGCAGGCAGCTCACCCATACACTGGCGCAACGCGTCCAGCCACCATGCCGCAAGCTGTTCGCGACTGCCGTCGTCTCGGCTGATCAGTTCCAGTGGCGCGGCACTCACGTGCAGGATTTGTTTCTGGACGGCATCGTAGGCCAGCAGCTTCAGGCTCTGGGTGCCGGCATCGATCCCGAGAAATACCGTTTGCTCATTGCTCATCAGGCGGGCTCTCCCTGCTTTGCGCGCGCCTTGAGCTGGTGTTCCAGCGCAATCTGGTCGACGACGAATTTGCGGATACCTTCGCCCAGCTTTTCGTGCGCCATGGCATCGTCGTTGTGCTGGAAGCGGAAGTCGCCTTCGCCAAGGGGCGGTGAGGAATTGCCTGAGTTGTCTGCGGGCGTGAGTGCGCGCGGCAGTTCGCCATGGTCTTCCGCCAGTTCCGCCAGCAGGTTCGGGCTGATGGTCAAACTGTCGCAGCCGGCGAGGGCTTCGATCTGCCCGGTATTGCGGAAGCTCGCACCCATCACCGTCGTGTCGAAGCCGTGCTCCTTGTAGAACTGGTAGATACGGCGCACGGACTGCACACCGGGATCCTGTTCCGGGGTAAAACCGGTGGCATCGGTATTCTGCAGGTGCCAGTCGAGAATACGGCCGACAAATGGAGAGATCAGGGTAACGCCCGCATCGGCACAGGCGCGGGCCTGGGCGAAGCTGAACAGCAGGGTAAGGTTGCAGTGGATACCTTCGCGCTCGAGGATTTCCGCCGCCTTGATGCCCTCCCAGGTGGAGGCGATCTTGACCAGCACCCGCTCCGCGGCCACTCCCATCTGTGCATACAGGTCCATCAGCCGGCGGGCGCGCGCCAGCGTGGCGTTGGTGTCAAAAGACAGTCGCGCGTCGACTTCGGTGGAGATACGACCGGGGACGATCTGCAGGATCTCGTAGCCGATCTTGGCGGCGATACGGTCGACGCACAATGACGTCTGCTCGCTGCTGCTGCCGCCCTGCGCTGCGGCCCAGGCAATGGCCTCATCGATCAACGGCTGATACTCCGCCTGTTGAGCGGCCTTCAGCAGCAGGGAGGGATTGGTGGTGGCATCCAGCGGGGTGAACTGGCGGATGGCGTTGATATCACCGGTATCGGCAACCACTGCGGTCATCGCCCGCAGCTGACTGAGCTTGTCCATGAATGTTATCGCTTTCTCATCTGTCGCTTTGCTGAGCAGTTTCCATCGAGTTCACGATGGAGCTCAACAAAATGTAAACGTTTTCATTTCGGGTAGTTTGCCTGATCATTGACGCGAATGCCAGAGGGGCTGACGGAAGAATTACATTTTGATGCACGTTTACATTTATCGGTTGCATACCTTTTATAGCTTTAAGCAATGTTCTCGAGAGAGAATTTTGATTTCACCTATGGAGTGGCCGGCGGTAGCTTTACCCCGTACTCAGCAATCCATTTGGGAGAAGGAAATGAAGAGCCAAGACAGCCAGTCTGGAAGTGCGGAAGTGCAGGAATGTAACTATGCAGACAATTACTACGGGGATCAGGTATGTGTTCTGAAAAAGTCGTAACCACAGTGGTGACCGCAGTGGTACTCAAGGCATTGAGTGCGAAGGTGGAGGCCTGCGAGGCCGGCTGAGGTTTGCAGGTTTCTGGGTAGCTGCCACCTGCCACTAGGAAGTAGGGCGCGTCTGCGGCCACCTGTACGCTGAACGGCCAGTCAGGGCGGCAATGTGTTAGATTATCGCGATCGACGCCGGTGCCGGTAAGCCCGCAATGCCGGCGTTTTCCCATGTAGCCGCTCGATGATTTGACTATGAAACTGCGACACCTCACCGCCACCGCATTCGCCACTTTTGCGTTCCTGCTGTCCGCCTGCTCCGGGCCGGAAACCCCGCAGCAAGTCACCGTGGCATTCTGGGATGCGGCCATCCGCGACGACATGTCGGGAGCCGTCAGGTATTCCACGCTGGACAGCGTCGAGCGCTACGACGCTTTTTCAGTGGAATGGGATAGCTATCAGCCCAAGTGGGGCAAAGTCGTCATTGATGGCGATGAAGCCAGCGTGGCAGTGGAGCTGTCCAGCCCGGAAAGGGGGCGCATCCGTTCCTTCACCACCTACCTGGTGCAGCGCGATGGCGAGTGGCTGGTGGATTACGAGCGTACCGCGATGAGCATCAATGGCGGTGTGTTCGGAGACTTGTTGAGCAAGTTCGACCTGTTCAGAAAAGATCTGTCGAAACAGTTCGAGCGCTCTGCGGACGAGGCCGGTATCCAGATGGACCAGATGCTCGAGGAGCTGGAAAGCAGCGGCAAAGAGATGAGCGAGCAGGCATCGGAAGCGCTGGAAGTGTATTCGGAAGAATTGCAGCGGACGCTGGAAGCGTTGGATGAGTCACTGCAGCGTACGCTTGAAGAGCGCAAAAACCGGCCCTCCGAAAGCGAGCCGTCGGAAGCGGAATCAGCCCCGGTTTTGATCTGATTTTCGATGGTCAGTAAAGGGCGCAGTCGGGCATTGATGGGCAGTCTGGGGGGACCGGTAGTTCTGCTGCTGTTGTGCACCGCATTGCAATGGTTGCAGGGCATTTACCCGGACGCTTTCCTGTACGATCGCGCCGCGCTGGCCAGTGGCCAGTACTGGCGGCTACTCACCGGACAGCTGGTGCATACGAATGCAGCGCACCTGATGTTGAATGCTGCAGCGGTAGTGGCGCTTTGGTTTGTATTTGGGCGGATTGCGTTGCTGGGTGAGCGACACCCGGTGGCGGCTTACCTTGGTCTGGCCGCGGGATTGTCCCTGTTGATCAGCGCCGGACTGTGGCTCTGGTTCCCGGAAATGGAGTATTACTATGGTCTCTCGGGTGTGTTGCATGGCCTTTTCTGCTTCGGCGCACTGAGTGACTTGTACCAGCGTCGCTGGTCCGGTGCGCTGCTACTGCTGGGTTGTTTCGCAAAGGTGGCCTGGGAGCTCACCGCCGGTCCCAGTGCCGCTACTGCAGAGTTGATTGAGGCTGAAGTCGCCGTATCCAGTCATCTTCTTGGGAGCCTGTTCGGCACATTGCTTGGCGGCCTTTTGTGGTTCTCGAAATCCCGCCCAGCCCGCGCCGAATGACCGGCGTTTATCCAGACGTATCTGTCTACCCGAGTTTCTGGAGGAATTCCGGGGCTCTCCTAAAATCCATGCGTGAAACAGATAAAGCGAAATGGAACTTCGTTTCTGTGGCCGGCTTACGCGGTATGGATGAGCGTGTTCTGCCTGGCTACATCCCCCGCACCGGCGGCTGCAGGCTCGGTAAATCTGCAGCTGGAAAACGATTCCTTTGATGGTGCCAGCGATGCCTATTACACCCAGGGGCTGCAACTCACCTACGCACCGGATGCTCCGGTCAGCTGGATAAAAAACCTTTTACCTGATGCTTATCAAAACCGGGAAATTTATTCTCAATACGCTCTCGGCCAAGCCATATACACCCCCTATGAGGTTGCCCGGTCAGACCTGATCCTGGATGACCGCCCCTACGCTGGCTGGCTGTATCTCGGCGGCTCGCTCAAATCCCAACACCTGTTACCAAACAGTGGCCTCCTGGTTGTCGAGCGCCTGGACGTCCAGGCCGGTATTGTCGGTCCATCATCCGGCGCCGAGCAGGCGCAACGCACCACGCATCAGGTATTGCGAGCCTATGACGTCAATGGCTGGGATCACCAGCTGAAAGATGAGGCCGGCGTGGTGGTGAGTTACGCGCGCAAGTGGGCACACATCCAACCGCTCGGGGACAGCGGAACCGGCTGGGAGTTTTCCGGGACTCTGGGTGGCAGCGCGGGTAATGTGGCGACGCAGGCGGCGCTGGGGCTGGGCATTCGTTTGGGTAAAAACCTCTATACCAGTGCCGGTGTCAGCGCACTGCAACCGACTACCGTCGCGCCGGATTTCGGGGCGGCGATGGTGTCGGGGAGCTGGTTCCTGTTTGCGGACTGGCAGACGCGTTTTATCAGCCGGGATATTTTTCTCGACGGCAACAGCAGTAAGCCGAGCCATTGGGTTGAGAAAGAGCCGCAGGTGAGTGAGTGGCGCTTTGGTGGCGCCTTTGCTGCTGGTCGCTATTACCTGAGCCTTTATCACGCGCGCCGTTCGCAGGAATTTGTGGGGCAGTACGAGAACGCGAACTTCTCGGGTATTGGTCTCAGCATCTCTTTCTGAGTGAAGCAGTGCTGCGTTGCCGGCAGCCTTATTGAAGCAGGTCCAGCAGCTCTGTGTCGTCAGTCGGGAGCTTCGCTGAGTTTGCCGCATCAAACAGCGCATCCGCCAGCGCCTGCTTGTGTTTCTGCATCCGGTGAATGCGCTCCTCAATCGTCTCTGCCGCGACAAGTTTATAGACGAATACTGGCTTGTCCTGCCCGATGCGGTGGGCGCGGTCTGTGGCCTGGTTTTCTACCGCCGGATTCCACCAGGGGTCCATATGGATCACTACATCGGCGGCGGTGAGGTTGAGTCCGGCACCACCCGCCTTCAGGCTGATCAGGAATACCCGCACGTCGCCATTCTGGAAACTGTCGATTGCCTGCTGTCGTTTGCGGGTCTGCCCGGTGAGCTTTGTGTAATCGACCTTTAGCTCTTCCAGCAGTGCTTCCACCAGTTTCAGCACTTCCGTGAACTGGGAAAATATCAACAGGCTGCGGCCTTCCTCCAGTAGCTGTGGCAGGGCTTCTGCCAGCCAGTCCAGTTTGGCGCTCTCGTTGATGCCGGCAGCCTTGTCCAGCTTGACCAGCCGCGGATCAATACAGGTCTGGCGCAGCTTCAGTAGCGCGTCGAGAAATTCAATATGGCTTTTTGCTATCCCCTGACGGGCGACCAGCTCGCGGATGCGTTTTTCCATACTGATACGCACGCTTTCGTAAAGTGCCCGCTGCCTGCTTCCCAGTTCAACATACTGGATGGTTTCAGTTTTGGGCGGAAGTTCGGAAACGACTTCAGTTTTGGTGCGACGCAACATGAATGGCCGCACTCTGCGGGCGAGCTCCTGTTGCCGTTCAAACTCACCGTGACTTTCAATCGGCGTTCGGTAGGCTTCATTGAAGGTCTTGCGGCCACCCAGCAGGCCCGGCAGGGCAAAATCCATCAGTGACCAGAGCTCGCCCAGGTGGTTTTCCAGTGGCGTACCGGAAAGGCACAGGCGTGTAGCACCGTCGATACGCCGCACACACTCCGCAATTTTGGTGGTGGGATTTTTGATTGCCTGAGCCTCGTCCAGTGCCACCAGGCTGAACGTTTGCTTGTCGTAGCGCTCCCAGTCTCGCACCAGTAGCGGATAGGTGGTAATGACCAGATCGCTGCTGTGTAGCTTGTCGAACGCCACGGCGCGGTCCGGGCCGTGAATCAGCGTCACGTCCAGCTGGGGAGTAAACTGGGCCGCCTCATGCTGCCAGTTCCCGGTGAGGCTGGTAGGGGCCACTACCAGCGCCGGTTTCTCCAGCAGGCCGCTCTCCTTCATGTGCTGTACCAGCGCCAGTGTCTGCAAGGTTTTCCCCAGTCCCATGTCGTCCGCGAGGATGCCGCCGAAACCGTAGCGCTGGAGAAATGCCAGCCAGTTGAGCCCTTCCTTCTGATACGGGCGAAGTGTTGCATTGAGGTTTTTCGGTAGTGGAACCTCTTCCAGCCCGGAAAAATCCCGCAACTGCTCGATCATCTTGCGGGTTGCGGGCGCTTTGCGTTGATCCAGCTCGGCGAGCTGTTCAAATTGCGCCGCCTGGAAAGCGGGTAAGCGGACGGTGCCAGCGAGTTTTTTCTCGCGCAGCAAGTCCAGTAACAGACCGCGGATACTTTGCAGCGGTTGTGTGTTTACACTCACCCAGTCTCCGCCAACGTTGACGGTCAATTCATCGGGCGCATTCTGCTCCAGCCATTGTTCGACCAGGTGCACGATGGGAACTTGGCGTCCGTCCGGTAATGTAAGGTCAAGCCCAACCTCGAACCATTGGTTGCCGCTGTCCGCGAGTTCGACGGCTACATCGGCACGGGCGACATCAAACTGATAACTGGGATCAGCATCGATGACCCAGCCCTGCTGCTCCAGCGCGGGGAGGGTATGTTGCAGCAGGTCGCGCCAGCGCTGGGGTATGTCGTCGGGCCCGGCGGCCTGCGGTAACCAGATCTCTTCCTGGCCGCCGAGCGTCTCAGGGATGAGGTACAGATCGGACTCGTGAATCAGGTCGCTGCGACGATGTTCCTCTTCCATATCGCGCTTGATATGGAAGTAGATGCCGTTTCGCTCGCGCGTGATGTCAGGCCCTTCAAAGTGCCTGCTATAGGCCGGTGTTAGTGAAAACCCGGCGTAGTCAAAACTCAGCTTCAGCGCGGGGAGTTTGTACTGATCGAGATCACAACCGACTAGGGTAATTCTCGGGGTGAAAGTTTCCACTGTATGCAGCTTTGGCTCAGCGGGAAGTGGTAGCTGTGTGGCGGGAATTTTCTGTCGCAACTGTACCGACATCAGTCCCAGCTCCTGATCGGAAACCGCGGGCATCTCCAGCAGGTGTTGCAGCTGTCGGCTGGACAAACTGGTGGCAATATCGCCGATTGCGGCGTTCTCTGTATCCAGGTAACAGGGGGGAGTAACGGGAATCAATTGCCACTGATCCCGGGAGGTCAGCCCCTCCAGAATGGGGGTGAGCTGGTGCTGATGAGAACCTTGTGTCTGCCATTGCCAACTAAGCTGCCTCCCGGGGGCGCGTTGCAGCGCGGTGTCATCCAGGTAGAAGCGCCCACTGTCGAGCAACAGCGTCAGCGCCCGTCGCCCCTGCTCACCGATCAGCTCCAGCCGGCCGGCAGCACTGGTGCGCGGCAGCAGCTGCAGGATCGTGACATCCTCCTCCAGCAGGTGGCTTGGCCGGTTCCAGCCGAGACTTGCGGTATCCGGGGCAAAGTGCCGCAGCTGGCTCCAGCTGCCGTCTTTTTTCAGGTAGGCCTTTTTGGTGGATAGGCGCAGCCGCTGCCGGTCGTCCTGCTCCAGAAAATAGAGCAGGTAGTGATTCCCGTACTCCAGCGGTACCGCCTCCGTGGCGGGCGCCGAAGGTAGTTCCGACAGCCATTTCATCCATGCCGGTTCTTCGGACTGCTGCGAGGCGGTTTTGACCTCCGAGGATTCTTTGGGCGCCACCGGCTCCTTCAGAAGTGCCAATGCGGTGGCCACCGCGTGTTTGCAGTTCAGCCCCACCGGACAGGAGCAGAGGCCCACCAGCCTGCCGCGATCGACATCCAGCTCCACGCGATACACGTACCGTGCAGAGCCCTTCACGCGTCCGTGATAGGTGCCCGACTCCTCATCGTAATACGCCTCCATCACCCGCCCACGCCCGAAATAATCCTCACCACGCGCAAAAGTAGGCTCGTCGACCATCCGGTGGATGCTATTGAGGGTGAACGTGATCAAAAACGGCTCCCGCGCAGGTCTTTTTAGTTGCAGGTTGGGTGCGAACCTTGCACTTTAGCACGAGTCTTTAGGCAGTGGCGGGGAGCGGCCGCCATTCGATACGATGATGTGGGTAAGCACCGTTTGTTATATTCCTTGTTCCGTCTGCCCCGGGGCATGCTCTATTGGGATCGCAATGAATTCGAGTAAGAGAAATTTATGCTGCAAGTGACTTCACCGAGAAAGCGACTGTTTGGCAATGGATTACTGATCAGCACGATGCTGTTATTGGTACTGGCTGGTTGCGAACGCGACAGTGCCACTGAGCCGATGGCGCTGACTTCACAAACAGAAAGTCTGGAAATGACTGCGCCCGGCTGTGCGTCGCCAGACGATTGCGCATCAGTAATGATTAGCCGGCAGGTGTTTGCCGATCGCCCTGCACTGAATGACGCGGTGTACGAGCAATTGCTACAGCAATTGCAGGGAAACGGTGAATCCGATGATACGCCACTCGATTCTCTGGACAAGGTCGCGCAAAAATTTATCGAGGACACGGCAGCTGATTCAGAGATTTCCGCTGCGCGCTGGCAGTTGAATGGAAATGTAAAAACGCTGGCACGTCGCGGAAACCTGCTTACCCTTGCGACCAGCACTTACCTCTATACCGGCGGCGCGCACGGTATGCCCGTCACCCGCTGGTTGAACTGGGATCTCGCGAAAGACAGTCGGGTAACGTTGGGTGATGTGATTGTGCCGGGCCAGGAAAAAAACTTCTGGAAGATGGCTGAAGAAGCACACCTGCAGTGGCTGGATACCCAGAATGCGCGCGACGACTTTCGCCAGAACTGGCCATTTGCGCAAACCGACGATTTCCGGCTAACCGAAAAGGGGCTGATACTGTTTTACGGCGTGTATACTCTCGGCCCCTATTCGATGGGCGAAGTTGAATTGACCATACCGCGTGAGAAGCTCGCTGGGGTGATTCGGGAGCCCTATTTGCCAGATACAGGAAATCACAGTGACTGAAACCCGTACGCCGGAAAGCGAGGCCCCCCTGGCCCTCAGTGAGCGTGAGCAGCGCGGTAATATCTGGCGGCTCGCCATCGCCCAGGCTCTGGCCGGTGCGAATTCCGTGGTGGTCTATGCCACCGGCGCTATTGTCGGCAATACGCTGGCGCCGTCGCCGATACTGGCAACCCTGCCGCTCTCCATTTTTGTGGTCGGCATGGCCCTGTGTATTCTCCCCGCGGGAGTGATTGCCGGCCGCTATGGTCGCCGCGCAGCGTTTTTGGCCGGCGCGGGTGCCGGCGTGCTGGCCGGCCTGCTGGCCATGTACGCCTCTTTTGTCGGTAGTTTCTGGATCTTCTGTCTGTCGACGTTTTTCGGTGGCGCTTACGCGGCAGTGGTTTTGTCCTTTCGCTTTGCCGCGGCGGACGGCGTCGCGCCGAGCCGAAAGGCGCAGGCACTGTCGATGGTCATGGCCGGGGGCGTCGCTGCCGGTGTGGTCGGCCCGCAGCTGGTGAACTGGACCATGAACCTGTCGCCGCACTTGTTTGTCATGACCTTCTTCGCGCAGGCCGCCGTGGCTGCGGTATCGGCCTTCATCCTGTTTGGTGTGCGCCTGCCAAAACCCACGCTGGCGGAGAAAACTGGCGGGCGTCCGCTCGGGATCATCGCCAGGCAACCGCGCTTTATTGCCGCAGCCACTTGCGGGGCGATTTCCTACACCCTGATGAACTTCCTGATGACTGCAGCACCGTTGGCGATGCATATGCACGGACACTCCACCGAGTCGTCGAACCTCGGCCTGCAGTGGCATGTGATCGCCATGTTCGCGCCGAGCTTTTTCACCGGAAAACTGATCGCGCGTTTCGGCGCCGAGCGGGTAATGCTGGTGGGGTTGCTGTTGATCGGCCTGTCTGCGGCCGTCGGCCTCGGCGGCATCGAAGTGGCACACTTCTGGTGGACGCTGATTCTGCTTGGGCTGGGCTGGAATTTCGGGTTTCTGGGCGCGTCGGCACTGGTGCTGGAATGCCACTCCGATACGGAAAAAACCCGCGTGCAGTCGCTCAATGACTTTATTGTCTTTGGACTGATGGCCCTGGGCTCATTCGTATCCGGCGGCATCCTGAGTGTGTACGGATGGAATACCGTTTTGTGGGTTTCATTCCCACCACTGGCGATCACGGTAATCGCGCTTGCGGTGCTGCAGTTCCGGGCTCCCGCGGCAAATGCTTCGGTGGAGCAATAGGGATGCAGACAGCCCGATACCGGCGTCTGTGATTTCCGCCCGAGCAGTGATTTTGGCTGAGAACTTGAGGGGATATTCGCGCCAGAAGAAAACTGGCTGGAATGTGGAAATGGTGGGCCCTCCGGGACTTGAACCCAGGACCTGCCGATTATGAGTCGGATGCTCTAACCAACTGAGCTAAGGGCCCCCACCGGCGCTCGCAGGGACCTGCGAACGGGTTGGCAAAGTACTCGATTTTTAGTGCCAAATCAACGCTTTGCCGCCTGTATGGTCGCTTTACCAGGCCCAGTTGAAGCCGAGGCTGGCGTTGCCACCGGACCAGTTCAGCTTGTCGAGGGATCGCTGGTAGCCGAGGTTGAGGAAAGCGCTGCCGAATTTGTGTTCCAGCAATACGACCCCGCCGCCAAACTCCCCCCAGGTTGCCTGCCGTTCAAGGTTCAGCTGCACGTTCAGATCGAACAGCAGCTGATCGTTGCCGCTGAGGGTGTGCCAGACATTGCCAAACAGGTACATGCGCAGGTTGCCGTCGAGCCAGCGGCCATCCGTGTTGTAGGCGCGGAGCCCGGCGCGAAAGTTCGCCTCCGGGGTCATGTCCGGTTCCACCCAGGAGATGTCATCGTAGTAGGCGCTGAGGTTGCTGTAGTTCACCACCGCCTGTAGTTGCGGCTCGATATTGATCCGTTCTGATGCCTGCCAGGTAATGCCTTTTTCCACGGAAACAGTGAGCTGCGGGCCGGTGATGGTATCGCCGATGCCGCGGGAGGACCGGCTCTCGAGTTTGAGGTAGGCCACCTTGGCGGTGATATCGAAGTAGCCCATGTCCGGCCGGTAATCGTTGAAGTAGTAACCCACGTGGTAGCTGGTGAGCTGGTTCTGGCCGGAACTGTAGTCGCTGAAGCCGCGCGCAAAGCCGGAGACGTCGCCGCTGGCACGGGTGCTGCCGACAAAGATCCCGGACTCGCGCGCGCCGCCGGTGCAGGTCGGGCCGGACCAGAGGTTGGTGCCCACCTGAACCCCGGTGATACTCCCGTCGAAGCGGTTACTGATATCGCCACTCCAGTTGTAGTCCGCGCGCATGTGGTGCACGCGCATCCAGTCATCGTTGATGCCGTCAAACCAGCTGCGCTGCTCCCCCCTGCGTTTGTGATAGCTGCCGATTTCCTGCAGCGAGGTCAGGCGGGCGAGGGACTTTGCCTGTGCGTAGAGCGGGATTTCCGGGCGATAGATGGGGACCGGTGTGTTGCCAGCCGCGGGTGCGGGTGCAAGCAGTGTGGCTGCACCCTCGGTATCGGTATCGGCATCGGTAATGACTGACGGCGCGCTTTCCGTCGATGTGAAAGCGGCAATGCTTTGGCTGTCGATCGGGTGCGCGCCGGAATCGGGGCGGATTGCGGGGCGGTCGCCCGGCTGCAGGGTAGACCGCAGGTACCAGTTGTTGTCGTCTTGTGAGTCGCCGTTGCCGCGGAAAAGGTAGTACTCGTAGGGGCCGGCGGATATCGATTGCGGCATGTAGAACGCACCACTGGATGTGCTGCCGCCATTGCGGGCCTCCACTACCAGGATTCCGTCCGCAGTGCTGGCTCCACTGCCCGCGAGCCGGTTGAAGTACAGTTGGGTGCTGCCGCTGGCGTGACCGCCGTCGATGATCACACGGTCCGCCAGGCTGTCGTCGCCACCGGCGACCAGATCGAGGTACATGGCACTGCCGGTATGGCCGATGTAGTCACCGCGGAGTAGCAGCTGGTTGGCGGTTCTACCGCGCATGTCGATGGTGCCGCGGTTGACCAGGGTGAGAGCCTGGCCGCCGCTGGTGATAATGCCAGCGCTGTAGTGTGGCAGCAGCAGGCTACTTTCGCTGTCGACCTCGAGGCGCCCGGGCAGGTGGCCTGCATCGCCCAGTGTCAGGTTGGTATCCAGCGTCAGTCGAGTAGCTTGCTCAAGGGAGATCGTTTCCCAGTGCCGCAGCCGTGAGGGATTTTCCAGGCTGAGCCCCTGGATGACGAGTGTGTCATTGCCGCCGCCGCCGTCGAGGGTTGTGCCGAGGTTGGCGTCGAGGCTGCGCCCGGTGGGACTGCCGCTGCTCAGGGTGAAGTGATCATCACTGCTTCCGAGAGCGACCTGCGCAAAGGCGCCGGTTGGGGCAAGTGAGGAGAGTAGTGCTGGCAATGCCAGCGCGCACAGTCTGGAGGCGCCGGCGTCAAACGCACGACCCGCGCGGGGATACCACATGTTCCGTCCCTGGTTCGTTATTGGCCGCTTTGATAGCTCTAGCGGGCACGCGGATCCATTGCGTGCGCCAATTGGTACGATCGCCAAGAAATTTTAGTTGAATGCGGCAGGGCTGCCGGGGCTGGTGCCGGCGGGTCACAAAGATTGACGGGGAATCTTGCCCGCGCGGCCAGTTTTACGGTGAAGGGGCGGTCAGCCGAGCCAGCGCGGCAGCAATATACAGGCCCAGGTCGATAGCCACAGCAACAGGGACATGGAGACGGCGGCGGAGCCGGTGTCTTTGGCAATCTTGGACAGCGGGTGCTTCTCAGGGCCTACCCGGTCAACCACGGCCTCTAGCGCGCTGTTGAGTAGCTCGACGATCATCACCAGCAGGGTCACACCGATAAGGAGTGCGCGTTCCACACCCGAGTCGCCCAGCCACAGGGCGGCGGGTATCAGCAAAATCGCGAGGGATACTTCCTGCCGGAAAGCGGCCTCGTTGCGCCAGGTAGCCAGCAGGCCCTGGCGGGAATATTCGGTGGCGTCGATCAGGCGCGAGATACCGGTTTTGCCGGGTTTATTCACAAACTGCTCTTCCATGGTTCTGGGTAAGGCTCCGCTGGTTCATCTGTTTGTCATAAATTCGCAATCCATAAAAAAGCCCGGCGAGCCGGGCTTTTTCAGTATGGACGATACGCATTAAAACGAAATTACTCGTCCAGGAAGCTGCGCAGGTGTTCGGAGCGCGAAGGGTGACGCAGTTTGCGCAACGCCTTGGCTTCGATCTGGCGGATACGCTCGCGGGTAACGTCAAACTGCTTGCCCACTTCCTCGAGGGTGTGGTCAGTGTTCATATCGATACCGAAACGCATACGCAGTACCTTTGCTTCCCGTGCGGTCAGCCCGGACAGCACGGAGCGGGTGGCGTCGTGCAGGCCGGTGGAGGTCGCGGTGTCGATCGGGGAAGACTGGTTCTGGTCTTCGATGAAGTCGCCCAGATGGGAGTCTTCATCGTCGCCGATCGGCGTCTCCATGGAGATCGGCTCTTTGGCGATCTTCAGTACCTTGCGCACCTTGTCTTCCGGCATTTCCATGCGCTCGCCCAGCTCTTCCGGCGTGGGTTCGCGGCCCATCTCCTGCAGCATCTGGCGGCTGATGCGATTGAGCTTGTTGATGGTCTCAATCATGTGCACCGGAATACGGATGGTGCGCGCCTGGTCTGCAATGGAGCGGGTAATCGCCTGTCGAATCCACCAGGTAGCGTAGGTGGAGAACTTGTAGCCGCGACGGTATTCGAACTTGTCGACCGCCTTCATCAGGCCGATGTTGCCCTCCTGGATCAGGTCCAGGAACTGCAGGCCGCGGTTGGTGTACTTCTTGGCAATGGAGATCACCAGACGCAGGTTGGCCTCGACCATTTCTTTCTTGGCGCGACGGGAGCGGGCTTCACCGATGGACATGCGGCGGTTGATCTCTTTGATCTGGCCGACGTCCAGCTGAGCCTTGTCCTGCGCCTGCTGCAGTTTGCGCTGGGCGCGCTGGATCTCATCGGCTACCTGGCGCAGGGCGTCAGAGTAGTCGCGCTTCTTCTTGATGATCGCGGGGATCCACTCGACGTTGGTCTCGTTGCCGGGGAACTCCTTGATAAAGGTCTTGCGCGGCATGCGGGCGCGTCGGATGCACAGGTTCATAACCAGGCGTTCCTGCTCGCGGACATCGTCGAGAATGCTGCGAACCTGGTTGTACAGCGGATCGAATTGACGCGGTGCCAGTTTGAAGAAGCGGAACACCTCGCCCACGGCTTCCATGGCCTCTCCGGCCTCCTTGGAGTCGCGACCGTGCTTTTTGACAGCGGCGTCGGCTTTCTTCTGCGCGGCGATCAACGCGTTCATGCGCTCCGCGAGTTCTTCCGGGTCGATGCCACCGACGTTCTCTTCTTCCTCGGCGGAATCGTCGTCATCGCCATCGTCGTCGGAATCGTCGTCTTTTTCGTCCGCTTTTTTGGCTTCCGCGGCCTGGCCAGCCTGGGCGCCCGGGGGGACTTCGTCAGCGGGGTCGAGCCAGCCGGCGATCACGTCGGGGATGCGGCGCTCTTCTTTTTCGATCAGCGCGTATTCGTCAATGACGTGCTGCACGGCGCCCGGCCAGTAGGCGAGGGCGGCCATAAGCTCGCGCAGGCCTTCTTCGATGCGCTTGGCGATGGCGATTTCGCCCTCGCGGGTGAGCAGCTCTACGGTGCCCATTTCGCGCATATACATACGCACCGGGTCGGTGGTGCGGCCTACATCGGACTCTACCGCGGCGAGCGCGGCGGCGGCTTCGGCGGCGGCAATTTCATCGGCTGAACTGTCGCCTTCGGCCATCAACAGTTCTTCGGCATCCGGTGCCTGTTCAAACACCTTGATGCCCATGTCATTGATCATGCCGATGATGTCTTCAACCTGATCGGGGTCGGAGATGTCTTCGGGCAGGTGATCGTTCACTTCCGCATAGGTGAGATAGCCCTGCTCTTTACCGCGGGCGATCAGCTCTCTGATGCGGGAGGTGGTCTTTTGCTGCTGGGTTTTGTCGGTCATGCACAACCCTGAATTCTGGGGATTGAAAAGTCGGGACTTTTGTCTGGACAAAGACGCGGGATTATAGCGTATTTGCGATAGCAATAACCACAGTGACTGTCAAGGCAGGTAGGTGGTTGGAGGGTCCGGGCGCGCTTGTCTAACGGGTTCCTGCCGGTTTTGGACGGCGGGTTTTTATATATAGTGCTGCTGCCGGGGAATTCAAGGGTTGGCAGGCAAGCTTTTTAAGTATTTGCAACAGTGCTGCGGCCGAAAATCGGCGCGCTGGCGGGCGTTTCAGTCCTGTTTACGCCGGAATTGCGCCAGCAGGGCCAGCTGTTCGGGGCTCAGCTGGTTGCCGTTGTTCTTGAGCTGGTCCACCAGTCCCCGCTTGCGCTGCCTTTCCGCGGCCTGTTCCAGGGTGCGCAGACAGTCGTGGAATTCGGTCTCGGGGTCGTACTCCATATTGGGCCCCGCAGCACCCACGATGGGGTGGCTCATGGCGAGCTGGGGTAGCAGTTCGCGGGCCTCCTTGCTTTCGAGGTTGAGCAGACGGCCAAACAGCTGGTTACTGTTGAGGTCCGGGTTCTTGTGTAAAACCTGCAAAATTTCGCCGAAAAGTTGGAGATCTGCATCGTTACTGCCGCGATACGGCCCATGGTCGGCGATCAGCCGGGCGAGCTGCGGGTGGTGCAGGAGCAGGGCGATGAGCATGCGTTCGGCGGGCAAGCGGTACTGGCCGCTGCGCCGGCGGCTGGGCTCCTGAGAGGGTGCGTCTTCCTCGCCGTGGGGTGGCAGGTCGACGTAGTCATAGTCCGGCGGTGGTTCATCGTAACCCGGAGGGGCGCTTTCCGTTGTGTCGCCCGGGTATTCGGCGGCTGGTTGCTGGCGGCCGTCTTCGGGTGTTGGTTGCGCCGCAGTCCTGGCCTGGGTCTTTTGCGGGGCGGGGCCTGGCGCGGCCTGGGTCTGCTGGGCAAGTTTGGCCGTGCGGACTTTTTCCGCGGCGATGATCTCTTCCAGCATGTCCTGCTCGAGGCCGGTACGCCGCGCCAGTTGCTGGAACATTAGTTGGCGATAGACGCCGGCGGGGAGCAGGTCGAGCAGGGGGGCCGCAGCCTTGGACAGGCGCGCACGGCCGTCCATGGTCTGGATGTTGATGCCCTCGCCGAGCAGGTCGAACAGGAAGTCTTCCAGCGGGCGCCCCTGCTCATCAATCAGCTGGTCAAAGCGCTCGCCGCCGATCTGGCGCACCAGGGTGTCCGGGTCTTCCCCTTCTGGCAGTAGCAGAAAGCGCAGGCTGCGGCCGTCCTGCATATGGGGCAGGGCAGCCTCCAGCGCACGGCGCGCGGCGGTGCGGCCGGCCTGGTCGCCGTCGAAGCAGAACACCAGTTCGCCGGTGTGGCGGAATGCCAGCTGAATGTGGTCTTCACCGCAGGCGGTGCCGAGTGTGGCCACGGCACAGCGGATGCCGTACTGGGCAAGTGCGACTACGTCCATGTAACCCTCGACCACGATCAGCCGCTTCAACTCGCGGTTGGCCTGACGGGCCTCCCACAGGCCATAGAGCTCGCGTCCCTTGTGGAAAATCGGGGTTTCCGGGGAGTTCAGGTATTTCGGCTTGTCGTCCCCCAGCACCCGGCCGCCAAAGGCGATGGTGCGACCGCGCTGGTCGCGGATGGGGAACATGATGCGGTTGCGGAAGCGATCGTAGTGGTGCCGTTTACCGGGTTCGGTCTTGCTCGGATTGCCATCGCTGTCCTGGCGGCGGATGGCGAGGCCGGCCAGTTCGAGCTGCTCCGCTTTTTCCGCGCTGGTGCCCAGATGGTTCAGCAGGTTGTCCCATCCCGGTGGCGCCAGGCCAATGCCGAATTCCTTGGCGACGGCGCCCGACAGGCCGCGGTTTTTCAGGTAGGTAATGGCGCGGGCGGCGAGCTTGTGGTCGCGGAGTTTCTCGCGGTAGAAGTCCGCGGCTTTCTCGGTGAGCTGGTAAAGAGACTGGCTCTCCTGCTGGCGCTTGATCTGCCCGGGGGCCAGTTGTTCCCGCGGGACTTCCAGGCTGAGGCTGGCGGCGAGCTTTTCCACCGCTTCCGGGAAGGGCAGGCGGTCGTACTCCATGAGGAAGCCGACCGCATTGCCGCTGGCGCCGCAGCCGAAGCAGTAGTAGAACTGCTTGTCGGGGCTTACGGTAAACGATGGGGTTTTTTCATCGTGAAAGGGGCAGCAGGCGGAATAGTTTTTCCCGGTCTTGCGCAGCTTTACCCGGCTATCGACGACGGGAACAATGTCGGCGCGGGCCAACAGGTCGTCGATAAAATACTGCGGAATTTTGCCTGCCATATGCGATTCTTTAGAAGGAAGCTTTCACGAGCTTGCTGACAGCGCCCATGTCGGCACGGCCCTGCACCTGGGGTTTCACCTGTGCCATGACCTTGCCCATATCCGCCATACTGCTGGCGCCGGTCTCCTTGACCGCCGCCGCGACGATTTCCTGAATCTCCGCTTCCGACAGCTGCTCCGGCAGGAACTCCTGGATCACGTCGATTTCCTGCTGCTCGATTTCCGCCAGCTCCGGGCGGCCAGCCTTTTCGTACTGGGTGATGGAATCCCGGCGCTGCTTGGTCATTTTGTCCAGCAGGGCGAGGATGCGCGCATCATCCAGCTCGATGCGCTCGTCCACTTCCACCCGTTTGATCTCGGCGTTGATCAGTCGCAGGGTGGCAAGGCGCGCCTTCTCGCGGGCCTTCATGGCATCTTTGGTGGCGGTGGCGAGGGTTTCCTTGAGTGTGCTCATTGGGATCGTCCGGGATTCAATTGGCTAAGGGAATGAAAGATCAGGGGGTCAATATTGGGCGAACGCGGCCCGAATTCAACAAAAAAGTGTAAGGCTTGTGAGTGCCTCCCGGGTGAATTCAGGGCAATAAAAAACGGCGCGCGAGAAAACTCGGGCGCCGTTTCTGGCCGCGAACCGCATTCGCGTCAGCGTGCTGTGAGCGAGAGAAAAGCTCGAACTCAGTAGAGACGCTGGAACTTGCGGTTTTCGCGTTGCATTTTCTTGGCGTGACGCTTAACAGCAGCGGCAGCCTTGCGCTTGCGAACGGAGGTCGGCTTTTCGTAAAACTCGCGGCGACGTACTTCGGAGAGTACACCGGCTTTCTCGCAGGAGCGCTTAAAGCGGCGCAGTGCGATGTCAAAAGGTTCGTTGTCTTTGATGCGTACTGAGGGCATTAGATTACCTGTAAAATTCGTTTCTCTCGGCCAGATACCCGGTTGATTAGGGGTCTGGATCCTGGCGGCCTTTCCGGCAAATTGCTCATCTCGCAGATGCAATCCGGAGGCCGGTTCACAGCGAGGGCGCAAATTCTATACAGATGATCTGGCCTTCGCAAGCCTGCCGGCACATTCGTTTCAGCATAGATCCCGGCGTTACCGCAGGTCGTCGCCAGGCTTGTAACTATAGTCGCTATATACATTGCGGCATTGGCCGTCGCCGGGCGTGCCCTGTGGGGCAAATCCCCTTACTAGGGGAAGGCTTCAAAGAGTATGATAGCGCCCCTGAAACCCGGTCAGAAGCGGCCATTTGTCCGCTTTTTGTGTTCGGCCGGACGATTACCTTGAGGATCTCTGGAAACCCGTGCGAGTACTCGGAATAGAAACTTCCTGCGATGAAACCGGCGTGGCCCTGTACGACAGCGACCAGGGCCTGCTGGGGCATGCCCTGTACAGCCAGGTGAAGCTGCACGCAGATTACGGTGGCGTGGTGCCGGAACTGGCCAGTCGCGATCATGTGCGCAAGCTGTTGCCCCTGATCCGCGAGGTGATGGCCGAGAGTAATACCACTCCGGCCGACATCGATGGTGTCGCGTATACCGCCGGACCGGGCCTGATCGGTGCGCTGATGGTCGGTGCCTGCGCCGGCCGGGCTCTGGCCTACGGCTGGGGCGTGCCCGCCATCGGTGTGCATCATATGGAGGGGCACCTGCTGGCCCCCATGCTGGAGGAAAAGCCTCCGGAGTTTCCATTTGTGGCCTTGCTGGTATCCGGTGGCCACACTCAGTTGGTGGATGTGCAGGGGTTGGGGGAGTATCAACTGCTCGGGGAATCACTGGATGATGCCGCCGGTGAGGCCTTCGACAAGGCCGCCAAGATGCTCGATCTGGACTATCCGGGTGGCCCGCGCCTCGCCGCCCTCGCGGAGCAGGGCGATCCGCGGCGCTTTACCTTCCCGCGTCCGATGACCGACCGCCCCGGGCTCGACTTCAGTTTTTCCGGCCTCAAGACCTACACCCTGACCACGGTACAGAAGCACGCCCTCGACGACGGCCTGCCAGACGAGCAGACCTGCGCGGATATTGCCGCGGCCTTCCAGGAAGCCGTGGTGGATACCCTGGTGATCAAATGCCGCCGCGCGCTCAAGCAGGCGAACAGGAAAATCCTGGTGATTGCCGGTGGAGTGTCCGCCAACACGCTGTTGCGCCAGCGACTGGAAGCGCGGCTCGCGGAAGACGGCTGTAGCGTTTACTACCCGCGGCAGGAATTCTGTACCGATAACGGCGCCATGATTGCCTACGCCGGTTGCTTGCGGCTGCAGGCGGGCGAGGGCGCAGGTCTGGATATAGAAGTGCGACCGCGCTGGCCACTGACGGAACTTTGAGAAGTTAATGCGCTGCTCAAAACCCCGTACACTGATTGAGATAAAAGAGAAGCTCGATGGATATTGTTTATATTCGTGATTTAAAGGTCGACACCATAATTGGCATCTATGACTGGGAGCGGGAAGTCCGCCAGACCGTCAGTCTGGATATCGAAATGGCGTTCGATATCAGCGAGGCTGCGCGCACCGACAATATCGAGCACACCCTCAATTACAAGGCGGTGGCCAAGCGATTGATTGCTTTTATTGAAGGCAGCGAGTTTTTGCTGGTAGAAACCATGGCGGAACAGGCCGCACAGATTGTGCGCGACGAGTTCGGGGTGAGCTGGTTACGCCTGCGTCTTTCCAAGCCCGGCGCAGTGCGCGGCGCGCGCGATGTTGGGGTGGTTATAGAGCGCGGTGAGCGCGCCAAGCAACCGGCCACGGAGGCCTGAAAATGGCGACAGTCTTCCTGAGCCTCGGCAGCAATATCGAACGCAACCGTCACCTTGGTGCGGGGCTGGATGCGTTGGTCAAAGCGTTCGGCGACCTGAAAATGTCGCAGGTCTACGAAAGTGAAGCGGTCGGCTTTGACGGCGACAACTTTTATAACCTGGTCGCCGCGATTGAAACCGATTTGTCGGTGGGCGAGCTGGCAATACATCTGCGCCAGATCGAAGACGACAACGGACGGCTTCGCAGCGGCCCCAAGTTCAGTGCGCGCACCCTCGATATCGATATTCTCACCTACGACGATCTCACCGGTGTTGTCGATGGCGTAAGGCTGCCGCGGGGAGAGATTCTCAAAAATGCGTTTGTGCTGTTGCCGCTCTCGGAACTCGCTCCAGACCAGATGCACCCCGTCGAAGGCAAGACGTACCTGCAGCTGTGGGAAGAATACGACCAGGCCGCCCAGAAGCTCTGGCCGGTGGAATTCAACTGGCCCTAGCGCTGGCTACACAGTCAGCGTCAGGGATGCGTCGCTGTGCGTCGCAACTGCCTTCCCTGCATTGCGGCAACGATGTCGTGCATGGCCAGCAGGCGGCGATCGATCACTTCCTGTCCCTCACCGAATTCCCGCTAAAACTCCTGGAGTTTTGCCTTCGCAGCACGGGCCACTATGGCCGGCACTTTCATAGGCTAGCAAAACATCCACCGTTCTCTCCGCATCTGTCACCTTGCGGTTGAAATTGCAGTGAAATCTGCCAGGCCGCTGCAGTTGCTGCAGCGGCCTGCCCGGGTTAGCTCAGGCTGGCAAGCGCTTCCTTGGTAAACGGCACAATGTCCTGCTCACGCCCTTCTTTCACTTTCTGCAGCCAGTTGGGGTCCTGCAGCAGTGCGCGGCCCACGGCGATCATGTCGAACTCGTTGCGCTCCATGCGGCGCAGCAGTTCGTCGATGCCGGTGGGGTTGGCGGTGCCGCCCATACCCTGGTTATTGCCGCCGATAAAGTCGTCGTCGAGCCCGACACTGCCTACGGAGATGACCGGCTTGCCAGTGAGCTCCTTGGTCCAGCCCGCCAGGTTCATGTCGGAACCTTCAAACTCCGGTACCCAGAAGCGTCTTGTGGAGGCATGGAAGATATCCACACCGGCGTTAACCAGCGGTGTGAGGAACCGCTGCAGCTCTTCCGGGGTTTGCGCCAGCCTGGCTTCATAATCCTGCTGTTTCCATTGGGAGTAGCGCAGTACGATGGCAAAGTCCTCGCCAACGGCATCGCGTACGGCTTCCACGATTTCCACAGCAAAGCGCGTACGATTTTCCAGAGAGCCGCCGTATTCATCGTCGCGCTGGTTGGTACCTTCCCAGAAAAACTGGTCGATCAGGTAGCCGTGGGCACCGTGGATTTCCACTCCGTCAAAGCCGACCTGCTTGGCCGCTTTGGCGGCGTCCGCAAAGGCCTTCACTGTCTCCTGAATGTCAGCCTTGGTCATCGCGTGGCCGTTGGGCTTGCCCGGTTTGAATAGTCCGGAAGGGGAGTGCCCCGGTACGGATTTATCCGGGCCGATGCCTTCTTTGCGCACCGAACCAACATGCCATAGCTGCGGGATAATCTGGCCGCCGGCCGCATGCACTTCGTCCACGACTTTTTTCCAGCCCGCCAGAGCCTCTTCACCGTGAATTGCCGGCACATTTTCGTAGCCATTGGCGGCGGGGTGACCCACCCAGGTGCCCTCGGTAATGATCAGGCCCACTTCGCCCTCGGCGCGGCGGCGGTAGTAGCCAGCAACCAGGTCGTTGGGCACATAGCCGGGGGAGGCGGTTCGGGTCATGGGGGCCATGGCCACACGGTTTCGGAGTTTCAGGGATTTATGTTCAAAAGGACGCAACAGGCTGTCCAGCTCGGCACTCATAACGGTCTCCCATACACAGGAATTCGGCGGGCGAGCGTCGGTTTCGACGGCGGGTGCCCACAATTAAGGTTGCGTAATGAAACCGGATTTGGTTTTTTAATGCAACCACTTTCCCGTATACTGGCGCTATGACACGTAAACGCTTTGACGATATCGGCTGCTCGGTGGCCTGCGCGCTGAATGAAGTTGGTGACTGGTGGTCCCTGCTGGTGATCAAGCAGGCGATGCTGGGTACCCGCCGCTTTGTGGACTTTCAGAATGGTCTCGGGATCGCCAAGAACATTCTGTGTGACCGTCTGTCCCGCCTGGTGGAAAACGGGGTGATGACCCGGGTAAACGTGGGGGAGCATGGCACTCGCTACGAGTATCGTCTTACCGAGAAGGGGCGGGACCTGTTCACCGTGGTGGTGGCTCTGCGCCAGTGGAGTGAGCGCTGGAATGGCAAAAAGGATTCCATGCAGCTGGTGGAGCGCGGTTCCGGGTTGCCCATAGCGCCGTTGGCGGTACGCGGCGCCGCTGGCGGCCCCCTGAGTGTGCGCGATGTGCTTTTTGTCAGTGAGGCTGACGAGTCCGAGGGGCAAGTGGGCTGAGTCTGCCTGTGTGGTGCGATGTGAGTGTCGCCCCTTGATCATTACTGCGTTTTTTTGACCTTCTTCAACAGTTCCTGGTGACGGCGCAGCTCCGGCTTGTTTTCCAGGATCTCTTCTTCCGTCAGCCCCTTCAATTCGTGCGGGAAAACCAGCCATTCATCCGTTTTGTGCAGGTAATAGTCCGGCTCGAATTCGGTGCAATTACGGCCCGGCTTGAAGTAGGGGCAGGCGATGCGAATTTCCGGTGTGTTTTTCTTGCAGGCCTTGCGTAAGTCGCTGATCGCCTGCTGGATGCTGAGTCCGGTATCGTAGACATCGTCCACGATCAGCATTTTCTGATCGGACTCCACCCGTTTAATCAGGTAGGTCAGTCCGTGCACGATCACTTCCTTGCTGCGCTGATCGACACCGGTATAGGAAGAGGTGCGGATGGCGATGTGGTCGGCGTGAAAGCCGAGGAAATCGAACATCTCCTGTACGGCAATACCAATGGGGGCGCCGCCGCGCCAGACGCCGACGATGTAGTCCGGGCGAAATCCGCTCTCGACCACTTTCATGGCCAGAGTAAACGAGTCCTCCAGCAGGGACTGGGCGGAAATAAACTGTTTTTCGCTCACTGGCTTTTGCTCACTCTATGGTCGAATGTTCAGATATTGAGGCTGCGGCCCCCATCCACGGCGATGATCTGGCCGGTGATATAAGGAGCGTCCACTGCCAGAAAGCGCACCGTGCGGGCAATGTCCGATGGGTCACCACTGCGTTGCATGGGGATGCGCGCGAGTATCTGCTCCTTGTTATAGCCTTCACTCTCCTGTTCTGGCCACAGAATCGCTCCGGGCGCCACGCCATTTACCCGCACCTGCGGAGCCAGTTCGCGAGCGAGGCTTTTGGTTAGCATCGCCAGGCCGGCCTTTGCGGCACAGTACACGGTGTGTGTCGGCATGGGTTTTTCCGCGTGAATATCCGCGAGGTTGACGATGCAACCGCGCTGCTCGGCAAGTGCGGGTGCCAGTGCCTGGCTGAGAAAAAACGGGGCCTTGAGATTGCTGCCCATCAGCTCATCCCATTGCTGTTCGTCGGCCTCGCCAATGGGGGTGGGGTAAAACGCGGACGCGTTATTTACCAGTACGCTCAGCTCGCCAAAACAGGCGAGGGCGGCGCTGGCCAGGTTGTCGCAATCGGTGGCACTGCCCAGGTCGCTCTGCACAGTCGCGGCGGAGCCCGGGCGCCTGGCGTTGAGGTTCGCGGCGAGGGTCTGCGCGGCTTCCGCGGAACGGCGGTAGTGAATGACAACCTGGTGGTCTCGGTGTAACTCTTCGGCAATGGCGCGCCCGAGGCGGGCGGCGGCGCCGGTAATCAGGGCGGTGGCCATGGCGTGTTCCCGGTAATCGTGGTTGGGGTTTTGGAGTGAGCCGGCGGGTGCGCTATTGCTGGCCCGGTGCGCTATAAGATTTTTTGAGGTCGGCGACGACTTTCAGGCGCGCCCGGTCCAGGGCCTTGCCCAGCTCGGCGCCTTCATATCCCTGCGCGATCAGCGCCTGTGGGTCCACATTGGCCGCCGCTTCACGGGCTGCGCGAAGGTAGTCCGCCTGTGGATAGTCGCGGTCCTCCAGTCCTTTGCGGCCGCGCGCATCCGCCTCGCAGCTCGCCAGGAACTGTGCAAAGCGCTCGGGGCGCCGCAGGGCGTCGAGGGCGCGCAGCATCTTGAGGAGGGTCTGCGGGCGCAGCTCGAAGGCTTTGTGGCAGTGCAGGTGGTATTCACATACCCCGAGGGACAATGCAGTGATGGGGTTGGGCACCCGCAGGCGCTTGCACACGTCTTTTACCAGTGGAAGCCCGGCGCCCTCATGGCCCCGGTGACTGGGCAGTACACTGTCCGGAGTGATGCCCTTGCCGAGGTCGTGCACCAGTACCGCAAATCGCACTGGCAGGTCTGCCGGGGCCTCGCGCAGGGCGCGCAGGATATGGTCACCGGTATCGATTTCCGGGTGGTGGAGTGCTGGCTGCGGGACACCAAACAGGCAATCAACTTCCGGCAGCAGGACCTTCAGCGCACCGCAATCCCTTAGCACGTGGATGAAAACATCGGGCCGGGGCTCGGTCAGTGCCCTGCTTACCTCCTTCCACACGCGTTCGGGCACCAGGTGTTCGACCTCTCCTGCATCCACCATACCTCGCATCAGCGTCATGGTTTCATCGGCGACGGTAAAGCCGAGCGGCGCGTAGCGTGCGGCGAAGCGTGCTACGCGCAATATGCGCAATGGGTCTTCGCTGAATGCCGGGGATACGTGGCGCAATTTGCGGGCTTCCAGGTCTGCACGGCCGCCATAAGGGTCGACGATCTGGCCGTCTTGGGTCTGTGCCATGGCGTTGACGGTGAGGTCTCGGCGCTGCAGGTCCTGCTCGAGGGTGACTTCGGGGCTGGCGTAGACGGTGAAACCACCATAGCCGTGGCCGCTTTTTCGCTCTGTGCGGGCGAGGGCGTACTCCTCGCCACTATCCGGGTGCAGGAAGACAGGGAAATCCTTGCCTACCGGGCGAAAGCCCTGCGCGAGCATGTCGGATTCCGTGGCGCCGACCACCACCCAGTCGCGTTCGTGTATTGGGCGTTGCAGCAGCAGGTCGCGTACCGCGCCGCCAACCAGATAGCACTTCACTGTCCGGCTCCCCGACTGAATCTGGTCGCGGCGGCGAGAAATAAGAGGGCGGAAGTGGCCATAAATGCTGCTGAACCTGAGCACGACTTCGCCAAAAGCGGCGTTTGGTCAGGTAAATAGTAGGAAATTGAGGAGGCTGGAAGATAAAAAAAAGGCCCCGAAAATACAAGGGGGCCCAGGGTCTTAGGGTATTCGTGAAGAGAGAATCCCAACAAGCTCGTAATCGCAAGGTTCCCCGATGCTTCTGTAGGTTGTTACAAAAGGCTACAAATTAAGGGGAGATAGCGTTTGTTGCCGATGTTTTAATAAACTAGGCGAACATGCTGCCTATTCTATTTTACCTGCCTTAACTGTCAACCATAACTATCAAACTTTTATTGAGGGATGTCCCCGTTGGTTCGTTAAACCTATATAGGCATAGAATTAACGCCTGCTTATTTGGTTTAATTCAGCATAATTAATAATTAAATGCGCGATTCGTGGGGGATAGTAATAAAATGAGTGAAGTGCATGTACTCACTACCGGGGAAGCTGCCCGGTACTGTGGAGTGAATTTCCGTACCGTAATCCGCTGGATTGAGCGCGGCCAGTTGAAAGCTTACAAACTGCCGGGTCGCGGCGACCACCGTATCTGCGTGGAAGACTTTGTTGGCTTCCTGCGTGACAACGCCATGCCGGTACCTGCTGAGCTGGGTAGCGCGACGCGCAAGGTGTTGCTGGTGGCTGACTCTCCGGAGCTGGCCGCAAGCCGTCAGTTGCTGCAGCAAGCGGGTGTAGAAGTGGAGATCGCTGGTGACAGTTTCACCGCTGGCGCCCTGCTGGCAACCAGCAAACCCGCAATGCTGGTTCTGGATACGAACCTGGATGGCGTTAACGGATTTCAGGTGCTGGATATGATTCGTTGCCGCAGTGAATTCTCTTCATTGAGCGTGCTGGTAATCGCACCGAATGGTGACAGCAATCAGCAACACTGGCTGGATGCCGGAGCCGATGCCGTAGTTGCCGCCAGTTGCGATCGCAACGAGCTCGTGGGTCGAATCAACCTGTTGCTGGATGCCTGATCAGGCATTGGCTGGTAGTACCTGCCGCTGAAGTGGTGGGGCCGGCTTGAGTGTCCGTCGGTGCTTCGTCGGGCCCTGTAAGAATACGCCAAGCCCGCCGATCGTCAGATCGGCTTGGGCACTAGCATTGATTCCTCTTCGTCCGGTCGGTCCCTGCCGAGTTCAGGGCAGTGAAAATCTGCAGTAATTTCGTCGCCATTGAGGCTGTGCAGGTGCACGTCGAATCCCCACAGACGGTGCAGATGCCGCAGTACCTCGCTCGTGTCTTTACCCAGTGGCCTGCGCTGGTGCTGGGTGTGGTGCAGGGTGATGGAGCGGTCGCCACGGGTATCTACTGAATATACCTGGATGTTTGGCTCGCGGTTCCCCAGGTTGTACTGCCCGGCCAGCTTGGCGCGAAGCTCCCGGTAGCCATCCTCATTGTGGATGGCGCCCACTTCAATTTCCTTTTCCCGGTCATCATCGGAAATACAGAACAGTTTCATATCCCGCATCACCTTGGGCGAAAGAAACTGCAGGATAAAGCTCTCATCCTTGAAATCGCGCATCGCGAATTGAAGGGTTTCTTTCCAGTTGCTGCCGGCGATATCCGGAAACCAGGCCCGGTCTTCTTCCGTGGGGTTTTCACAGATCCGGCGCAGGTCGGTAAAAATACTGAAGCCCAGCGCGTAGGGATTAATGCCGTTGTAATACGGGCTGTCGTAGGGGGGCTGGTAGATGACGCTGGTGTGGCTTTGCAGAAATTCCAGCATAAAGCCATCGGTTACTTTGCCCCGCGCATGCAACTCGTTGAGCAGGGTGTAGTGCCAGAACGTGGCCCAGCCCTCATTCATCACCTGAGTCTGGCGCTGCGGATAAAAATATTGCGCAAGCTTGCGCACAATACGCACCAGTTCACGCTGCCAGTTCTCCAGTAGCGGTGCATTTTTCTCGACAAAATAAAGAATGTTTTCCTGCGGCTCCTCAGGGAAGCGGTGCGGACGTTCATGCTCCTCGGCCCCATCCATTTTCGGGATTGTTCGCCACAGGTCATTCAGCTGGCGCTGGCGGTACTCCTCGCGTTCCTTCTGGCGTCGCTCCTCCTCATGGGCCGAGATGGGGTAGGGGCGTTTGTAGCGGTCCACGCCGTAGTTCATCAGTGCATGGCAGCTATCCAGCAGCGCTTCCACCTCATCCACGCCATGGCGTTCTTCACAGCGCGCAATATAGTTTTTTGCAAACAGCAGGTAGTCGATGATGCTGCTGGCATCCGTCCAGGTGCGGAACAGGTAGTTGCCCTTGAAGAAGGAGTTGTGACCGTAACTGGCGTGGGCGATGACCAGCGCCTGCATGGTCATGGTGTTCTCTTCCATAAGATAGGCAATACAGGGATTGGAGTTGATCACAATCTCGTACGCCAGCCCCATGCGCCCGCGCTGGTAATTGTTCTCCACGCTGATGAACTGTTTGCCGAAGGACCAGTGGTTGTAACCCACTGGCATGCCTACCGAGGAGTAGGCGTCCATCATCTGTTCGGAACTGATAACTTCTATCTGGTTGGGATAAGTGTCGAGGCCAAATTCCTTGGCCAGCAGCGCGATTTCCCGGTCGTATTCCTGAATGAGCTCGAAAGTCCACTCGGAAGTGGTCGAGATGGGCTGCTTTTTATTGATCGCTGTATCTAGCATCAGGCGGCAACCTTCTGGGTGAATAATTGGCGGAATACCGGATAGATATCCCCTACATCGATGATCTGCTCCATGGCAAAGTGTTCTGGGAACACTTGTTCCACACTCCGGTATTCGTCCCAAAGGGCCTGGTGGTCTCTGGGTGTGATTTCCACATAGGAGTAGTACTGCACGTGGGGCATGATGTCGTCGATCAGAATCTTGTGGCAGGTGCTGGAGTCGTCGTTCCAGTTGTCCCCATCGGACGCCTGGGCACCGTAGATGTTCCACTCGCTGGCCGGATACCGCTCACGCATGATGTCGCGCATCATTTTGAGTGCACTGGATACAATGGTGCCACCGGTCTCGCGAGAGTAGAAAAATTCCTGTTCGTCCACCTCTTTGGCACTGGTGTGGTGACGGATAAACACGACCTCGGTGTATTCGTAACTGCGCTGAAGGAACAGGTACAGCAGCAGGAAAAACCGCTTGGCCATATCCTTGGTGGCCTGGTTCATCGAGCCCGATACGTCCATCAGGCAAAACATTACCGCTTTGGAACTGGGCCGGGGCTGTTTCACCAGCAGGTTGTATTTGAGGTCGAAGTCGTCGAGAAATGGGATGCGCTTGATCCTGCTTCTCAGGTCTTCCATCTCCAGCCGTAACTGTTCAACCTTGCGCTGGTCGCGCAGCGCCGGATCCTTGCTTTCTTCCTGTTCCAGTTCCTGCTCGAGTAACTTGAGGTTGCGGCGCTTGCCGCCGCTGAGTGCAATACGGCGGGCATTGGCAGCGCGCATCGAGCGCACCACGTTCAGTCGCCCCGGGGTGCCCTCGTTGCATATACCGGCGCGAACCACCTGGAAGGAATCGTTGCCGGCGAGTTTGCGCTTGACCATGTTCGGCAACTCAAGGCCTTCGAACATGAAATCGAGAAACTCTTCCTGGGAAATCTGGAAGACGAACTCGTCCATACCCTCGCCGCTATCACTGGCGCCACTTCCTCCGCTGCCCTGGCCCTGGCCCTGCCCGGGGCGGGGAATACGATCGCCGGTGACAAACTCTTTGTTGCCGGGCAGCACCTGCTCCATATGTCCGCCACGGCCATTGGAGAAAATGGGTTCATTGAGATCACGGGTGGGAATACTGATTTTTTCGCCGTTACCCATATCGGTGATGGATCGGCTATTCATGGCTTCGCCGACGGCTTTTTTGATATGAGACTTGTAGCGCCGCAAAAAACGCTGTCGATTGACGGTGCTTTTTTTCTTGCCGTTCAGGCGGCGGTCGATGATATAGCTCATTGCTTTACTGCCTTATGTTGCGGTGCGCTGCAGTGCCACGAGGCTCCTGGGGGAGCTCGGTGGCAGTGCTGCTGCTGGGGCAGCGCCGCCACCGTGAGACTTCAAGGCACAAAACTCATCAGTGCTTACTGCGACTTGCGCACCCGCAAATACCACTCGGAAAGCAGTCGTACCTGCTTTTCTGTGTAACCGCGCTCGACCATGCGCGCCACAAAGTCGGCGTGCTTTTTCTTGTCGTCCGCAGAAGCCTTGGTATTGAATGAGATGACCGGTAGCAGGTCCTCGGTATTGGAGAACATCTTCTTCTCGATTACCGAACGCAGCTTTTCATAGGACCGCCAGTCCGGATTTTTACCTTGGTTGCCGGCACGTGCACGCAGTACAAAGTTGACGATCTCGTTGCGGAAATCTTTCGGGTTGGAGATGCCGGCTGGCTTCTCGGTTTTTTCCAGCTCTTCGTTCAGTGCCGCGCGGTCGAGAATCTCGCCTGTTTCCGGGTCGCGATATTCCTGATCCTGAATCCAGAAATCTGCGTAGGTCACATAGCGATCGAACAGGTTCTGGCCATACTCCGCGTAGGATTCCAGGTAGGCGGTCTGGATTTCCTTGCCGATAAACTCCACATAGCGCGGGGCCAGGTATTCCTTGATAAACCCGAGGTAGTTCTCCTGCTGTTCTGGCGGGAATTGTTGCTGTTCGATCTGCTGCTCGAGTACATAGAGCAGGTGCACCGGGTTGGCAGCCACCTCCGTGGCGTCGAAGTTGAATACCTTGGACAGGATCTTGAACGCGAAGCGGGTAGACAGGCCGTTCATTCCCTCGTCCACACCGGCATTGTCGCGGTATTCCTGGATGGTTTTCGCTTTCGGGTCGGTGTCTTTCAGGTTTTCACCGTCGTACACCCGCATCTTGGAAAATATACTGGAATTTTCCGGGTTCTTGATCCGGGACAGCACCGAGAACTGCGCCAGCATACGCAGGGTGTCGGGTGCGCAGGGGGCCTTGGACAGGGAGCTGTGCTCGAGCAGTTTGTCGTAGATTTTGATCTCTTCTTTCACCCGCAGGCAGTAGGGCACCTTGACGATATAGATGCGGTCGAGGAAGGCCTCGTTGTTGCGGTTGTTGCGGAAAGACTGCCACTCGGATTCGTTGGAGTGCGCCAGAATTACGCCATTGAACGGAATCGCGCCGAGCCCTTCGGTACTGTTGTAATTACCTTCCTGGGTGGCGGTCAGCAGTGGATGCAGCACCTTGATCGGTGCCTTGAACATTTCCACAAACTCCATCAGGCCCTGGTTGGAACGGCACAGGCTACCGGAGAAGCTGTAGGCGTCCGGGTCATTTTGCGGGAAGTCCTCGAGCTTGCGGATATCCACCTTGCCCACCAGCGACGAAATGTCCTGGTTGTTTTCATCGCCGGGCTCGGTCTTGGCGATCGCCGTTTGATCGAGGATCGACGGGCGGATTTTTACCACCTTGAACTTGGTGATATCACCGTTGTATTCATGCAGGCGTTTCACCGCCCAGGGCGACATGATGGTATTCACATAGCGGCGTGGAATGCCGTAGTCCTCTTCCAGAATCTGCCCGTCTTCGCTGGGTGAGAAGAGCGCGAGTGGGGACTCGAACACCGGTGAACCCTTGATCGTATAGATGGGCACCTGTTCCATCAATGCCTTGAGGCGCTCCGCCAGTGAGGACTTGCCACCGCCCACCGGGCCGAGCAGATACAGGATCTGCTTCTTCTCTTCCAGTCCCTGGGCTGCATGGCGGAAGAAAGAGACGATTTGTTCGATGGCCTCTTCCATTCCATAGAATTCGTTGAACGCCTTGTAGCGCTTGATGACCTTGTTGGAAAAGATACGCGAGAGTCGGGGGTCGCGGGAGGTGTCCACCAGCTCGGCCTCGCCGATGGCCATCAGCATGCGCTCGGCCGGAGAGGCATAGGCGCTGCGGTCGTTTTTGCACAGCTCCAGGTATTCCTGGATGGTGAGTTCTTCCTCCTGAATCGACTCGTAGCGTTCCAGGTAGTGATTGAATATCGACATGGTGTACGACTCCCTGTAGCGTACCGCGTCAGTAATCGACCTCCTGCCTTGGAGTGCCTACTGCGCTGCAGCGTGTGATGACCGCGAATACATCTCGCAACGAATGCTGAAGAGCGCTGACGCGCGAGATCGCTATCTTTATTACCTATTGATTGCGCGACGATGCTGCTGTCGCAACAGGGGGCCTGGTATCAGGTCCCGCACTTTCAGGATAGTCAGCGCTACGGGCTTCAATGGAAGATAGGTTCAAGATAGGTTGAAAAGGGTGTCAGTTTTGCGAAGCCCGTTTACGGCGTAAAATGCGTCCCTCAAAGCCATGGTGCGCCCGGTTGGGCGATGATCGCTGCGCCTGGCGCGGTGATCTCGGCAGAAAGCGACAGAAAATCCAACAAAACAGGAAAATTATGAAAGTTCTGGTAACCGGGGGCGCCGGCTATATCGGCAGCCACACCTGTGTTGAGCTACTGGAGGCCGGATTGGAACCGGTGGTGGTGGACAACCTGTGCAACAGCAGTGAGGAAGCGCTACGTCGGGTCGAGGCCATCACTGGCAAGACCGTGCCCTTCCATCAGGTGGATATCCAGGATGCGGATGCATTGCGGGAGGTTTTTCGTCAGTACCCGGTTTCTGCAGTGATCCACTTCGCCGGTCTCAAGGCGGTAGGCGAATCCGTTTCCATTCCCCTGCGTTATTACCAGAACAATGTTGCCGGCACCCTGACCCTGTGTCAGGTGATGGAGGAGTTTGGTGTACACCAGCTGATTTTCAGTTCCTCGGCCACCGTGTACGGCGACCCGGAGACAGTGCCCATTCGCGAAAACTTCCCCACCGGTGCCACCAACCCCTACGGCGCCAGCAAGCTGATCGTGGAAGACATGCTGCGTGACCTGTGCAAGGCGCCGGGCAGCCAGTGGAAGGTGAGCCTGCTGCGCTACTTCAATCCCATCGGTGCTCACGAGAGCGGCACCATCGGTGAGGACCCGGCCGGTATCCCCAACAACCTGCTGCCGTATGTGGCTCAGGTGGCGGTAGGGCGCCTGCCCCAGCTGCAGGTGTTCGGCGACGACTACGCTACCCCCGACGGCACCGGCGTGCGCGATTACATCCATGTGGTCGATCTGGCCCGCGGCCACCTGGCGGCGCTGAATAAACTGCAGAAAGACGCTACAGACGCGGGCTGCTACACCTACAACCTGGGTACCGGCCGCGGCAGTTCGGTACTGGAAATCGTGCGCGCTTTTGCCGAGGTTGCGGACAGGGAGATTCCCTACAAAATCGTGCCGCGACGCCCCGGTGATATTGCCGAATGCTATGCCGATCCCTCCTACGCCGAGCAGGAGCTCGGCTGGAAGACCGAGCTGGACCTGAAGCGGATGGTGACAGACACCTGGCGCTGGCAGTCGCAGAATCCGCAAGGGTATAAGTAGCGATCAATAAAAAACCCGGCAAAAATGCCGGGTTTTTTATTGCCTTGGGTTTTTACCGTTTAGACGCGGCGTCGACGCAACAGGGCCGCAGCCAGCAGGGCCAGCAGCGCGAACCCGGTGGCACCGCCCCTGGAGCCGTTGCCTGACCCCTGGTCATTATCCTCCTGCTGCTCGTTTTCCTCTTCCTCGTCGACAATGATCGATGTGTCATCTGCACGGGCGAGCGTAAACACGGCGGTGGTGCGTGCCGGCACGGTGAACACGCCGGCCTCCACGGAAGCGTCTGCCAGGGCTGCGTCGGCCGATTCCTGCTGCACAGGATGCAGGGCAAACGGCAGTTCCGCCGCAGACGCCAGAGTGAACTCCTGAGCCTCGGCGCCGCCATTGAACAGCACCAGGATCTGCGACGTCTCCTCGTCAAAATCGCCAGTGGCATCGTTCAGATGCATGGCGATCAGGCCGGGGATCTGCTCGGGGCCGGTATTGGCGAAGGACACCACCGACTGCACCGCCTCTTTGGTGGGCAGGCGGAACAGGCCGCTACTGTTGCGAATCTGCAGCCAGTCCTTGAACACCGCCAGGGCAAACTCCCGATCCGACTGCTGTGGCGCAATAGCCGGGTCCGCCAACAGCGGTCCCATCAGGCCCCACTTGTCTTCGTTCTTGTCCGCGATCGGCAGGCCGGCGGCCCAGTTGTCGGTAGCAAGGGAGAAGTCGATGGCGTTGAACCAGTCACCAGAGTTGTAGCTGTCGCGGTCCATGGACTTGGAGCGCAGGATTTCCTGCCCGGCATGGATGAAGGGTACACCTTGCGCGAGCATTACCAGCGAGTTACTGAAGTTCTGCAGGCGCACGCGATCAGCCAGGCTGGTAGTGCTGTTGGCTTTGATCTGGATGCCGTCAAACAGGGTTTCGTTGTCGTGGGCGGCAACGTAGTTGATGGACTCCTGCGGATCGGCGGTGTAGCCGGTGGGCTGGCCGTTGTAAATCAGCTCCGCGCCGGTCAGCTCGGTGCCGTTCGATGTTTCCAGGACATAGTCTGCGAGGTTGCCAGCGAGTGTCACTCGCACCTTGTCGGCGAGGGTCAGCAGGGTGGCGCGCTCATCGTCACCGCCGAACTTGCCGTTGCTGTCGGTAAACAGGCCGGTACCAAAGCCCTGTTCCTCGAAGCCCCCAAACGGGTTGCCGCCACGCACCGAGTCGCGCATGCGGTCGTTAAAGGTACCCACGCCAGTGCCAGCCATATTCGCCTGTCGTGCCTGCACAAAGCGTGCGTCGTCGACCACTTCACCAAAGTTCCAGCCCTCGCCATACAGGTAGATGGCTGAACCGTCCACGCCATCGGTTTCCGTGGTGAGTGCTTCCATATCGGCGGCCACGTTCAGGATGTTCTCCTTGCTGTGGTGGCCCATGAGGTCAAAGCGGAAACCATCGACCTTGTAGGCGGTGGCCCAGGTCTTCATGGAATCGCGCATCAGCTTTTCCATCATGGTGTGTTCGCTCGCGGTGTTGGCACAACAGCTGCTCATCTCCACGTATCCCTCACCATTGCGGCGGTGGTAGTAACCGGGGACAATTTTGTCGAGGATCGAGTTGTCATACTGGGCGAAAGAACTGGTGTGGTTGTACACCACGTCCATCACTACCCGCAGGCCCATATCGCTCAGCGACTGCACCATTTCGCGAAACTCAATGATGCGCTGCACACCTTCCGGGTCGGTGGAATAGCTACCTTCCGGCACGGTGAAATGCAGCGGGTCGTAACCCCAGTTGAAACCATCCTCATCGCGAATCGCATTGACGGCGGCCTGTTGCTCTGTGCTGTCTGCGGCATAAACGCTGAGATCGCCGGTGGTTTTCAGTGCGGAGCGGTCTTCATTGACGGTGGCAAAGTCGAACGCCGGAAGCAGGTGCACATGGGTGAGACCGGCAGCCGCCAGCTCCGCCAGGTGCAGGCTGCCGCGCCCGCCTTCGGCAAAGGCTGCGAAGGTTCCACGGGCCGTCTCGCTGACCGTGTCATCCTTGATACTGAAGTCGCGCACATGCAGTTCGTAGACCGAGATATCTTCCGCTGCAGACAGCGATGGTTTCATCACCGAATCCCAGCCTTCCGGCTTAAGGTCTGCGTCGTTCAGGTTGACGATCTGACTCTTGCTGGAGTTGGTGGAAAGGCTCAGGGAGTACGGATCGGTTACCCAGTTAGTCTCGACCTTGCGGGTCGCGTAGGAATAGACCTCTACCTCATACATATAAAACTTGCGGTCCCAGTCGATGCTCGTGGACGCGGTCCACACGCCGTTACTGGACGTCATTTCAATATGCGTCGTCGGCTCTGACTGGTCACCGCTGTCGAACAGGTGGACCTTGACCGATTTTGCGGTGGGCGCCCACAGGGCAAAGTCGATTGAGTTTTCACCCACTGTCGCACCGAGCGTACCGTCGTATGCGAATACCGCATCGAGTACTCCCGGAGTCTGTACACCGGTGGCATCCACAATGTTGCCTTCCGCATCAAAAATAGCGACTGCCAGCTGGCCCTTTAGCAGTGCCGCGATGTCGGCGCTGTTCGGCACGGTAAAGGCGGTGGCATTCGCGAGATGCGGGAATTTGGCGCTGACACTTTCAGGCAGGCCGCTCGCATTGTGCGCCAGCACAACCTGTGTATCACCGGCAACGCCGTCTGGCCCCAGGGTAAGCGCGGCGCTGTCGCTGGCGACCAGTCTGGCGCTGCCGCCTTCCGGCAGGGAAACCGGCCACACGATGGTGGATGCGTCCACCCAGTGTGCTTTGTCTGTGGTCAGGTCACCACGCGGAACACCGTCGGTGCTGACCACAACGCTCTTTGTGTTGCTGTCGAAGGCGAAATAAATTTCCTTGCCCGCCTCTGCGGTAAACGCAATATTGTTACCGCTGCTGTCACCGTAGCTTTCGTCCCAGCCCTCGTTGAGTGCCGCTTTCATCTGATAGTCGCCCGCCGGCAGTGCGTCGGTGATAAAGGTGTAGACACCATCACCGTCGACATCCTGCAGCCAGGTCTGCAGACAGTCTGGCTGCCAGTCGCCGGGGCAGCCCAGTTCGCTCTGGAAGTCACCGGCTGCGGTGACAATACTGTGCCTTACGTTGTCGGCAATCCAGTTGGTTTCGTGGTCATAGATGAACTTCACTTCGCGCTCAGCGGCGATGTTCAGCGGAATGTTGCCGCCATTTGCGTCAGCATAGGCGCCGTAGTTCTCATCCCAGCCACCGTCGATTGCAACCTTGTATTCGTAGTCGCCAGCCGGCAGGGTGTAGGCGCCCTGCCAGAGATCATCGCTGGCATCGTAGGTCAGTTGCGACACCTCGCATGCGGGGTCCCAGTCTCCAGCACAACCGATTGCAGTCTGGATGGTGCCGGGAATGTTCACCATCGAAAGTTCAGAGTTTGCTGTCTGGGCGGCACTATGGGTTGAGGCGACAATTGCCATCGCCAGCAGTGAGGCTGAGTGAATATGACGGACGCGACGGGTGTGCCCGCTCGCGCGAGAGGAAGCTTGCATGCTCTAAGACCTTATTGTTTCTATTATGAATGTATGTCGGCCTGCGTTTTCGATATTCGCCGCAAGCTGACGCACCATCGCTACATGTGCCCCCCTCAAAACCGACGGGTGGCTGAATACATGTACAAAAACGGAGACTTGATTAGAGGTCAGGCGACGACAGACAGCATCCCACCCTGAGGGGGCGGAGGAAAAAGTAACCGGGGGTGATGGGGTTGAGGCTGGCCGAAAGGCGATGGAAATCTGGAGGTCGACAGTTGGAAAGCACTTTAGAGGAGACCAGGAGGGGTTCTACGGGCTACCAGCTGCGCTCCATTCCCGAACAGCCTGATTTTCGGTCAGAGGGCGGGATAGGTCCTAGGGCGCACAGTCCGCACAGAAAAAGCTCTCGTCCTCCAGCCGCATGGCAGTGAGATAGCCGCCCCACACACAGCCAGTATCCAGCGCATACACTTTCTTGGTGTTCGCTTCCCCTTCCAGTGCCGCCCAGTGCCCGAAAATGATGCGGTCGCTTTTTGTTTTACGGTGGCGGTAGCTGAACCAGGGTTGGTAATCGTGGTGCGCGGCCAAGGGTCCCTGCTTGGTGATGAGGTCCAGGGTGCCGTCTTCCTTGCAGAAGCGCATGCGGGTGAAGTAGTTGGTGATAGAGCGCAGGCGCTCCACGCCGATTAGGTGATCGCTCCACAGATGCGGTTCATTGCCGTACATGCCAAAGAAAAAGGCTTCGGCCATGGCCGGGTCCTGCAGGGCCCGATGGACTTCGCCCGCAAGCTCCAATGCCTTGCTCATGCTCCACATGGGTGGAATGCCGGCGTGCACCATGGAGAAGTATTTGTCCTCCACTTTTTTGTGCACCATCAGCGGCTGCTTCTGCAGCCAGCCGAGCAATATATCCGCATCTTTTGCCCGCAGGACTTCGGCGAGGTCATGTTCCTTGTCGGTCAGGCGCTTGGCGCCGTGGGCAATGGCCAGCAGGTGCAGGTCGTGGTTGCCCAGCACGGCAGTAATCTGGCTGCGGTGCTCGTAGAGAAAACGCAGGGTACCGAGGCTGTCCGGGCCGCGGTGAACCATGTCGCCGGCCAGCCACAGTTTGTCCTTGTCCGGGTTGAAGTGGACTTTTTTCAGCAGTCTTTGTAATGGTTCCAGGCAGCCCTGAATATCGCCGATTGCGTAGGTGGCCAAAAGATTTTCCCGCTTATTGTTTCGGTGCTTCGGGAGCAGGTAACTGGTTGCAGTAGTTTGCCAGCTCCACGTATTCCTTGACGCCCAGGGTTTCCGGGCGACGGCTGGTGTCTACCGGCAGCTGCTCCGGATCGAGTTCGGGAAACAGGGGTTTCAGTGCATTGCGCAGGGTCTTGCGACGCTGCTGGAAGGCGACACTGACAATACGTTCCAACAATGCTTCGTTTTCTGCCGGGTGGGGCAGGGTCTGGTGGGGTACCAGGCGCACAATGGCGGAATCCACTTTCGGTGCCGGGCGGAATGACTGCGGAGGTACCGGAAACAGGCCCTGCACACGGCAGTGGTACTGGGCCATGACACTCAGGCGCCCAAATGCTTTGACTCCCGGAACCGCACTCAGGCGGTCAACCACTTCCTTCTGCAGCATGAAATGCATGTCCTGGATCTTGCCGCGAAAGCTCAACAGGTGGAACAGCAGGGGGGTGGAGATGTTGTAGGGCAGGTTGCCCACGATACGTAGCTGTTCGCCATCGCCTTCGGCGAGGCTGCCAAAATCGAATTTCAGCGCATCCTTTTCGATGATGGTGAAATCTGGATATTCACGGAATTTAAACTCGAGCATCGGAATCAGGTCCCGGTCCAGTTCCACCGCGGTAAGGGATGGGCACTTATCCAGCAGTAGTGCGGTAATGGCGCCCTGGCCGGGGCCGATCTCCACCAGCTTGTCGGTTTCTTTCGGGCCGATGGCGCGCACGATGCGCTCGATGATGTTCTCATCGACGAGAAAATTTTGCCCGAAACGTTTGCGCGCTTTGTGTTGGAAAAAGTTGTCCATGAATGTATTCGTATGGGTAAGAGGTTGCAGCGCGCCGTAACGTCGCTAAATGGTGCGCAGTTGGGCCAGCTCAATGGCCTGGCTCAGTGCGGCGTTGAGGCTGCCGGTGTCGGCAACCCCGCTGCCTGCAATATTGAGTGCGGTGCCGTGATCCACAGAGGTGCGGATAAACGGTAACCCCAGTGTGATATTGATGGCGCGCCCGAATCCCTTGAATTTTAACACCGGCAGGCCCTGATCGTGGTACATGGCCAGTACCGCGTCACAACGCGCAAGTTGTGGCGGAGTAAACAGGGTGTCGGCGGGCAGGGGGCCGATCAGATCGAGTCCAAGCGCGCGCAGGGTGTTCAGGGTGGGCTCGATCACGTCGATTTCCTCCCGCCCCAGGTGGCCGCCTTCCCCCGCGTGGGGATTGAGGCCGCATACACCGATGCGGGGTTGTTCGATGCGGAATTGCTGCTGCAGGGTGCGGTGCAGAATCGTCAGCACCTGCTGCAGGGAATCTGCAGTAATGGCGTCACTCACATCTTTCAGCGGAATATGTGTGGTGGCCAGTGCCACCCGCAGGTCATCCGCAGCGAGCATCATCACCACTTTTTCAACCCCGGCCTGTTCTGCGAAAAACTCGGTATGTCCACTGAACGGCACGCCGGCTTCGTTGATCACCCCTTTGTGCACCGGTCCAGTCACCACCGCATCGAAAGTGCGATTTTTGCAGCCATCGGCAGCGCGTTGCAGGGTCTCCAGCACATAGGGGCCATTGGCGGTATTGAGACGGCCGGGGACGGCGGGCTCCGCGAGGGGGACCGGCAGACAGTGGAGGGCGCCTTCAGGGGAAGCCTCGGCGGGTTGGCTGGGGTCGAAAGGGAGAAGCTGCAGGGTTTTACCCTGACGCGCCGCCTCCTGCTGTAACAGGTCGGGGTCGGCGATGGCTACGATTTGCGCCCGCGCGATATCGGGGGAGCGCCCGGAGCAGGCGAGTTTTACCGCCAGCTCCGGGCCTATTCCGGCGGGCTCGCCGGGCGTGAAGGCAATCCTTGGGGTCATCCGTTTACTGGCTGTCGCCCTCGCTTTCCCCTTCAGCAGCTTCGGAAGGCTCCTTCAGTTCCGGTAGCTTGATTTCCACATACGCCTGGTCGCGAATTTCCTGACGCCAGTTTTGCAGCTCTTCTTCGTAGCGGCGATTACGCAGAAGGTTGGCAGCCTGGTTGCGGATGTACTGGTCGGTCATGTCCTGCTGGCGGCGGCCTTCCACCTGCAGAATGTGCCAGCCGAACTGGCTGCGGAACGGCATGCTGATTTCGCCCACCGGGGTGTTGTTCATGGCCTGGGTGAACTCGGGCACAAACTGGCCGGGATTGGACCAGCCCAGATCGCCGCCCTGCAGCATGGTGCCGATGTCTTCCGAGTTATCCCTGGCGGCGTCTTCAAACTTGAGATCGCCGGCGCCTATTTTTTCACGCAGATCCATCAACAGCTTGTAGGCCGCGTCGTCATCGCGGATGGCAGAGGTCTTGACCAGGATGTGACGCACCTTGGTCTGCTCCACAACCTGCTCGGTGGCGCCGCGCTGTTCGTGAATCTTGAGCAGGTGGAAACCCGCATCGCTGCGGAATGGCTTGGTGGTATCGCCTACACTCAGGCCTTCCAGGGCATCGGCAAACAGCGTGGGCAGCTCTACGGTCTTACGCCAGCCCAGGTCGCCGCCCTGCAGCGCGTTCTGGCCGGCGGAGTTGGAGATCGCCAGGGCGCGGAAGTCTTCCCCGGCTTTGGACTTTTCGTATATGGACTCGGCCTTGGCGCGGGCCTGGGTCACTTCTTCGGCGGGGGCACTGGAACTGACCGGGATGAGGATGTGGCCCAGCTGGTACTGCGGTGACTTCCAGAACTCGCCCTCTTTGGAGCGCAGGAAGTTGTTGATGTCCTGGTCGGTGATCTGGATACGGCGGCCGACACTGCCCTGCTCGACCCGGCGGATGATCAGCTCCTGACGGATCTGCTGGCGGAACGCGTTGTTGGATATGCCATCGGCCTCCAGCTTGCGCTGGAATTCTTCCGGCGATGCGCCCATGTTCTGCTGCACCCGGGCGATGGCCTGGTCCAGCTCCTCTTCAGAAATGGTGACGCCGGCGCGAGAGCCCATCTGCAACTGCAGGCGCTCGACAATCAGCTGTTCCAGTACCTGCCGGCGCAGGATCTCAATCGGCGGTGCCTGCACTTTCTGCGCGGCAATCTGCTGGGTAATGGTGTTCAGGCGCTGCTGAAGCTCACTGGCCATCACCACGTCGTCGTCGACAACGGCGACGACCCGGTCGAGTTTCTGTACCTGGGCAGTGGCGGGCAGGGCGGTGGCGCAAAGGGCGCACAGGGCGGCACAGGCCAGCAGTCCGCGGCGAAAAGGGGTGAACATCTGCATTATTGTCATCACTGTTTCAGTACTTCTCTCTGTTCAAAGTTGGCAATGCCCTGGCTCAGCATACGGGTAACCGAACCGCCGAGGCCGGCAAGGCCCTTGAGTTGCAGTTCAATATAGATACCTTCGTCGAACTCCAGCTCTTCCGGGGGCACCACATCCGCCAGGTCGTTATCCAGCTCGCGCCGCCACAACACCCGGGTGCGATAGCAGCAGGTGTCATATTCGAGTCCGGCGAGATATTCCAGTTCCCTGTCGAAGGTGAAATCGTAGTTGGCCCGGGCAAGGATGGAAAGCCGGTCATTGACCGGCCATACGGCGGAAACATCCGCCTGCCGCACCGGGCCCTGCACCAGGTAGGAGTCAGTGGCGTCGTAAATCTCTTCCTTGCGCAGGTAGCGATACCCGACATTAAACAGGCGGAAATCGTCATCCAGATAGCGCAGGGTAACGTTGCCACGGTTAATTGTATTGTCGGTGTCGTGATAGATCACTTCACTGCTGATGCGCAGGGAGTCGCTGGGCCGGCTCTCCAGGCGCGCGGCAAACTCGGAGCGCGGTACATCCTCGATAAACGCGGCGAGCTCGATGCGGCTGGCCTCGGAATAGAAAATCTGCCCCGCGCTGGCGGAGAACAGGTCGCGGCCACTGCGCGGATCCACAAAGCGTGTGGTGAGACCGAAGGCGGCGCGATCGGCGTCGTCAATGCGGTCATTGCCGTTGAAGCGGCTGTCGCGGAACAGCTGGTCGTAGCTGAAGGTAAACAGCGAGGTATCGTAGAGCAGGTCGTTGCCGCCGTCGCCTGGGCTGTTGCTCACGTTGAGGAAGTCGGTCTGGTCCGCTTCGCTGCTGGCCATCAGGAACAGTCGCGGTTCCAGCGTCTGAATGTACTCATAGTCGAACAGGCTATCACTGCGCTCGAAAAACAGGCCGCTGTCGATGGTGAGCTGCCCGGCGGAGGTCTCCGGCGAGTCCATGGCCGAGTCGGCCAGGAAGGTGTCCGCCAGTTCGTAACCCAGATAGATTCCCTTGATTTCCGGGTTGAAAAACCCCCACAGCCACTGCTGGTCCCAGCCAAAGCTGTAGTCTATCCGCGCGCGATTCGCGTTGACGAAGTTACGCGTGAGGGTGGTTTCGCTGTCGGGGTCGTCTACATCGGCGATAAAGCGGATGGTCTGGGTGTCAGTGTGATCGAAGCTGGTAAGCTCGTGATCCATCAGCAGATGCCAGTTGCCCCACTTGTAATTGCCATTGAGGTTGAAACGGGGCAGCTGGCTGTAGGTGTCGAAACGGTCCTTCACCAGCTGCTGGTATTCCTGGGCGCGAATACTGCCCCGCCAGTGGTCGCTGGTGAGGCTCGCTTCCGCCGTCTGGTTCAGGTTGGTCAGGGCGCGTGCGCTGACGTTTTGCGGAACCTTCAGCTCCGCGTTGTCCAGATCGCGGAAGTAGTCCGGATCGCTGACCTTTGAATAGTCGATACGGGTGCGCCAGGCGCCGCCGTTGCCACCCAGCTGATCCAGGTTGAGGTACCAGCGGTTCTCGCCCTTGGCAGGTAGTACCAGATCCTCGGGGAAGCCCTCGTTGATCAGGCGGCGGGCATCTTCATCGTCGCCGCCTTTGTCGTTGGGCAGGCCTGCCACACGCGCTTCGGTATTGAACCACGGGCTCAGGTAGCGGGTTTCCAGCTCCAGGCCCGTGCCGCGGTACTGCACATAGCGCGGCACGATGGTGGCGTCCAGCTGTGGCGCGATGTTCCAGTAATACGGGATGGCAATATCCCAGCCGTTTTCATCGCTGTTGCTGATGCTGGGAAAAAGCAGGCCGGACATGCGCTCATCCCCGACGGGAAAGCGCAGATACGGAAAATAGAACACCGGGATGTCGGCAATCTCAAGGCGCACATTGCGCGCGGTGCCCTGGCGCTCCACATTGTCGATGGCGATCTCTCCACCGCTCATTCGCCAGAAAACGTCGTCCGGTTCACAGCGGGTGTAGCTGCCTTCGGTCAGAATCAGCTCCCCGCTGGCCTCACGGGAAGCGAAGCGTGCGGATCCGTGTACGAACTCGTTGTGGACGACATAGGTGGCGTCTTCGATGGAGGCCGCTTTGCTGTCGGTATGTACTTCGGCGGCCTTGCCGCGCACCAGCAGGCTCGGCTCGCGCATCTCGATGGCGCCGCTGAGGTACGCGGTGCTTTCTTCGCGGTTCACGTCCACCTGGTCGGCGAACAGCTGGCGATAGCCCTGGGTGATGTGCACATTGCCGCGCAATTGAGCGGTGCCGTCTTCCAGCCAGTTGGAGCTGTCAGCTGTGGCGCGTAGCGGCGCATCTTCCGGTAACAGGTTCGCGTTGGGGTACAGCCGCTGCGGCTCGATGAACGCGCCGCCGCATACGGGAGCGAGGCTGTGGCGGAAAGCCGGATCCAGCTGGGCTTTGGGGAACCAGTCCAGGTACAGGTAGGGGTTTTCCGATACTGAGCCGTCGGTGTGCGGCGTGGCCTGGGGCACGGCGGTTTCCGCCACGGCAGCTGCCGTAAACCACAGTGGTTGGGCAGCGAGCAAGCCAAAAGCGAGAGAGCGCGGGCGTGATAATTGTCCAATAGCCAGCGCAAGGCGGCGCCAGCGGGAAGCTTCCAGCATCGAGTGAATGGTTCCAGCTATCTTTAGAGTCTGTTCCGTTGGCGAGATTGCGCGATCAGATCGCATTGCGCAGCCCGGGTTTTGGGGCTATCTCCAGCCAGTGTGACCGAATCTGCGGCGAAGTCCGCAAAACGTGACCGTGCCGGCAGGGCTGGCGCGCAAAAATCAGCGGTCGATTCTACTTGAATGGCCGTACCCATGGAAACAATAGCGGGTGATCCGCGCCGCCTGCGCAGTTACAATGCGCACTTTTTAGGCGGCCGGAGTGCCGGGCGGGCCCTCAAGCCCGCCATAAACGTGCGGATGTATGCAGGTGGCGGATGAATGAATGTGTAACCCAGGTCCCGGACGCGCGCCGCGAACAGCTGCGCTTATGGGCCGCCCGCGCCCTGCATACGGGAAATGAAGAGCTGCAGGTGCCGCCGCTGGAGAGCAGCCTGAACCTGCTGCCCCTGTCTGGTGATGCCGGTTTTCGCCGTTATTTCCGCACCGATACCAGCCCGACGCTGATCGCGGTGGATTCGCCGCCGAGCAAAACCAACCCCAAGCGATTCGTTGCCCTGGCCGACTACCTGCGTCGCAACGGTATCCACACCCCGCTGGTGATCGCGGCGGATATCGAGCAGGGGTTCATGCTGCTGGAAGACCTCGGCGACACCCAGCTTCTGCGTGAACTCAACGCGGACAGTGTTTCTGGCCTCTACGCGGAAGTCATGAACGAGCTGCTGTGCCTTCAGCAGATCAACCGCCCCGAGGGTATGTTCCCGCCCTATGATCGGGAGCTGCTACATATGGAAATGCGCCTGCTTCCGGAGTGGCTGATCGGCAAGTTGCTACAGCGGGAGCTCAGTGATGACGAGACCCAGCTGCTGGAGCGGACCTTTGCGCATTTGCTGGACAGCGCCAGTGCCCAGCCCCAGGTGCTGGTGCACCGCGACTATCACAGCCGCAACCTGATGATTCGTGACGGCGAACGCCCCGGCGTAGTGGATTTCCAGGATGCCGTATGGGGCCCGGTCACATACGATCTCGCCTCGTTGTTGCGCGACTGCTATATCCGCTGGCCGCAGGACCAGGTGGAAAACTGGGCACTGGCGTACGCGTCCTCTGCCATGGATGCGGGCGTCATTCCCGAAGTTCCTGCAGAAACCTTCCTGCGCTGGTTCGACTGGATCGGCCTGCAGCGCCACTTCAAGGTTCTTGGCCTGTTCCCGCGCCTGTACCTGCGGGATGGAAAGCACGGCTACCTGCCAGACCTGCCCCTGGTGATCCGTTACACTCTGGAAGTCTGTGACAAATACCCGGAGTTGCAGCCCTTCGCCAACTGGTTCCGCGAAGAAATTCTGCCGTTACTTGAAAAGCAGGACTGGTACCGCGACTATCGCACCGCAGGCGAGCGCCAGACCGCAGAAACCGAAATCCCCGAATAAGCGCGAAGATGACAGCCAGACAGAATCCCGCTCCCGTTGCCATGGTACTTGCCGCCGGATTCGGCAAACGCCTGCGCCCACTCACCGACCGCATGCCCAAGCCGCTGGTGCCGGTACTGGGCAAGCCGCTGATCGAGTACACCCTCGAGCGTCTGACGGCCGCGGGGGTCAAGCAGGTGGTCATCAATACCGCCTATCTCGGCGAGCAGATCCGTGCACACCTGGGCAGTGGCGACCGCTTTGGCATACAGATCCAATACTCCGAAGAGCGCGAACCCCTGGAAACTGCCGGTGGCATAACCAAAGCGCTGCCGCTCCTCGGAGACGCGCCGTTCCTCGTGGTCAACAGCGACGTCTGGTGCGACTTCGACTTCTCCCGCTGGATTGAAACCCCGCTGCCAGATAACTGCCCCGGTCGCCTCCTCATGGTGCCTAATCCTCCGCACAACCCTGAAGGGGACTTCGGTATCGACAATGGTCTGCTATCCGGCAGCACGAAACCCAGATACACCTTTGCCGGCATCAGTTACCTGCGTCCGCAAATCCTCACCGGCTACCCCAACGCTCGTGAACGCTACGGGTTGGGCGAGGTCTTTGCCCACAACGAGGACATTATGCAGGCGGAAGTGTATGAGGGCGGCTGGTGTGATGTGGGTACGCCGGAGAGGTTGAAGAAGCTGGAGCAGCGGTTGAGCAGTGATTCCTGAGCGGTTGAATCCGGTCTGCTAACGAAGTTAAGAATTACAAATCGAAGGCCGGGTGCCGGGTGGAGCTTTTCGGGATCGTCGCAAACAGGATGTTTGCGCCGAAGCGCCCAGGGATGGGTTTACAGCGGTCCCGAAAAGCTCCACCCGGCACCTGGTCGCCACAGGGCCTGAAACAATGGGCCCAGACGAAAGCACCGAGACGAGAAAATGCCAGACTACAAAATCGCACCCTCCATCCTCTCCGCCGATTTCGCCCGCCTGGGTGAAGAGGTCGACAACGTCCTCGCCGCCGGCGCCGACTGGGTGCACTTCGACGTAATGGACAACCACTACGTCCCCAACCTCACCATCGGCCCCATGGTCTGCAAAGCCCTGCGTAACCACGGCGTCGAAGCCCCTATCGACGTCCACCTGATGGTCGACCCCGTCGACGACATGATTCGCATGTTCGCCGATGCCGGTGCCAGCTACATCACCTTCCACCCGGAAGCCAGCCGGCACGTCGACCGTTCCCTGCAGCTCATCCACTCCCTGGGCTGCAAAGCCGGTCTGGTATTCAATCCGGCATCCAGCCTCGACGCTGCCAAATACGTGCTGGATAAACTCGACATGATCCTGCTCATGTCCGTAAACCCCGGTTTCGGCGGTCAGAAATTTATCCCCGCCACCCTCGACAAACTCAAAGAGGCCCGCAAGCTGATTGATGACTCCGGCCTCGATATTCGCCTCGAAATCGACGGCGGCGTCACCCGCGATAACATCCGCGAAATCGCCCAGGCCGGTGCCGACAGCTTCGTCGCCGGCTCCGCCATCTTCAACCAGGACGACTACGCAGAAGTCATCAACGCCATGCGCGCGGAGCTGGCGCAGGTCTGAGTTTCTGGAACTGTCCGGTCAGCGCCGGTATGCCGGCGCTTGCCCACCCCACAAGACATTTGTACACTTGCTCGCCGGAATACAGGGAAGCAACTCGACGCTGCGACCCCTACGCTGCGAGAAAGTGACATTGAACTGCACTGCCCACCTCAATAACAGCTGGCGATGGCGCCACTGATCCGCTGAAGCCTGAAGACCTGGTGAATGATCCGGTCCTACGGGCGCCTTTCCCGCGGGTAGGATTCCACAGACGATGCGTAATCCAGGCCCCAGAACAAAAAACAAAGCATTGCACAGACCGGAGTCGCCATGACCCCCAGCGAATACACCCAGCTTGCGTCTGCAGGATACAACCGCATACCCCTTGTCCGCCGTGTACTGGCCGACATCGAAACCCCGCTCAGTACCTATATGAAGCTGGCCGCCCGCGACGGTGGCCGCTACAGCTACCTGCTCGAATCCGTGCAGGGTGGCGAGAAGTGGGGGCGCTACTCCATCATCGGGCTGCCGGCCCGCACCGTGCTGAAAGTGACCGATCACGAAGTGACCATCGAGCGCGATGGCAGCATCGTCGAGCGGAAACAGGTGGAAGATCCGCTCGCCTTCGTGGAAGAATTCCAGAGCCGCTACAAGGTACCGGAAATCGAAGGGCTTCCCCGTTTCAACGGCGGCCTGGTCGGTTACTTCGGCTACGACTGCGTTCGTTACATCGAGCCGAAGCTCGCCCACAGCTGTCCGCCGGATACCTTGGGTAACCCGGACATTCTGTTGATGGTCAGCGACGAGCTGGTGGTGTTTGATAACCTGGCTGGCGCGGTGATTTTTATCGTGCACGCGGACCCGGAGCAGGACAGCGCTTTCGGGCAGGCCCAGCGTCGGCTCGACCAGCTGGTGGGCCAGTTGTCGCAACCGCTGCCCGCGGTCGACCCGCTCGGTATCGACGGTGACCACACCGCCGAAGAGAGCTTCACCTCCCATTTTGGTGAGGAAGCGTTCAAGCAGGGCGTGCACAAGGTAAAGGAATACATCCTGGCTGGTGACGTCATGCAGGTGGTGCCGTCGCAGCGCCTGTCTGCCCCGTTTACCGTGCCGCCGATCAACCTCTACCGTGCCCTGCGCAGCCTCAACCCGTCTCCCTATATGTATTTCCTTGACCTCGGTGATCACCAGGTAGTGGGCTCGAGCCCCGAAATCCTGGTGCACCTTGAGGATGGCGACATGACCGTGCGCCCGATCGCGGGTACCCGCCGTCGCGGTGCGACCGAGGAGCAGGACCTGGCGCTGGAAAAGGATCTGCTGGCGGACCCGAAAGAGATTGCCGAGCACCTGATGCTGATCGACCTGGGCCGCAATGACGTGGGCAGGGTGGCCGAGACCGGCACGGTGCGGGTGACCGATAAAATGGTGGTCGAGCGGTACTCCCACGTGATGCACATCGTTTCCAATGTCACCGGTAAAATAAAGCCGGGGCTCACCGGTATCGACGCCCTGCGTGCCGCGCATCCCGCAGGTACTCTGTCCGGTGCCCCGAAAATTCGCGCGATGGAAATCATTGACGAACTGGAGCCGGAAAAGCGCGGCGTCTATGGCGGTGCCGTGGGCTACCTTGCCTGGAACGGTAATATGGATACCGCCATTGCCATTCGCACCGCGGTGATCAAGGACGAAAAAGTTTACGTGCAGGCCGGTGCCGGCCTGGTGGCGGATTCCGATCCGCAATCCGAGTGGGATGAGACCATGAACAAGGCGCGGGCACTGTTCCGCGCCGTGGCCATCGCTACCGGTCAATAACCTTTGCTGTGTAACCATTGGAAGAAGTAATACCGATGACCGAAATCTCAGTAGAACAGAAACGCTCTTTTGCCGAGCAATGTCGCCGGCTGGTGGACATGCCGATCTTTAATCAGGTGATTATTACCCTGATTTCGATCAACGCCGTGGTGGTGGGGCTGGAGACCTCCACTTGGGTACTGGAGCGTTACAGCGGTCTGCTACATGGGATAAACCAGTTCATCCTGTTGGCATTTATGGTTGAGGCGGCGATCAAAATGTTCGCCCATGGCAACCGCCCGTGGCGCTATTTTGCCAACGGCTGGAACTGCTTTGATTTCTCCATCATCGTGTTGAGCCTGATCCCCGCGGCGGGACCGCTGGCAACTCTGGCGCGTCTGGTGCGGGTTCTGCGGGTGCTGCGTCTGGTGTCCGCTTTCCCGGAGTTGCGCCTGCTGGTGGATACACTGCTGCGCAGCCTGCCTAGCATGTTCCATATCAGCCTGCTGATGGGGATCATTTTTTATATTTACGGGGTGGCCGGTTATTTCCTGTTTCATGAAATCGACCCGACCCACTGGCGCACGCTGCCGATCGCACTGCTGAGTCTGTTCCGCATCGTCACCTTTGAGGACTGGACGGACATCATGTACACCGCGATGGAGTCCATGCCCTACAGCTGGATCTATTTCCTCAGCTTTGTGGTGATGGGCGCGTTTGTGATGATCAACCTGTTCATCGGCGTGGTGCTGAACAACCTGGAAGAGGCCAAGCTGCGCCGCCTCGACGAGCTGGCGATGCCGCCCAGCCAGACTGAAATTTTGCGCGAGTTGCGCGCCACCCAGGAATCCCTCGCCCGTTTGCAGAAGCGCCTGGGGGAAATGGGCGATGAGAAAGGAAGCAAATCATGATCCTGATGATCGACAACTACGACTCGTTCACCTTCAACATCGTGCAGTATCTCGCGGAGTTGGGGGCGGAAGTGGTGGTCAAGCGCAACGATGAAATTACCGTTGCCGATATCGAAAAACTGAACCCGGAAAAAATCGTGATTTCGCCGGGTCCATGCACGCCGAATGAAGCGGGTATCTCGATGGATACCATCCGCGCATACGCAGGCAAACTGCCGATCCTCGGGATCTGTCTGGGCCACCAGAGTATCGGCCAGGTATTCGGGGGCCGTGTGGTGCGCGCGGGCGAGGTGATGCACGGCAAGACCTCGCCGATTATCCACAACAATCTCGGTGTATTTAACGGTCTCTCCAACCCGTTTGAGGCAACCCGTTACCACTCGCTGGTGGTGGAGAAGGGCAGCCTGCCGGACTGCCTCGAAGTCACGGCGTGGACCGAAACCGAAGACGGTGAGATCGATGAGATCATGGGGTTGCGCCACCGCGAGTTACCGGTGGAGGGTGTGCAGTTTCATCCGGAGTCGATCCTGACCCAGCATGGGCACGATATGCTGCGGAATTTTTTGGAGTCCTGAGGGGTGCTCCGTAGAGGGGCTGGTGGCGGTACAGCTGCCGGGATCCATCTGCGAGACACGCCGTGAACCCATCCATGGGGGCTCTTCTAAAACGTCCCTGTTTTAGAAGGTCTCGCAGATGGATCCCGGCATCAGTACCTTCGCGTCCAGAATCGGAGCGCTGATAGCCTTTCAGGGCAAGTTCATAGGGAACGGGGAGCAAGAATAATGAATATCCAGCAGGCGATCGCCAAACTGGTCGAGGGTGAGCATCTCACCCGTGAAGAGATGCGTGCGGCCATGGGCCAGATTATGCGCGGGGAAGCGGAAGATGCGCAGGTCGGTGCATTTCTGGTGGCGCTGCGTATGGCCGGTGAATCCGTCGAGGAGATTACCGGTGCCGTGGAGGTGATGCGCGAGCTGGCCACCAAGGTAGAGATCGACCACACCAACGCGGTGGATATCGTCGGTACCGGTGGTGACGGCGCCAACCTGTTCAATGTCTCCAGTGCATCGAGCTTTGTCGCCGCCGCCGCCGGCGCGCGGGTGGCCAAGCACGGCAACCGCTCCGTTTCCTCTTCTTCCGGCGCAGCAGATCTGCTGGAAAAAGCCGGTATTTATCTTCCCCTGACACCCGAGCAGGTGGCGCGCTGTATCGACGGCGTGGGGGTGGGTTTTATGTTTGCGCCCAGTTACCACAGCGCCATGCGCCACGCGATCGGCCCGCGCAAGGCGCTGGGACTGCGCACCATTTTCAATCTGCTGGGCCCGCTGACCAACCCCGCCGGGGTCAAGCGCCAAGTGATCGGCGTGTTCGACCCGCACTATTGCCGCATGCTGGCAGAGGTGCTGCAGAAGCTGGGCTCCGAACATGTACTGGTACTGCACAGCGATGACGGCCTGGATGAAGTGAGCCTCGCCGCGGATACCCGCGGCTGGGAACTGAAGAACGGTGAGCTGAAAAAAGTCACCATCGCGCCGGAGGATTTCGGTATCGAGCGGCAGAACCTGGACGGACTGTGTGTGGATGGTTCTGAAGCCTCCCTCGCCTTGATCCGCGACGCCCTCGGCAAGCGCGAAACCCCCGCAGGGGACAAGGCAGCTGATATCATTGCCATGAATGCCGGCTTGGCGATCTACGTCAGTGGCGTGGCCGCGAGCCGCGCGGAAGGGGTGAGCATGGCGCAGGACGCCATCTACAGCGGCCTCGCCGGAGAAAAGATCAACGAGCTGGCCGCCTTTACCAGCGCATTCAAAGAGTGAAGTAATGAGTACCCCAACGATTCTGAAGACCATCGTCGAGCGCAAATGGGAAGAAGTGGCCGAGCGCAAGAAGCAGGTCTCGCAGGATGAGATGCAACAGCGTGCACTAGAGCAGCCCGCGTGCCGGGGCTTCGTGCAGGCCATCGAGGCCAAGCGCAACGCCGGAGAGGCAGCCGTGATCGCCGAGATCAAGAAGGCTTCCCCCAGCAAGGGCGTGATTCGCGAGGACTTTATTCCCGCTGAAATCGCTACCAGCTACGAGAAGGGCGGTGCTGCCTGCCTGTCGGTGTTGACCGATGTGGACTTTTTCCAGGGCGCTGATGAATACCTGCAACAGGCCCGCAATGCGGTGCGTCTGCCGGTCATCCGCAAGGACTTTATTGTCGATCCCTATCAGGTGTACGAGGCGCGCGCCATCGGTGCCGACTGCATCCTGTTGATCGCCGCCTGCCTGGACGATGCCCAGCTGACCAGCCTGAACGACCTGGCCATGGAGTTGGGTCTCGACGTGCTGGTGGAAGTGCACGATCGCGCAGAGCTGGAGCGGGCGCTGAAGCTGCCGAATCGCCTGATCGGCATCAACAATCGCAACCTGCACACCTTTGAAGTGCAGCTGGAGACCACTTTCAAGCTGCTGGATCTAATCCCGGAAGACCGCATTGTGGTGACCGAGAGTGGCATCCACACCACCGATGACGTGGCGGCCATGCGTGGTCACAATGTGGATTCTTTCTTGGTCGGCGAAGCGTTTATGCGCGAACCGGAGCCTGGCCGTCGTCTGATGGAGCTATTCAACTGAATGATCGGGCGAACCAAAAAAAGCCGGGCAGATGCCCGGCTTTTTTTTCAGGATTCTTTGGAGGTCTATCTTGTGCCGAAGACCACCATCGTTTTGCCTTTCACCGATACCAGCCCCTGTTCTTCAAGGGTCTTCAGTACCCGCCCCACCATCTCGCGGGAGCAACCGACGATACGGCCGATTTCCTGGCGGGTGATCTTGATCTGCATGCCTTCCGGGTGGGTCATGGCATCCGGCTCGTTGCACAGGTCGAGCAGGGTACGTGCCACGCGGCCGGTCACGTCGAGGAACGCCAGGTCGCCCACTTTGCGGGTGGTGTTGCGCAGGCGCAGCGCCATCTGGGTGGCCAGGTTGAACAGGAATTCGGGGTGCTGACGGGTCAGCTCCTGGAATTTGGTGTAGGAGATTTCCGCGACCTCACATTCGGTCTTGGTGCGCACCCAGGCGCTGCGGGTGTCCTGGTCGAACAGGCCCATTTCGCCAAAGAAGTCGCCGTCGTTCAGATAGGCAACGATCATCTCGCGGCCCTCGTCGTCTTCGATCAGTACGGTCACGGAGCCGCGCATGATGAAGTACAGAGACTCGCAGCGGTCGCCAGCGTAGATGATCGTGCTCTTGGCCGGGTAGCGGCGGCGGTGGCAATGGGCGAGAAAGTCTTCAATGTTGCCAGTAGACAGGGTTTCTTCGGTAGCAACCGTCACGGATCTACTCCTTTTCTAGGTTTTTTGTGCCTGATCCCGGTAAGCGGAGGATTATCCCGCTTATTGTGTGGGGCTGACAGGGGCTGTAGGTGGCAATAGTCCGCAATGTGATCTGGGCCACTGTTTATGGCTTTCGCTATGGTGGCCAGGGGCGCGCGGAATGTGATGTTGTTTATAACGGTTGTGAGAGGTTGATACAACCGCCGTAAGTGATGACTTACTATTCTGGAACTATCGTGCCAATACGGTCACCGCTGTGGCTCCGGTTTCTGGCTATGGGCGGTACGGCTCGCCAGTGTGGTAAGCTCCCCGCCCCCATCAATTGAGTAGGAGTAGATCCCATGGCGGGTGTTATGCAGGGTCGGGTGACCTGGGTAAATGGCGTCACTTTTGTCGGTGAGTCCGACAGTGGTAATTCGGTGGTAATGGAAGGTGGGCAGAAGAACAATGGTATCCGCCCCATGGAGATGATCCTGCTGGGGGTGGGTGGCTGCGCTTCTTACGACGTGGTCGGCATCCTTGAGAAGACCCGCCAGGATGTGGTCAGCTGCCATGTGGAGCTCAAGGGGTATCGCCCGGATGCGGTCCCGGCACCGTTCGAGAAGATCGAGATGGAGTTTGTGGTGCGCGGGCGCGATATCAAGGAAAAACATGTGGCCAAGGCCGTTGAGCTGTCTGCGGAAAAGTACTGCTCCGCGTCGATCATGCTCGGCAAGGCCGGTGTCGAGATCGTGCACACATACCGTATCGAAGAAGCCTGATTCGGTTTCGAACGCCAAACAAAAACCCCGAGCCTTGCAAAAGCCTCGGGGTTTTTTGTTCAGACTGCGTGAGCGGAACGCCTACACCCGATAGCTCACCGAGGTCATGGCCTTGGATACCAGGGTCATCAGCCCCTTTACCGGCCCGGGGAAGCGCGCCCCGCCGGCATCCAGCGCCGCGTGCTGGTGTTTGGCTTCATCCACCAGCATCTGTTCCACCACCGCGCGGCTCTTGTCGTCCTGTGCCGGAAGCTCCCGCAGATGGCTCTCCAGGTGTTTACACACTTGCTCCTCGGTGGCGGCGACAAACCCTAGGCTGACCCTGTCACTCACCTTGCCTGCGGCAGCGCCGATACCGAAAGAAAGCCCGTACCAGAGCGGGTTCAGCAGGCTGGGGCGGCTGCCCAGTTCATCCAGGCGTTGCTCGCACCACGCCAGGTGATCAATCTCTTCATCCGCCGCATGCTCCATTTCCGCACGCACCTGTGGCAGCTTCGCGGTCAGCGCCTGACCCTGGTACAGGGCCTGGGCGCAAACCTCACCGCTGTGGTTCACCCGCATCAGGCCCGCCGCATGGCGGCGCTCTGTGTCTGACAGTTCAGCCTCACCGGCAGACTTGGCGGGGGAAGGGCGCTCGTGGCAGGGGGATCCTGGGCTCAGGGTACGCAGGGCACGATCCGCCTGCAGCAGCAGGCGGTCCAAGCCGGACAATTGACGTTGATTGCTCATCGACAAACTCCTAAAACGCGGGGTTCAGGCCTTTTCAGACTGTTCCCGCTCAACGGCACGGTAACCGATGTCCTTGCGGTAGAAGGCGCCTTCCCAGTGAATTTTGCGGGCGCATTCGTATGCATTGTCCTTGGCTTCCGCCACGGTGTCACCCAGTGCGGTGGCACAGAGGACCCGGCCGCCACTGGTTACAACACGCTCGCCGTCCAGTGCCGTGCCGGCGTGGAAGACCTTGGCATTTTCACTGTCGGCCTTGTCGAGCCCGGTGATGCCATCGCCCTTGCGGTAGCTTCCGGGATAGCCGTGCGCAGCCAGTACGACACCCAGTGCCGGACGGGAATCCCACTCGACTTCCACCTGGTCCAGGCGTTTTTCGATTGCCGCCATGCACAACTCCACCAGGTCGGATTTGAGGCGCATCATGATCGGCTGGGTTTCCGGGTCGCCGAACCGGCAGTTGTATTCAATGACCTTGGGGGCGCCCTGTTCGTCGATCATCAGGCCGGCATAGAGGAAACCTGTGTAGGGCATGCCCTCACTGGCCAGGCCTTTGACGGTCGGCTCGATGACTTCTTTCATAACCCTTGCGTGGACGTCCGGGGTGACGACGGGTGCCGGGGAGTAGGCGCCCATGCCGCCGGTGTTGGGGCCGGTGTCGCCGTCGCCAACGCGTTTGTGGTCCTGGCTGGTGGCCATGGGCAGAATGTTTTCGCCATCCACCATGACGATGAAGCTGGCCTCTTCGCCGGTGAGGAATTCCTCGATGACGACGCGGCAGCCGGCGTCGCCGAAGGCATTGCCGCTGAGCATGTCGCGCACCGCCAGCTCCGCCTGTTCGACGGTTTCGGCGACGATGACGCCTTTACCTGCGGCCAGGCCGTCTGCTTTGACGACGATGGGCGCGCCCTGCTCGCGCACGTAGGCCACGGCCGGCTCGACTTCGGTGAAGTTCTGGTAGGCGGCGGTGGGGATGGCGTGGCGTTCGAGGAAGTCCTTGGTGAAGGCTTTGGAGCCTTCGAGCTGGGCGGGGGCTTTTTCAGGGCCGAAGATGTTGTGGCCGCGGCTGTTGAAGAAGTCGACGATGCCGTCGACCAGCGGTACTTCGGGGCCGACGATGGTGAGGTCGATACCCTTTTCTTCGACGAGGTCAGACAGGGCGGAGAAGTTGTCGACGCCGATATTGACGTTCTGCAGCTTGGGTTCGCGGGCGGTGCCGGCGTTGCCGGGGGCGACGAAGACGGTGTCTACGGCGGGGTTCTGTGCGGCCTTCCAGGCCAGTGCGTGTTCACGGCCACCAGAGCCGATTACCAGGATGTTCATTCTTGAGTTTCCCCGTGCCTGTTATTTAGGTGGGCTAGTTTAGCATTCTTAACTTGTCGGACAGGTGACGGAGTGATGGCAGGGTAGTGGTTTGCCAGCTCCGTGGCGGGCCAGGTGCCGGTGCCCGTTTGCGAGACACGCCGTGAACCCGTCCCTGGGGGCTCTGCACCGCCATCCATGGCGGTGAAGGTCTCGCAAACGGGCCCCGGCACCTGGCCCTTTGCATCCGGGTTTTGTGCAGCCCGGAAGGTGTCGTTGTCGATCAGTGGCGGAAGTGACGCATACCGGTAAATACCATCGCCATGCCGTGCTCGTCGGCAGCGGCGATGACTTCGTCGTCGCGCATGGAGCCACCCGGCTGAATCACGGCGCTGATGCCGACCTTGGCGGCGTTGTCGATGCCGTCGCGGAAGGGGAAGAAGGCGTCAGACGCCATAACCGCGCCTTTCACTTCCAGGCCGGCGTGCTCGGCCTTGATGGCGGCGATACGCGCGGAGTTGACACGGCTCATCTGGCCGGCGCCGACGCCGATGGTGCGGCCGTCTTTGGCGTAGATGATGGCGTTGGATTTGACCATTTTGGCCACCTTCCAGGCGAACAGCAGTTCTTCGAGCTGCTCGTCGGACGGCTGCACCTTGGTGACGACCTTGAGGTCGTCTTTAGCAACCATGCCGTTGTCTTTTTCCTGCACCAGCAGGCCACCGGTCACACGCTTGTAGTCGAAGGCGGCGGGGCGCGCTGCGCTCCATTCGCCGCATTCCAGCAGGCGCACGTTCTTCTTCGCGGTAACGGCCTGTGCCGCTTCGGCGGAGACCTTGGGCGCGATGATGACTTCGGAGAACTGCTTGTCGACGATCAGCTGGGCGGTTTCGGCATCCAGTTCGCGGTTGAAGGCGATGATGCCGCCGAACGCGGATTCCGGGTCGGTGGCGAAGGCCAGCTCATAGGCGGTCTTGATGTCCTTGGCCACGGCGACGCCGCAGGGGTTGGCGTGTTTGACGATGACGCAGGCGGGTTCGTCGAACAGCTTGACGGTTTCCAGCGCGGCGTCGGTGTCGGCCACGTTGTTGAAGGACAGTTCCTTGCCCTGCAGCTGGGTGGCGGTGGAGACGGAGGCCTCCTCGGCATCAGCTTCGACATAGAAAGCCGCTTTCTGGTGCGGGTTCTCGCCGTAGCGCATGTCCTGGGCTTTTTCGTATTGGACGTTGTAGGTATTCGGGAACGCGCGGGATTCGTTGCTGGTGTTGCGAGCGCCGAAGTGGTTGGCAATCATGCCGTCGTACTGGGCGGTGTGCTCGAACGCCTGCACCATCAGGTCATAGCGGGTTTCGTAACCGAGCTGGCCGTCGTTGGCCTTCATTTCCTCGATCACGGTATCGTAGCTGTGTGCGTTGACCACGATGGCGACATCTTTGTGATTCTTGGCTGCGGAGCGGACCATGGTGGGACCGCCGATATCGATATTTTCGATGGCGGTGGGCAGGTCGCAGTTCGGGTCGGCAACGGTGGCCTTGAAAGGATACAGGTTGACCACGACCATATCGATGGGCTTGATGCCGTGCTCGCTCATCACCGCGTCGTCTTTACCGCGGCGGCCGAGGATGCCGCCGTGCACTTTCGGGTGCAGGGTTTTTACACGGCCATCCATCATTTCCGGAAAGCCGGTGTAGTCGGATACTTCCACCACCGGGATGCCGGCTTCGCCCAGCTGGCGGTAGGTTCCGCCGGTGGAGAGGATCTCCACACCCAGGCTGGAGAGTTCGCGGGCAAATTCCACAATGCCGGTTTTGTCGGAAACGCTGATCAGCGCGCGGCGAACGGCCACCTTGTCAGTCATATCGCATCGTCCATCTGATTTAAAAAAAGAACTAATGCGGCACATGGATGTGCCGCCGCGGCCAAGGGCCGGCGATGAAATGGATCATGGGTCGAAGGCCCGTGTTGAAGCGGCCGGTGGGATCTATTTCATCATAAACACAAAATAGCGAGGGGGGATGGGCATATGCCCATCCCCCCTCGTCGAATTTTTACCGCCTGGGACGTCACTGTCCGCGGCGGTTGGCCGCCTTACAGCAGGCCGTAGCGCTTGAGCTTCTTGCGCAGGGTGCCCCGGTTGAGGCCCAGCAGCTGTGCAGCGCGGGTCTGGTTGTGGCGGGTGTGCTTCATCACCACTTCCAGCATCGGCGCTTCAATCTCAGACAGCACCATATCGTAGACATCGGTCACCATCTGACCGTCCAGGTGACGGAAGTAGTTTTCCATCGCCTGTTCAACCGCGTCGCGCAGCGACTGCTGCTGCGGTTGTTGTAATTGAGTCTGGCCCCCAGGGGATACCACATCGTTGGTATCCGGAATCAGTGCTTCGTTATTCATGCCGCTATTGCCCCTCTAGTTATTCGGCGTTCAAACCACTCACGAACGCTGGCATGTTGTGCTTCTGCGCAATCCAATTGGTTAAAGGTATTGCGAAAGTCCTCGCTGTGCGCGAGTGTTTTCACGTACCAACCCACATGTTTACGGGCGATACGTACCCCCATAACCTCACCGTAAAAACGGTGTAACTCACCCAGGTGAGTGATCAATATGTCCCTGACTTCATCCAGTGAGGGCTCCGGTAAACGCTCTCCTGTTGCCAGGTAGTGGGCGATTTCCCGAAAAATCCATGGACGTCCCTGAGCCGCTCGGCCAATCATGACCGCCTTGGCACCGGTGTAGTCCAACACCTTGCGGGCCTTTTCCGCGCCGGTGATGTCGCCATTGGCGAAGACAGGTATCTTCACCGCCGACACAATCTCGGCAATGGTATCGAATTCGGCCTGACCATGGTAGCCACAGGCGCGGGTGCGTCCGTGTACAGCCAGGGCAGAAATTCCGAGATCCTCGGCCATTTTGGCCACCGTTACTCCGTTGCGGGAATCCGGGCACCAGCCAGTGCGAATTTTCAGCGTCACTGGTACTGAGACGGATTGCACCACGGATTCCAGAATATCGGCGACCAGTTTTTCGTCGCGCAACAGGGCGGAGCCCGCTGCTTTCTTGCACACCTTCTTTGCCGGGCAACCCATGTTGATGTCGATGATCTGCGCGCCACGCTCGACGTTTGCGCGCGCGGCCTCTGCCATCATCTGCGGGTCGCCACCGGCGATCTGTACCGAAATGGGCCCGGCTTCCCCACTGTGATTGAGGCGCATCCGCGATTTGCGGCTGTTCCACAGGCTGGTGTCGGAAGTGACCATCTCGGACACAACCAGGCCGGCGCCGAGTTCACGGCACAGTTTGCGGAAGGGTCGATCGGTAACGCCGGCCATGGGCGCCAGGATAACTGGCGCACCGATATTGTATGGGCCTATGGCGAAACTGCTTGGCAATTCCGTGGGCAACTCGCCCTCCCGCGGGGTCTGGTCTCGAACGTTGGTGTGTCAAAAGAGCCGCCTATGATAGCGGCTGCTCGGCCGCTGGAAAAGCGAAAAAGCGCGCAAATTGTTCGATGGCTGGCCGTTTAGGGCGAACTTTGTGCAACAATTTGTAGCAATTCGCGCCATAACATAGTTCCCCGGTAACGCGCTGTGGGCCGTCAGGGCGCGATACGCAGCTCGTAGTTCACCGCTTCGGGGCCGGGATCGATGATGTCGAGGGCGATGTGTACGGGGTTACCTGCAGGCATCAGCCGTTTTCCGGACAGTTCACCCTTGAGATAGTCCTGTGGGGTGAAGCGACGGCTGGCGACCGGGGCATTCTTCAGGTCGGTAAAGCGTAGCTGTAACGTCGGGAACGGCTGATCGAAGGGCGCCCGGTTCAGGAGTACCGCTTCCACCGCCAGTGCGCCGGGTATCTGCGGGTGGCTGCGTACCACCAGGTTAGAGGTATGTACCGCGCTGATGTCGACCTGGGCTGGAAGCTTGCAGTCAAGGAGCGGGCAGAGCTGGGCGTAAATCCCGCGCCAGGGATCGCGCTTGCTGAGGGTGTCGAAGCGGAAGTAGGCCGTCTGGGCTGCCAGCGCCAGCATCAGCAGTACCACTCCGAGCGTCCACAGCCAGGCGGGCACGCGATTGTGTCGCCTGGGTTGCCAGTTGACTTCAATCGGGGCGGGGCCGATGGCGGAGATCAGCTGGTCTCTCGGCAGTAACGGGGCCTGGTCGCGCTGGCGTGGATCAATATGGTCGTCGGCAGCGGGGATTGCATCGCCCGGTGCATCGTCATCGGCGAGGTGCCCCTGGTTGCGCATGCTGCCCGGCCCCTCGCGGGTGGGGACTATTTGCTCGTCGGCAAAGAAGCTGTCTTCGCTGTGTCCCGGTTGTTCGAGGCTCTCCACGGAATGATCCGCAGGGATGACGCCGCTGGATTCCTCCCTGGCGATCTCCTCGGCCCAGGGGTCTTCGCTGGCCGGAGGAAGCTGGCTGTCCAGTTCTCCGCTGAGATCCAGGTCCTGCTGGGCGTCTTCCTGGTCGTCGAGATCCTGCCACTGCTGTTCGCCAAAGGCATCGTCGATCAGCGGGTTCTGGCGGGGGCGCTCTGCCGCTTTGGGTGGTTCGCCTTTTGCGGGCCCCGAGGCTGGCTTGCTGCTCCGCTGCGGTGGCGTGTCCTCGTCGTCTCCGTCCAGTTCAATGTCGTCGTGAATCAGGAAGTCGTCGTCTTCCAGGAGTTCGTCGATGGCCTTTTTGGTGGCAGCCGGGGTTGGGTCACCTTCGTTGAAGACGATGTTCTCGTCGGCGCGGAAGACCTGCAGGCAGGAGCCGCAGCGCACAGCGCCGCGGGCGGCGCGCAATTGCTGTTCGCTGACGTGAAACGAGGTGCTGCAGTGGGGGCAGCGGGTGACCAGTTGCGACATGGATTTCGACGGTTATTACTTTGGCGGGGAAGTTTATCAGTCCGATGGCCCCGCGCGTAGTGCAGGGGGCCAGTAGTTGTCGGTATGACGATACCGCTGCCGTTATCCTCGTCATCAGATCAAGGCGTCAGGCTCCTGGTGCGCCCTCAGCGCACCCTTGTCCCGCTCAGGCGCACCCATTCCTCTTTCTCGCCGTCGGCATCGAAATCGATCCACTGGCTGTAGGCCGCTTTCACTTTCTCCGCCTGGCTGTTGAGGATCCCTGACAGGCAGATGCGACCACCCACCCGGGTCCGCTCAATCAGCTGTGGCGCCAGCGTGACCAGCGGGCCGGCGAGAATATTGGCCAGCATGATGTCGGCACTCGATGCACTCGGTGCCGGTGCCTTTTCCGGCAGGTACACCGGGAAGCGCTCCGGGTCCAGGCCATTGCGCACGGCATTGTCGCGACTGGCGAGCAGGGCCTGGGGATCGATATCCGTGCCCATGGCACTATCCGCGCCCAGCAACAGGGCGGCGATGCCGAGAATGCCGGAGCCGCAGCCGAAGTCGATGGCGGTTTTTCCCTGTACGGGTTCACCGGCAAGCCACTGCAGGCACAGGAAGGTGGTCGGGTGGGTGCCGGTGCCGAAAGCGAGGCCAGGGTCGAGCATGATGTTGACGGCATCGGGGGCCGGCGGTTCGCACCAGCTGGGGCAGATCCACAGGTTGTCGGCGCACTGGATGGGCTTGTAGTGGCTCATCCATTCCCGTTCCCAGTCCTTGTCTTCTAGCTGCTCCCAGCGGGCATTGGGGAGCAGTTCGCACAGGTGGGACGCAGCCTTGGCCTCGGCTACACCGGTATCGACTTCAGCGTCGAACAGGCCGGTGACCAGGGTTTCATCCCACAAGGGGGTTTCGCCGAGGCCGGGTTCGAGGATTGGCTGGTCGGCATTGTCCTGCAGGGTGACGGAGACGGCGCCGGCAAACAGCAGGGCGTCTTCGATCCTTTCTGCCTGTTCGCGGGTGGTATTTACGCGGAGTTGTAGCCAGGGCATTTGATTGGGGGTCCGGGTAGTGTGGTAGTTGGGTACTTGGAAAGCTCGTGGCGGCTCCGCTGCCGGTAAGGCTTTGCGAGACACGCCGTAAACCCATCCATGGGGGCTCTTCTAAAACGTCCCTGTTTTAGAAGGTCTCGCAAAGCCATACCGGCAGCGAAGCCTTCAGCGCAGATTTGTTCGCATTCTACAAGAACGGGGGAGCTTACAGAGTAGGAGGGGTAAGGCTGAAGGGGAAGTGCCGGGTATAGGTTTTCAAAAGCGTCGGCGACAGGACGTCGCCGCCGCAGCTTACATGGATGTATTCACTGCGGTTTTGAAAACCTATACCCGGTGCTTTCCCGCCTCGGAGTTCATTTTGAGCGAAACACCACTGAGGCGGGAAAAGAAACCGGGCCTTACTCGAGTCCCAGCTTCTTCTCGAGATAGTGAATATTCACACCACCCTTGGCGAACTCCGCATCCCGAACCAGCTCTTCCTGCAGTGGAATATTGGTCTTGATGCCGGTGATGATCGTCTCGCTCAACGCCACCCGCATCCGCGCCAGGGCGGTTTCGCGGTCTTCGGCGTGGGTGATGATCTTGGCGATCATGGAATCGTAGTTCGGTGGTACCGTGTAACCGGAGTACAGGTGGGAGTCCACTCGCACACCCAGGCCACCCGGAGCGTGGTAGTTTTCTACCTTGCCGGGGCATGGGAAGAACGATTTCGGGTCTTCCGCGTTGATGCGGCACTCGAATGAGTGGCCGGTGATCTTGATGTCTTCCTGCTTGAAGGAAAGCTTTTCGCCCGAGCAAACGCGAATCTGCTCCTTGATCAGGTCAACGCCCGTCACCATCTCGGATACCGGGTGTTCCACCTGGATACGCGTGTTCATCTCGATGAAATAGAACCGCTCGTCTTCGTACAGGAATTCAAAGGTTCCGGCGCCGCGGTAGCCGATATCGATACAGGCCTGAACACAGGCGTCCTGCACTCCCTTGCGCACCGCATCCGGGATGCCGGGAGCCGGGGCCTCTTCCAGTACCTTCTGGTGGCGGCGTTGCAGGGAGCAGTCGCGATCGCCGAAATGCACGGCGTTGCCCTGGCCGTCAGACATCACCTGGATTTCCACGTGGCGCGGGTTCTGCAGGAACTTCTCCATATACACCGTGCTGTCACCAAAGGCGGCGCCGGCTTCGGATTTGGTGACCGAGATGGCGTTAAGCAGGGCGCCTTCACTGTGCACCACACGCATACCGCGACCACCGCCGCCAGCAGCGGCCTTGATGATCACCGGCAGGCCGATCCGGCGCGCGATCTCCAGGCACTTCTCGCCGTCTTCCGGTAGCGGGCCGTCAGAGCCCGGCACCGTGGGAACGCCGGCCTCTTTCATCGCTGCGATGGCGGAGACCTTGTCGCCCATCAGGCGAATGGTGTCGGCGTCGGGGCCAATAAAGGTGAAGCCGCTTTTCTGTACCTGCTCGGCAAAATCGGCGTTTTCCGCCAGGAAGCCGTAGCCAGGGTGTACCGCTACCGCGTCGGTGATTTCCATCGCGGCAATGATGGCGGGGATATTCAGGTAGCTCTGTGGCGACGGGTTGGGGCCGATGCACACGGCTTCGTCAGCCAGGCGCACGTGTTTCAGGTCGCGGTCGATCTGGGAGTGCACCGCCACGGTGGCAATCCCCATCTCTTTGCAGGCCCGCAGTATGCGCAGGGCGATTTCGCCGCGGTTGGCGATCAGAATTTTTTCAAACATGCGTCGTTACCCCGCTCAGGAAATGATCACGAGCGGCTGGTCGAACTCTACCGGCTGGCCGTCTTCCACCATGATGGACTCAATGGTGCCGGCTTTGTCTGCCTCGATCTGGTTCATCATCTTCATCGCTTCGACGATGCAGATTACGTCGCCTACCTTTACCTGCTGGCCGACCTTCACAAACGGCTCAGCGCCCGGGCTGGAAGCGGCATAGAAGGTGCCAACCATGGGGGATTTCACCGGGTGGCCGGTTATCGCGGGTACGGATTCTGCGCTGCCTTCACCGGCAGCGGGGGCCGGTGCAGCGGTGGGGGCTGCCGGAGTCGCGACCGGCGCGGCGGGCGCCATCTGCATTGGCATCGCCATTTGCGGCATCTGCATGGATGCACCGCTTGTGCCGCGGCTGATGCGTACAGACTCCTCCCCCTCTTTGATTTCCAGCTCGCCGATGTCGGACTCTTCGAGCAGCTCAATCAGTTTCTTGATTTTGCGGATATCCATAACAGTTTCACTCTCAATTTGTGGATGCATAAACGCCGGCGCGCAGCCGGCGAATGAAAAATTGGTGGTTAAAGTCGCTTCAGGGCCCCTTCAAGAGCCAAAGTGTAGCTATCTGCTCCGAACCCGCACACAACACCGACCGCCAGATCCGACAGGTACGAGTGGTGGCGGAAAGCCTCGCGGGCGTGCGGATTGGAGAGGTGAACTTCGACAAAAGGAATAGCCACGCCCGCCAGCGCATCGCGCAATGCCACACTGGTGTGGGTGAACGCGGCGGGGTTGATGACAATGAAGTCCACCTTGTCGGCGTAGGCCTGGTGAATGCGTTCTACCAGTTCCGCTTCGCTGTTGCTCTGCAGGCAATCAAATTCACAGCCGGCGGCTTCGCACTGGGTGCGAGCTGCTTCGTTGATCTGGGCGAGGGCGGTGGAGCCGTATATCTGGGGCTCGCGGGTACCCAGCAGGTTCAGATTGGGGCCGTGTAGCAAAAGCAATCTAGCCATTCTGTGCCTCGATAAAGCGCGCGAAACTGTGACTAAAATTCGGTAAAAGTCATGAAACTTGCCGGTAAACAGCGGTAATCAGCAAGTTTTCCTGAATTGGCCGGGAGTTTGCCGTAAAAGTGACCCTCTGTCCATGCCCCAGAATGGGAAATAGAGAAGTTGTCCGCAGTTCGCCGAAATTCACGGCCTATTTACCGCAAAGTTTTGTGGTGAGTGGCCTGTTCACCTATTTGAATGGCCACAAAGGCAAGGTCAGGGGATATCTGTAGCGGAATCGACGATCGCTTCCTGTCCGGCGGCGCTGCGCATGGCGATAAGCAGGCTGTCGCGGGTGAGGATCTGGGGCAGGATTTGTGGCTCACCGCCACCGGCGGGGAATAGCAGGTAAAGCGGGACGCTGGAGCGGCCATAACGCGCGAGAAGCTCGGTGATCTGCGGGTCCTGGTTGGTCCAGTCTCCTTTCAGTGCGGTGATGCCGAGATCACCCACCGCAGCAGTGATCGCATCGCTGGACAGCACCACCTTCTCGTTGGCAAGGCAGGTGATGCACCAGGCCGCCGTCATATTGATCAGCACCGGGCGCCCCTCGTCGCGGGCAGACGCCAGCGCTTCCGGAGAATAGGGCTGCCAGTAGCCGCTTTTGCCGGCTTGTGTCACCGGGCTGCCAGCGCTTTCGAGGTTCGGGATAACCCAGGCTGCTCCCGCCACTGCTGCGACCGCAAATGCATTACGCATCCACTTACGTTTACCACCACTGGCGGTTGCACCCGGCCAGAGCCACAGGGCGAAGGCAATGGCCACGGCACCGGCGAGCACCAATGCGACGCCGTCGCTGCCTGTCTGGCGACCGAGCACCCACAGCAACCACACCGCAGTAAGATACATGGGAAAGGCGAGAAGCTGCTTGAGCGTCTCCATCCACGGGCCAGGGCGCGGCAAACGGCGGGCCAGAGCCGGCACATAGGTGAGTAAAAGAAATGGCGCAGCCATACCGGCGCCGAGGGCGGCGAACACCGCCAGTGCCACTGGTGCGGGCTGGGTGACAGCAAAGCCCAGGGCGGAACCCATCATCGGCGCGGTACACGGACTGGCAACCACTGTAGCCAGGGCTCCTGTGCTGAAAGAGCCCCCGAGGCCGCTGTTCTGAGTGCTGTGGGCACCGAGTCCCATCAGGCGTCCGCCGAACTCGGTTACCCCCGACAGGCTGAGGCCCATGGCAAAAAACAGGTAGACCAGCACCGCAACCACCACAGGCGACTGCAGCTGGAAGCCCCAACCCACCGCCTCGCCGGCAGTGCGCAGCGCCAGCATTGCGGCGGCAATGAGAACGAAGGTGCCAACGACACCAGCCGTGTAGGCCCAGCCGTGGAGGTGTTGGCGATCACCGGCGTGGGTTATCGCCAGCGCCTTGATCGACAGTACCGGAAAAACACAGGGCATCAGGTTTAGGAGCACGCCGCCGCCAAAGGCCAGAGCCATCGCCAGTAACAGGCCGCCCGCCGGGTTGCCGGGCGAGGGGACGCTGGCGACCGAACTCGGCGCCGGGGTACCGGTGGCCCCGGCCGCTGGATTACTGTCAACCGGGGCGGCGGTCTTTGTTGCTGGGTCCAGCTCGAAGTCACGCACTTGCGGTGGGTAGCAGAGGCCCGCGTCAGCACAGCCCTGGTAGCGCACCTGTATACGGGACTTGCCCTCGGTTGCGAGATCCACGGGGACCTCCAGCTGCCAGCGATAGACCTCGGTTTCTTTCTCGAAGTAGTCGTCCCAGATGACTTCGCCTTTTACAAGGTTCAGTGGCAGTGCGGTTTTGGTTTCCCCCTCGACCAGATACAGCGCGAGCTTGTCGCGGTACAGGTAATACTCGGGGGCAATCTGGAACAGTGCGCTGGCGCTGCTGTCAGTAAACAGGAAATCCAGCTGGTAGGCCTGGTCGACGGGCAGGAAATCATCCTGCCCGGCACTGAGGGCGCCAAACGGCGACGATGACTGGGTGGCAGAGAACCCGTCGCGGGCACTGGCCGGCGCGGTGAGCAGGGTCAGGCATAGCAGCAGGAATGCTGCCAGTGCGGCGCCTGCGAATAAGTGTGACGCTTCTGTGGTTCGCAAGCCGGAGATCTTCGCAGTCATGGGTAATAAAATTCTTTATAGTCGGGCAATGTTGGACTGGTGTTGCCAGTCCCCGTTCCGTCTCGGCCCCTGAACCTGGTCGACGAAACCGGGCATTTGGTCGCAGCTGGCGTTGGTGCTGGTGAGGCCACAGTATACCGGGAGGCCGAGTATAACGGTGCTTGCGGTACAAAAAAACAACAGCCCTTGGCGGGCTGGTGGTAAATTGGAGGCAGATATCAGAATAGTGACTTGGGTCTCGGGCCGTTTCTTTTCGCGTCCCGATGCTGCCGCCGGGCGGAATCCGTTCGTTGTGGTGATTTTGGTGTGCCTGCTGGCAGTGACTGGCGGATGTGCGACGCCCCCGCCCCCCGCGCCGCCCCAGCCGACACCTCCGCCGCCGGCGCCCACCGGGCCCAGCCCGGAAGAAATCAGGCAGCGTGCCGTGCAGCATTTCCTCGGGCGCGCAGAGCGTGCTCAGCGAGAGGGTTTTATCACTATGCCTGCCGGTGCCAGCGCCTACGACTTCTACTTGCAGGTGCAGCAGCTGGATCCAGGCAATACCCAGGCCGCCGCGGGTATCCAGATACTGGTAATGCAGCTGGTGGAGCGAGCGCGTGACGCACTGCGCCAGCGCTCCTTCGGTGAGGTAAACAGCCTGCTGAACAGGGCCGACGAAATTGCTCCCGGCAACCCGCTGTCCAAAGAGGTGCGGGACCAACTGCAGCGAGAGCAGACGAGAGCTCGGCAGGATGTGACGCTGGATGGCCCCGGTGCACAGACTGTGACTTTGCCGGTCAAGGAGCTTGGAGCACGCTCCGATACCATGGTGGAAATGCTGAACGCCATTGCGCAGCGCATTCGTGAACATCAGTTGCGCGTCGTTATTGTCGCCCGCAGCGATGCCGAGGGGCGCTGGATATACAGCCAACTGCGCCAGGCCGTACCGGGTTATCGGGTTCGTGGTGACATAAAGCTCGGCAATCCGCCGCGATTACTGTTACAAAAGAACCCCTGAGTCCGGGAGACGACCCGGCGAAGAATAAAAAGCCCGGTCGAAGCGGGACTATAAGCGGGAGAAAATTATGAAAAGGCCATTTTCAGGTTTTGACGTTTGCGCACTGGTACTGCTGCTCTCTACCCCTGTGGGTGGGGTTGCCGCAGCCGAGTCCGCGCAAGGTCGCGCGCATTTATCCGCTCCGACTGCGGCTGAAGATCTGGCCGCGGGTCTAGAGGTAAGCGGGTACGCACGGGAAATGCCACCAGGTGCGCCGATGGGTGCGGCCTATGTGACCTTGCGGGATCTGTCCGGAGTCTCACGCGTGCTGGGGCGGGTGGAGTTGCCGGCGCACCCCGGGGGCAAAGTTGAAATGCACGCCACGCAGCAGGTGGATGGCATAAGCCGGATGCGCGCACTGGAAAAACTTTCGCTGCCCGGCAATGGCACTATTGAAATGCGCCCGGGTGCCACCCATCTGATGGTACATGGTGTCGCGTTGAAAGCTGGCGATGTATTACCGTTGCGGCTGGTGTTTGCCGACGGTAGCAACCTAGAGGTCAAATTGCCGGTGCGCGCACCCGATTGGAAAAAGGTAAAAGAAAGCCCGAAGCAGGGTGCCGGTCATCATCATGCGCACCATGATCATGGTTGAACGATTGATGGCTTGGGCGGTCTGAGCGCGCTTCACCCCATAAACAATTTCGGTAGACAATCACTGGAGATAATTGATGAAAAGTTTTGCCACCACATTGCTGGTAACGGGATTTGCATTCATGCTGGCTGCCTGTGCGCACAGCCCGGTACAGGTGGCGGTCAAACCCGAGGTTAACGTGGCACCGGATAACATCGGAGCTGGTTATACTGTACATGCGCGCGGAGTCAACCAGCTCCCGGGTGGCGGCCTTGGGTCCCTTGGGGGCATTTATGCCGACTCCTCCAATGTGACTATGTCCAATAACATTGAACAGTCTCTGGCGAGCGCGCTGTACCAGGGGCTGGAATCCTGGTCTTTCCGCAGTGTCGAGACCGGTGGTGACGTGCAGGTGGTGGCAAATCTCACCGACCTCAGTTACGACAGTCCGAACAAGCTCTACACAACCAAGGTGAATTCAGGAGCATCGATCCAGTTGCAAGTCAGCGTAAAAGGCGCCACCTTCTACGGGAATTACAGTACCAGTGGCAATGACCGCAACCTGATCAAGCCCAGCGCGGAAGAAGTGGAGAGCACGGTCAATCGTCTGCTGAGTGCCACACTGCAGCGGGCGTTTGAGGATGAAAAGCTGAAGGCATTCCTGCGCCAGCATCTGTAATTGGATCAAACGTGGTTCCCGGAGGCCTGTGATTCTGATCACAAATGCCGTCGGGGATTAGAGGGAGGTTTTCGCGCTGGCGAATATGTCGGTATTATTTTCCCTTATGGAGAGCATTCGTGCTCTATTGTTCTGCAGTCCCGATGCGGGATGCCTCGGTAAAATCGGCTCATATTGCCGGTTGAGTTGGAAGTTCATTGACTGAATTTACACCCAAAAATGCGGCCTATCACAGCTTGCTGGAAGAGTCTGGCACCGGCAAGCTAGCTGGTGCGCGACTGAGTCCGGCGGCTGCGGAGCTGGCGCTGGGTGAAGTGGCTGACGGGGTGATTGTGACCGACCGGCACGGCCTGGTCTGCTATAGCAACCCGCTGGTCAGTGAGCTGTGTGGCAATCTGGTGGGGCTGTTGCCGGGGCAGGTCCTCGCCGACAGCCTGCCGCTGTTTGATGACGAGGGGGAAGCGCTCGACCTGAACCTGGCCAGCGGTGACCGCGAGGAAGATATTCCCAGCCGGCGAGAGCTGCGCGCGAACATCCGCCGGGAGACTGGTGAGCTGCTGGAAATCAGCGTGCAGATCAACAGTCTCAAAAATGATGCGGTGCTGGAAGGTTACGTTCTCGTATTGCGACATACTTCTGATGCCCGCCGGATCTCCTCCCGCCTCAGCTGGCAGAGTAGCCACGATGCGCTCACCCATCTGCCCAACCGCCAGACATTCGAACACGCGCTGCAGCAACTGCTGAATACCGATACCGGTCCCCGCCAACACCATATCCTGCTGTATCTCGACGTGTACCAGTTCAAGGTAGTCAATGACACGCTGGGGTACAGCGCCGGGGATGCGCTGTTGATAGCGCTGGCAAAGATTCTCACTCGCTGCCTGGGTAATGGCGACCTGCTGGGGCGGGTTGGTAGTGACGAGTTTGCGCTGTTATTGAAAGACTGCACTCTGGAAGAGGCCAAGCGTATCGTCACCCGGTTGCGGGAGGCGGTGAACGGGTTTGTGTTCCAGTGGGAGGACAGTGAGACCCGTCCGGCCCTCTCCATCGGTGCCGTGAGTGTCGACAGCCACGCGCCGCCGGCGAGCCAGTTGCTGGCATCGTCTAACGACGCGTGCAGTGCCGCGCGGGACCAGGGGCGCAACCGGGTCAAATTCTTCGGGGATTCGCGCAAGGCACTGGAGAAGCGCCGCGAGAGTACCTGGCTTGCCGAGATTCATGCCGCTATTCGCGAGGACCGCCTGCTGCTCTATCGCCAGCCGGTGGTGGCATTGCAGGATCAAAACCGCGTGCATCACTACGAGGTTCTGGTACGCATGCAGGGGCGGGATGGGGATGTGATTTCCCCCGGGCTGTTTCTGCCGGCGGCGGAACGCTATGGCATGATCGACGAGGTGGATCGCTGGGTTATCCGCAATATTCTCCGCTACATGGCGCTGGAACAGTCGAGCGGGTCCGGTGGCTTCCACTATGCCATCAATATCTCCGGTATCAGTCTCGGCGATGAACTGTTTGCCGATTTTGTACTGCGGGAATTGACCGAGGCCGGCGTGGCGCCGTCGCGGGTGCAGTTTGAAATTACCGAAACCAGCGCGATCAATAACCTGGATCGTGCGCTGGTTTTTATCCACAAGTTACGCGCGGCAGGGTGCAGTTTTGCGCTGGATGATTTCGGCCGCGGTGCTTCATCGCTGGCGTACCTGCGCCAGCTGCCGGTGGATTATTTGAAGATCGATGGCTCTTTCGTGCGGAATATGCTGGAAGATGAAATCGATAGTGCGATGGTGAGCACGGTGGATCACCTGGCCAAGCGTATGGGCATCAGTACCATCGCCGAGTTTGCGGAGACGCCGGAATTGCTGGAAAAGCTGCGCCTTATGGGGGTGGATTACGCCCAGGGGTTTGGTATTGCCGCCGCCGCGTGTCTTCCTGAAATCAGTGGCCCGCGTCCTTCTTCGGTCAGCTAGCCCCTCCCTGGGCGCTGCGTCACCCCCTGTCTGCGACGCGCCTGAGATCCTGTATTGAAAGCCCCGGTAAACCAATCCTTCCGAAATTACGCGCTGGCTTCCTGCTCCAGCAGTGTCTTGTGCTGCTCCGCCCGCAATCTCGGTCCATACTGACTCACCACCTGCGCGGCTGCGCGGCAGGCCAGTTCTCCGGCATCGGCGAATCCCATACCGCGATTGATGCCGTACAGGAAGGCACCCGCGAACATGTCGCCGGCCCCATTGGTGTCAATGGCTTTTACGCTCGGGGAGGACACGCGGTGTACCTGTTCGCCGTCCCACAGCAGTGCGCCGTCGGCGCCAAGGGTCACGGCGAAAGCGCGACAGTAATCGCGCAGTGTCTGCGCCGCCTCATCGAGGGATTCGGTGGCGCAGAACTTGAGGGCTTCATCGCGGTTGCAGAACAGCAGGTCGACACCACTGTCACCAATCATTTCTTTCAGGCCATCGTGGAACAGTTGCACCATCATGGGGTCGGATAGGCTCAGGGCAGTTTTTACGCCGCAGGCTCCGGCCTGTTTGCGCAGCTCGATGGCGGCGGCGCGGCCGGTGTCAGAGGAGACCAGGTAGCCTTCGATATATGCCCAGCGGGATTTGCCGAGTGCCTCGCTGTCGAGTTCGCTGACAGACAGCTCGGCGCTGATACCGAGGTAGGTATTCATGCTGCGCTCGGCATCTGGCGTGATCAGTACCAGGCACTTGCCGGTAATGCCGGTGTCTGCGTTGTGCAGGGCTTTGGGGTAGCCGACTCCGGCGGCGGCGAGATTGTCGCGGTAAAAATCACCGTTATCGTCGTTGGCTACTTTGCAGGAATAAAAGGTATCGAGCCCGAAATAGCTTGCAGCGATGACGGTATTGGCACCGGAACCGCCGCAGGCGTGGCTGGCGGTGACCATGTGATTTTTCAGGTCGTCCACCAGCTGCTGTTGGCGTTGGTCATCCACCAGTGTCATGACCCCTTTGTCGATGCCCAGGGACTGCAGGTCGCCGTCGGTGACTTCTATTTCCGTGTCGAGAAGGGCGGCGCCGATGCCGTAAAGGTCGTACTGGTGCATAAGGGGTCCGTAGCTAGTGTGTATTCTATTCGAGGGGCCCGCAGGACGGGCGCTGGATGCATTATGGCGGGCGGCGGAGCAAGTGCAAGTTTTGGGCAGCGTGGGGCGAGGGGGCGCGCATCATGACGATGTGTGACCCGCCAGGTTTGACTTGAACAAAAGCGACCTTATAAATGCGCGCTATAAATGGCTCAATTATGGCTGTATTAACCGGTCTGACCTTCGGGCCCCATGGCCTGACTCATCGATAGTTTATTGAAAGAAACGAGTTTATCTGAACGCATATGGCATCGAAAAAGCGCCGTACTAAAGCGAAAAGTGCAAACGCAAAACGACATTCCGGCCGACTGCGCGTCTGGATCAAGCGTCTCAGCCTGCTGGCCCTGCTCGGCGTGCTGGTTCTTGCCGGGTACATGGTGTGGCTGGATGTGCAATTGCGCGAGCGGCTGGACAGCCGCCAGTACCAGTTGCCGGCCAGGGTCTACGCCCGTCCTCTGATTCTCAAGGAGGGTATGGTGATGCGCCCGGATGAATTGGCATCCGAATTCGCGGCGTTGAACTACAAGCAGGTCTCGGCACTTGAGGAGCCGGGGCAGTGGCAGCGCGAGGGCATGGAGTATCTGGTCTGGCGGCGCGACTTTATCCATGCGGACAAGCGCGAGCCGGCGGCGAAGGTCCGGTTCCGCCTGCGCAACGATGAATTGAGTAACCTGCGTAGCGAGGGTGATGAGCGCCTGAAGGAGTTCCGCCTCGACGCTGCGCCCATTGGCACCCTGCTCGGCGGGGGCGACGACCGCACACCGGTGCGTATCGAGGAAATCCCGCCACTGCTGGGGGCCACCCTGATTGCGGTAGAGGATCAGGACTTCGTGCATCACTTCGGGGTGTCTCCCCGCGGCATCGCGCGCGCCATGGTGGCCAACTTCAAGGCGGGCGGCGTGGTACAGGGTGGCTCCACCATTACCCAGCAGTTGGTGAAGAACATCTTCTTTGATCACAAGCCGAGTCTGTGGCGGAAGTTTAATGAAGCGCTGATGGCAATCCTGATGGAGGTCCACTACGACAAGGCCTACATCCTCCAGGAATACATCAACGAGGTCTGGCTGGGGCAGCAGGGTAGTCGGGCGATATACGGCTTCGGGCTGGCTTCCGAATTCTATTTCCAGAAACCGCTCAGCCAGCTGGAGCCACATGAGATCGCGCTGCTGGTCGGGCTTGCCAAGGGAGCCTCATTTTATAATCCCTGGCGCAACCCCGAGCGGGCGCTGGAGCGCCGCAACACCGTGCTGGACGTGATGTTCGAGCAGGACCTGATCACCAAAGAGCAGCACGAGCGGCTGCGTAAAAAGCCGCTGGAGGTGGCCGCTGCCGGCGCCGCAGCGCAGAATCCTTATCCCGCCTTTACCGAGCGGCTGCTGGAAGAGTTGCGTCCTTATTACTCCGTGGAGGAGCTGCGCACCGCAGGCCTGCGGGTGTACACCACGCTTTCTCCCTCGGTGCAGAAGCTGGCTGAGGATGCGGTGAGTGACGGCGCGGCCAGGCTGGAAAAAGACCGCGGTATCCAGGAAAACTCTCTGCAGGGCGCCACCGTGGTATTGGAAAACCACAGCGGCAATGTGCTCGCCATGGTGGGGGATCGCCGACCGCACTACCCGGGGTTCAACCGTGCCCTGGAAGCGCGTCGCCAGGTCGGCTCTCTGATCAAGCCCGCGGTCTACCTGACCGCACTGGAGCGTGCACATGAATACACCCTTGCGACCCTGATCGACGATGCGCCGATCCGCGAGGAAACCGCCGATGGCCAGGTCTGGATGCCGGCCAACTTCGGCAATCGCAGCCACGGGTTGGTGCCGCTCTATGTTGCCCTGTCCCGCTCGTATAACCAGGCCACCGCGCGTCTGGGGCTGGATCTGGGTATCGAAAATGTGCGCCAGACTATTCGCCGTCTCGGAGTACAGGCCAGTCTGCCGCGAGTTCCGTCGCTGTTCCTCGGTGCAGTGGAGCTGACACCGTTTGAGGTGGCGGGTATGTATCAGACCATGGCGAATGGCGGTGAGCACGTAGAGCCGCGCACTTTGTTGGCAGTTTCCGACGCAGACGGCGAACAGGTGCAGCGCTTCCGTCCCAAATCCAACCGTGGGGTGGACGAGGTCCCGATATACCTGCTGCGCTATGGGCTGGAGCAGGTGATGCGGGAAGGGACCGGTAAAAGTGCTTACCGGCGCCTGCCCAACAGTGTGCCCTTCGCCGGCAAGACCGGTACCACCAACGATTATCGCGATAGCTGGTTTGCCGGTTTCAGCCCCGGAGTGACAGCGGTGGTATGGATGGGGCGTGACGACAATGAGCGCACCAGCCTTACCGGTGCCACGGGTGCACTGACAATCTGGACCGACATCATGCGCAAGCTGCCCCACCGCCACGGGCGCATCAAGGCTCCCCGGGGCGTTGAGTGGAAGCCGGTGAACGATCGGGGTGAATACATGGACCCGCGCAATTGCCAGGGTGGCCGCGAGATCCCGGTGTCGGTGGAAAGTCGCCTGAAAACCGACCCCCGCTGTGAGCGTCGCGGCTGGTTCCGGAACTGGTTTGATCGGGATGAGGAAAACGCGGCGCCCCGTGAGGACATGACGCCGGGCTGGGGCATCGACCCGGAGGAGCAACGGCGACAACAAGAGCAGCGCGAACGGGAACGCCAGTTGCGGGAGCAGCTGGAGCAGGAGCAGCCGGTACCACAGCAACAGCCAGAGGCCGGTCAACAGCAGATTCCACCATCGACGGAGCGGGAGCGCCTGCAGCGTCTGGAAGAGTCCGGACGAATTCAGGAGCAGCGATATCTGGAGGAGGAGCGGCGGGCTCAGGAGGAGCGCAGGATACTGGAAGAGCGGTTGCGAAGGGAGGAGGCCATTCAGGATCCGGGCTCTCGCGGTGCGCCGGTGGAAGAGGCGCAACCCTGGCCACCCGAGGAACCGGATCAGTGGCCGTAACTGCCTCCTGAACAGGAGCAGTGCGCTGGCCCGGAATTATGGGCCAGCTTTACACATCGAATAATCAGCGCCGCAAAAGCTGCGCCGCTTCCTCCGCAAAGTAGGTCAGCACCCCGTCGGCACCGGCGCGCTTGAAGCCCAGCAGGGACTCCAGAATCACCGCTTCGCGGGCCAGCCAGCCATTGGCGAAGGCTGCGCAGTGCATGGCGTACTCACCGCTCACCTGATAGGCAAAGGTGGGCACCCTGAGTTCTTCCTTCACTCTCCGCACCACATCCAGGTAGGGCATGCCCGGCTTCACCATGATCATGTCGGCGCCTTCAGCCAGGTCCAGCGCGCACTCGTGCAGCGCCTCATCGCCATTGGCCGGGTCCATCTGATAGCTCACCTTGCTGCCACCCTTCAGGTTGCCGGCAGAACCTACGGCGTCCCGAAACGGACCGTAATAGGCGGAAGCGTATTTGGCGGCGTAGGACATGATCTGGGTATTTACATGCCCATCCCGTTCCAGAGCTCCTCGGATAGCACCGATGCGGCCGTCCATCATGTCGGATGGGGCCACCACATCTGCGCCCGCCTGAGCATGCGAAAGGGCCTGCTGCACCAGCACTTCCACCGTGTCGTCATTGACGATATAGCCCTGTTTATCCATCAAGCCGTCCTGGCCGTGGCTGGTAAAGGGGTCCAGGGCTACATCGGTAATCACACCCAGTTCCGGTGCCGCGTCCTTGAGGGCGCGAACCGCGCGCTGGGCGAGACCGTCGGGGGCATAGGCGGCGCGGGCGTCGTCGGATTTGGCGGACGGATCCACCACCGGAAACAGCGCGACAGCGGGAATGCCGAGTTCCACCAATGCTTTTGCTTTGGCGGTGAGCAGGTCCACGGTCAGCCGTTCCACGCCGGGCATGGAGGCGACCTGCTGGGTTTCTCCGCGCCCCTCGATCACGAACAGTGGCAGGATCAGGTCATCGGTGGTCAGCTGGTTTTCCCGAACCAGGCGGCGGGAAAAGTCGTGGGCGCGCAGGCGGCGCGGGCGGGTATTCGGATAGGCGCCGCGGTGCAGGCTGATACTCATGGAATGTCACTCCGGCTGGAAGGGTAGGATTGGCGCACACACTGGGCGGCGGCTAAGCTGGCGGCAATCATACCAAAACGGGAGTTACTCTGATGGCTGTTGCATTCTGGTGTCTGCTGGTGGTGGTGCTGATGCCGCCCACATTTGCCGCGATCGCCAAGGCCACCGCGGAGGGACGCTACAACAACCGTTCGCCGCGGGAGTTTCTCGAGCACCAGAGCGGCTTGTCGCGGCGGGCGGATTGGGCCCAGCGCAACAGTTTCGAGATTCTGCCGGCATTTATCGCCGGGGTATTCGCGGCGATTGCCGCAGGCGTGGATGAGCAGTGGCTGGCGCGACTGTCGCTTATCTTTGTGGCAACACGGATTCTATACGGTATCTGTTACCTGAAAGACTGGGCCGCTGCGCGCTCACTGTGCTGGTTTAGCGGGTTTTTTTGTTGTCTCGGGCTGCTGGTGATGGCGGCGCTGGCGGCCGCGTGATTTCGCCGGAGGGGGTGCCGAACGCGCGCAGCTCGGCGGCGACGCGCATTCGGTTGGTGCGATTCAGCCGAGTTGCGCAAACACTTTGCGTGCCGCGGCAATGGTGGCCTCGATATCTTCGTCACTGTGGGCAGCGGACATAAATCCCGCTTCGTAAGAGGCTGGTGCCAGATAAACACCCTCTTTAAGCATACCGTGGAAGAAGCGGTTGAAGCGCTCGGTATCACAAGCCATCACCTGCTGGTAATTGGTCACCTTCTCGGCATCGGTAAAGAAAAACCCGAACATGCTGCCCACCTTGTTGGCGGTCATGGGGATGCCGGCCTCTTTGGCCGCTGCCAGTACGCCCTCTACGAGACGGTCTGTTTTGGCTGTCAGCTCCTCATAGAGCTTCGGCTCCTGAATCAGTTGCAGGGTTTCCAGGCCCGCGACCATGGCCATTGGGTTGCCGGAAAGAGTGCCCGCCTGATAGACCGGACCCAGTGGTGCAATCTGCTCCATGATCTCGCGCTTGCCGCCAAAGGCGCCGACCGGCATGCCGCCGCCGATCACCTTGCCGAGCGTGGTCAGGTCTGCCTCGATACCGTAGTAGCCCTGGGCCCCGGTAAGGCTGACCCGGAAGCCGGTCATCACCTCATCCAGAATCAGCACACTGCCCGCCTGATCGCAGACTTCACGCAGGGCTTCGAGAAAACCGGGTACCGGTGGGATGCAGTTCATGTTCCCCGCTACCGGCTCGACAATGATGCAGGCGATCTGGTCACCGATCTCTGCGAAGCACTTTTTCACGCCCTCGATGTCGTTGTAGGTCAGGGTGATGGTGTGGTCCGCCAGGGCGGCGGGTACGCCCGGCGAGGAGGGGACGCCCATGGTGAGAGCGCCGGAGCCGGCTTTTACCAGCAGGGAATCGGAGTGGCCGTGGTAGCACCCTTCAAATTTCACGATCTTGTCGCGGCCGGTGTAGCCGCGGGCCAGTCGGATGGCGCTCATGGTGGCTTCGGTACCGGAGTTCACGAAGCGCACCAGGTCCATGTTCGGCCACACACGGCAGAGTTCTTCTGCCAGCTCGGTTTCGAGCTCGGTGGGGGCGCCGAAGCTGAGGCCGGACTGGGCCTGCTCCACAACCGCATCGATCACGTCCGGGTGGGCGTGGCCCAGTACCATCGGGCCCCAGGATTGCACGTAATCGATGTAGCGCTTCTCGTCAGCATCGTACAGGTAGGCGCCTTCGGCGCGCTCAATAAAGACCGGCGTGCCGCCCACCGCGCGGAAGGCGCGTACCGGCGAATTGACGCCGCCGGGGATGACTTTCTGGGCTTCGGCAAAGAGGGATTCGGATTTGCTCATAGAAATTCGGAAACCGGATTGGTTTGAAAGATGGGGTGAAACGGGATCGGAAAGTGCGGGCTATTATCTTCGCCACGGTCGGTTGCCGCAAACCGCATGTTTGGTTGCGCAACAGATTACTGTGGGGAAGGGTGCCCGGGTGTGCTGCTTTCAGTCCTTGCAGGTCCAGAACAGCCGGTTGGGCACCGGCCGCCCCATGCCCAGGCGCCGGCTGTCGGCGATGGCGCTCCAGGTGAACTGCTGGCTGCGGTTTACCGCTTCAAGCATGGTCAGGCCGTGGGCGATATGACAGGCAATGGCGGTGGTGAGGATGCCGCAGACGCCGTACGCGGCCGGCGGCAAGCGTTGCCAGCGGAATTCCCGCACCAGCCCGCGGGTATCGTAAAGGCGGTTTTCCAGTTGCTGGTCGGCGGCGGGAACACCAGTGAGCAGCAGGTAACGGCAGCCACTTTCCAGCAGCTCCTGCGCCTGTGCATCGTGCACATCGGCTTCGCCGGCCATGGCGCGGGCCTCGCGTCTATTGGGCGCAACCAGGGTAGCCAGCGGTAGCAGCAGGTCGCACATGGCTCTCCATAGCGGTGGTGCCAGCACGCTCTCCTTGTCGGCGAGTGTCGCATCGGGGTCGATGATCAGTGGAATGTCCGGGTAGTCCCGCAGCACGCTGTGCAGGGCGTGCACATTTTCCACCGAGCCGAGGTAGCCGATTTTGATGGCGGCCACCGGCATGTCTTCCAGAATTGCCCGCGCCTGCTCCACCAGCAGGTTCTCGTCCACCGGCGCCACGCCGGCCAGGTCACGGGTATCACCCACCGTGATCGCCGATACCACGGAGGTGCAATGGCAGCCGAGGCTGGCGGCGGTTTCCGTATCTGCCGCAATGCCCGCACTGCCACTGGGATCGTGATGTGTGACCGTGAGAATGATGGGTTGGCGTGTATCCATAACCTTTCAGGGCCTGAAGAGGGATCTATTCATTCTAGCCTTGCCAGTGCGCGGCAGCGGCACCTCCGGTGCTCTCCCGCGCCTAGCTCAACACGGTGCTCAGAAGGGTTTGACGACAGCAAGTATCACGATGGCCAGCAGCGCGAGTACCGGTAGTTCATTGAATACGCGAAAGTAGCGACCGCTCTTGTTGATGGTGCCGGCAGCGAATTTCTTCACATAGCTGCCGCAGATGTGGTGGTAACCGATCAACAGCACGACCAGCGTCAGCTTGGCGTGCAGCCAGATTGAAGTTTTCAGGTAATCCGGATTGTAGGACCTCTGGATGTAAATCAGCCAGACTCCGAACACGATGGTGGCGATCATTGAGGGGATGGCGATGCCCCGGTAGAGGCGGCGCTCCATTATCTGGAAGCGGTCCTTGCTGAGCGCATCCGTGGCGTCCACGTGATAGACGAAGAGCCGCGGCAGGTAGAACAGTGCGGCAAACCAGCACACCATGGATACGATATGAAAAGCCTTGATCCAATCGTACATCGATGCTCCTTGTCCGGAAATTGATCCGGTTATGAATTTATTCTGAGTTCGGCGTTGGCGGCCACTGATGACCGTTATTGCCGATAATAGTGTTCGATATGCTGTGGCAGGATGATACCCGCCACATCGCTGTTCAGTATACCCGTGCTGTCCTGGTCGTAATCTCTCCCTACGTAGAGTGCACCGGCCCCCTGTTGTTCAAGCTGTTGTTGCGCCTCCAGCAGCGTGGCGCGCCAGCTGAGCGGTGCCAGCTGCAGGCGTTCGCCAGGCAGGCGCATGAGATCAATTTTTTCATCTTCCTTTGATTCGCGGCGCTCGCCTTCTCCCTCCTTTGGCGGACGCTGCAGGAAATTCGCGAGGTCGGCCGTGCGCAGGGCCTGTTGGGTCGTTTCACCACCGACCAGTAGCCAGGCCGGTTGCTGCTCTATGAGACGCTCGGCCTGTGCCCGCTCAAGGAATTGCGGCGTGATGGCTACCGCCCGCTCCATCACACTGGCAACGCCCACTCTGCTCAGCATCTGCGCGCGCCAGCTGGGGGTGCCGCTCTTGCCCAGTGCGCGCAGGGATTCCTGATAGATGCCGTCACTGCCAAACAGTTGCCGGCTGACCAGGCAGGCGATAACAATCGTCATCATGGCAGGGAACAAGACGTTTGGGTTGTAAGTGAGCTCGAGAATCGTCAGCAGTGCCGCCAGCGGCGCATTCAGCAGTGCCGCCATCATGGCTGCCATGCCCACCATTGCATAGAGGCCGGGGCTGGCGGTAGCCGCCCCCAGCCAGAGATTGGCGAGGTGCGCAGCGGCCCCGCCGATGCAGGCACCCAGTATCAGGCTGGGGCCAATGACGCCGCCGGGAATTCCGAGCCCGGTGGCCAGTGCGGTGGCGACGAGTTTGGCGAGCACGATGGCGGAGAGTGCGGCAATACTGAGCTGGCCGAGCATGGCCAGCTCGAGCGTGTCGTAGCCGGCACCCAGGATCTCGGGCACCCACAGTGCCAGAAGCCCGGTGCCGGTGCCGGCCACCAGGAATCGCAGCAGGGGTGAGTGTTTCTGTTGCAGCGGAACCAGGCGGCGCTGGCTGATAATGAACAGCGAGGCAAGTGCACCAATGAGCAGGGCGCTGACAAAAAGGATCGGCAGCTCAGCGAGGGATTCCAGCTGGGAGGCCGGTACGTCGAAGGCGGCCTGGTGCCCGAACGCCAGGCGAGTCGCCGCGCTGCCAACCACCGCGGCGATCATGACCGGCAGAAAGCCGGCGACGGTGTACTCCAGCATCACCACTTCCATGGCGAAAATCACCCCCGCCAAGGGTGTATTAAATGAGGCTGCAATGGCTGCGGCAACGCCGCAGGCGAGTAGTGTGCGCGCGGAATTGTCGGGCAGGCGGAAACGCTTCGCGATCCAGCTGCCAGTGGCAGCACCCAAATGAACCGATGGCCCCTCACGGCCGATCGACTGGCCGCTCAGCAGGGCAAGAGCGCCGCCGAAGAACTGCAGAACGGCATTCTTGGTGGGCATCCGGCCCTGGTGATTGTGCAGTCGATCGAGCACGTGTACCACGCCGGTGGGGCGGCCGGATGGGGCGACCCAGTGGAAAAACAGCCCCAGTACCAGGGCGCCGCTTACCGGTAATCCGAAGCGCCACGCCGGGGACAGAGACTCAAAATCCTCCAGTTGCGGCAGGTAAAAAATCGCCGGCCCTTCACTCAGCTGGCGGAAACCAATCACCACCAGCCCCGCGCAGATCCCGATAATCAGGGCAAACAACACCAGCAACGCCAGCGCCTGCTGTGACGACAGCTGGACCCGTGCCTGCTCGAGCAGGCTCGAGCGGCGCCGCTGGGATAGGGGCGAAGTAAAAGTCTCTGGGCTTGACTGCTGGCGTCGCCGCACGGTTAGTCCTTTAAAATCGGTGGCTTATGGTAGAGTGCACGGCTCAGTATACAGGGGCTATCGCCCGCCATCAGGCAGCGGCGGAGGTTCCGCCAGGGATAGTGATCAGCGAGGAGCAAAAGTGAGCGTCATCAAAGCAGCAATCGTAGGTGGAACGGGATATACGGGTGTGGAGTTGCTGCGCCTGTTGTCTGGCCATTCTCAGGTGGAGGTGAGCGCAATCACGTCCCGTGCGGAAGCTGGCACCCCGGTGACGGAACTCTTCCCCAGTCTGCGTGGTCACTACGATCTGAAGTTCAGCGCACCGGATGTGGATGAGCTGGCCCGGTGTGATGTGGTGTTTTTCGCCACACCGCACGGCGTGGCCCAGGCCCAGGTGCCGGACCTGGTGGCGCGCGGTGTTCGGGTGATCGACCTGTCCGCGGACTTCCGTCTGCAGGATATCCCCACTTGGGAGCAGTGGTACGGGCAGCAGCACGCCTGCCCGGAGTTGGCCGCGAAGGCGGTGTACGGCCTGCCGGAGATCAACCGGGAGCAGATAGGCGGCGCACAGCTGCTCGCTTGCCCCGGTTGCTACCCCACAGCGATTCAGCTGGGTTTCATCCCCCTGCTGGAAGCAGGGCTGGTTGAGTCCAGCGGGTTGATCGCGAATGCCGCCAGTGGTGCCAGTGGTGCCGGACGCCAGGCTAAAACCGACCTGTTATTTGCCGAAAACAACGACAGCTTTCGCGCCTACGCCGCGGCGGGTCACCGCCACTTGCCGGAGATTGAGCAGGGGCTCAGCCAGGTGGTTGGTGGTAATGTGGACCTGACCTTTGTGCCGCACCTGTTGCCGATGGTGCGCGGTATCCATGCCACGCTGTACGCGAAACTGAAAAACCCCGCTGCGGCGGAGGCGACCCAGGAAGCGCTGCAGGCTCTGTTTGAGCAGCGTTACCAGGCGGAGCCATTTGTAGATGTGATGCCGGCGGGCAGCCACCCGCAGACTCGCAGCGTGCGCGGCACCAACATGTGTCGTCTGGCGGTTCTCAGGCCGCAGGGGCGTGATACCGTTGTTGTCCTGTCGGTCATTGATAACCTGGCCAAGGGGGCTTCAGCGCAGGCGGTGCAGAACATGAATATCATGTTTGGCTTAAATGAGAACCAGGGGCTGGAGAGCCCGGCATTGCTGCCTTAGAATCGAAGATATTCGCAGAATAGAAAAATAAACGACAATCGATAACACTATCCAGATAATGACACCCAGGACACATGGCACGCAAAGTTAAAGGCAGCAAGCAATATCGCATGAAGGTGGTGCCCCACAGGCCCATACTTCACGGCGTATTTTCTGTGCTGGGGGTGGCCCTGCTGGTGCTTTCCACCAGTGCCGGTGCTTACTTTGCCGGGCAGTATCAGCTGAGCAAAAACCTGGATGACAAGACCCGGGCACATGCCAAGGCTCTGGATGAGGTCGATCGCCTGCGCGCCGAGATAGAGGCCTTGCGGGTGCGCGCGGCCACGGCGGAGCAGTCGGTGGCCATTGGCGAGCAGGCCAGCGAGTCGGTTCGCGGAGAGCTGGTGGCGAAGGAAAACCAGATTGCCGAGCTGCGCCAGGAGATCTCGTTTTATCGCGGTATCATGGCGCCTTCAGAGGGAAGCGATGGGGTCTCCATTGGTCGCTTCAGTATCTCGGAAGCCGGTGAGCGCCGCTACCAGTACAAGTTGCTGGTGCAACAGTCCGCGGCCCGTCATCAGGTTGTGACTGGCGCGGTGCGTTTTACGATCGTTGGCCAGGTCGACGGTGAGCCGCGCCGTTACGCGTTGGCGGACCTCTCCTCTCAGGTTGAGAGTGAGTCGATTCCGCTGCGTTTCAAGTATTTCCAGAATATCGAGGGAGAGCTGCAGTTGCCGGAGGGCTTCGTGCCGGAAGGGGTAGAACTGTCGCTTAAATCCAGCAAGCGCAAAGGGTTCAATATTGACCAGCGCTACGGCTGGCTGGTGCAGCAGAGCTGATTTGCTGAAGTGAGCGCAGTACCGCGCTCTCAGTGGAGTTACCAGGCTCCGCTCAATTCATGAGGTTTTGGTTGAATTATGTTGAAGAAGAAAGAGAAAACTATGGCTAGCACTGGTGGCAACAACACGACTCTGATCGCGCGTCATACCGAAGTAACCGGCGACCTGCACTTTCGCGGTAACCTGGTGATTGAAGGCCGGGTCAACGGCAATGTCTGCGCCCACAGTGATAGCGACGCCCGCCTGCAAATCGTTGACGGCGGTATCGTCGAGGGTGAGATCCGAGTCCCCAACGTTGTGGTGAATGGCAATGTAAAAGGTGACGTCCACGCAAGTGGCCATCTGGAGCTCGCCTCCAAAGCCATCGTTGAGGGCAATGTGCACTATAAGCTGATCGAGATGGTCAAGGGCGCCCAGGTCAACGGTTCCCTGGTATCCAATGTGGAAGTGGATAACACCAGTGAGCCTCGCATGCTGGGCTATTCCGAGGACGCAACCACCGTCGACGCGGAATAACGCGCCGGAGGACGCTGGTGAAACCCGGTGAAACGGGCAATACTTGACCTGTTTGCTGGGTTTTACCCATAATGCGCCCGCACCGCTGTCATTCGGCAGCGGGCAGCCGCTCTCTGCGGAGGGTTGGTCTGCGAACCTGTTTCGAGAGTGATATATGTCTGAAGCTGTTTCCTTTTCTCCCGATCCGATCCAGGTGACCGAGAAGGCCGTTGCCAAGGTGAAAGGCCTGTTGGAAGAGGAAGGCAACCCGGAGCTCAAGCTGCGCGTCTTTGTGACCGGTGGTGGCTGCTCAGGCTTCCAGTACGGCTTTACCTTTGATGAACTGGTGGCCGAAGACGATGCAGTGGTCGAAAAAGACGGCATCGAGGTTCTGGTGGACGCAATGAGCTACCCGTATCTGGTGGGTGCCAGCGTGGACTATGAAGAGGGGCTGTCAGGTTCCCGCTTTGTGGTTCAGAACCCCAACGCTTCCGCGACCTGCGGCTGCGGTTCCTCATTCTCTATTTGACCGCCCTGCGCGCCGGAAAGACCGCGACGGACATGTCAGGCGGGGAAGATCCCGCCCAGGATGGTCTCTTTCCCTGCGCCGGTAACTGCGGGGCAGTTGCCGCTCAGCCCTAGCATGGTCTGACGAGCCAGCCAGGCAAACCCCGCCCCTTCTACCCAGTCTGCATCGATTCCGTAATCGTCCGTAGCCGCTACCGACCAGGTGGGCAGACGACGTCGCAGGCGGTCCATAAGGTCGCGATTGCGCGCACCGCCACCACACACCAGCAGCTCTCCGCCACGTGCGAATTCGTGTACCCCCTGGGCAATCGATGCTGCGGTTACTTCGGCCAGCGTTGCCTGAATGTCCGCGGGGGGGACTTCCAGCCCGGCGCAGGCGCGCTCCAGCCAGGAAGGATTGAATGCTTCCCGTCCCGTGCTCTTCGGCGCGGGTGCGGCAAAATAGGGGTCGGACATCAGGCGGTTGAGCAGTTCTGTATGTGGTGTGCCGCTGGCAGCCCAGCTACCGTCCGCATCGTAGGCCTTGCCGCGGTGTAGTTTTACCCAGTAATCGAGCAATGCGTTTCCCGGCCCGGTATCGTAGCCGCGCACCCCGCCACCCGCCGCGAGCTCGGTAATATTTGCCATTCCACCGATATTCACCACAGCGCGGTCACGGCCTGCCTGGAACACGGCGTTATGGAATGCCGGCATGAGCGGGGCGCCATGGCCGCCCAGGGCCATATCGCGGCGACGGAAGTCCGCCACGGTGGTGATACCGGTGAGTGCGGCGATGGTATTCGGATCGCCCAGCTGTAAGGAAAAGGGTATGGATACACTGCCCGGGGGGCGGTGACGTACGGTCTGGCCATGGCTGCCGATGGCTTTGACCGCGGAAGGCTTGATGCCGGCTTCCTGGAGGACTGCCAGGGTAGCCGCAGCGAACTCCTCGCCGAGCTGCCGATCGAGCTGCCCTGCGCGGTCGAGTTCAGAGGGACCCGGTGCGCAAAGGGCCAGAATGGCCTCGCGCATAGCGGATGAGATCGGGTGCCCGAGTGCGGCTCGGGTCTGGCATTGCAGCCTGTTGTCTGACTCGGTGAATTCCACCAGCACCGCGTCGATACAGTCGACGCTGGTGCCGGACATCAGGCCAATGTAAAGGTCCGTCATTCAGTTTACGGAGTCCTTCTCTTCCGCATTTTGTGCCAGTGCGGGCTGCTCGAAACGCTCCAGTTGCGCAATCAGTGGCTGGGTTTGAGTCTGGAAGCGGGCCATTTCCGATTTCGCGATGGCTTTTGCTTTGGGCAGCTTGCGCACGATGGTGGCCGGGTTGCGGTGATGGCCGTCAACCAGGAACTCATAGTGCAGGTGCGGGCCGGTTGCGTATCCGGTAGCGCCTACGGTGCCGATCACCTGACGCTGCTTGACGCGCTGACCGCGCTTTACCTTGCGCTTGTTCAGGTGCAGGTAGCGAGTGATATAGCGCTCACCGTGTTGAATGAATACGTAATTACCGTTGGCCTTGCTGTAGCCGGCCTTGATGACCCGGCCGTCACCAGCGGAGTAAACCGGAGTGCCGCGGGGTGCTGCATAGTCGGTACCGTTGTGCGGCCGACGGGTTTTGAAGATCGGGTGCAGGCGGCGCGGGTTGAAATGAGAGCTGATACGGCCGATATCCACTGGCGTACGGATAAAGGCTTTGCGCATGCTCTTGCCGTCGGGAGTGTAGTAATTGGTGTCGCCGTTGCTGTCGGTGTAGCGCACTGCGCTGAAGGTCTTGCCCTGGTTGGTAAAGGTCACGGCCTGAATAGCGCCGTTGCCAATCTTCTCCCCGTCGAGGAACTTTTCATCGAAGATCACGCTAAAGCGGTCACCTTTACGAATATCCAGTGCGAAGTCGATATCTGAACCGAAGATGTCCGCCATCTCCATAATCAGGTTGTTGCTCAACCCTGCCTTGGTGCCATCGACGAACAGAGAGCTTTCGATCTTGGCTTCGCGGAATGCGGTATAGCGCTCCGCCTCACGCTGGTGTAGCGCGTACTTGTATTCGTCGGAGCTGTTGCGGCTGAATTCGACCTTGCTCAGGCGGTCGCGGTGCAGCTCGAGGGTCTGCAGGCTGCCTTCACCGTCAATCTGGAAGGTGAGTTCCTCCCCGGGTACCAGCTTGGCCAGCTGCTTGGCCTCTTTGCCGCTGGATAGCAGCTGGTACATTTCGGCGCTGCTGATACCGGCACGCTGGAACAGATCGGAGAGGGTGTCGCCGTTACGTACGGTCTCCTGTACCACTCGTAGCCCCTCCATGACGCTCTGGGGCGCATCGATGGCTGCAGCGGTTGCTTCCTCCTGGATCTGCTGTACGGCTTCTTCCGGGAGGGTGAGGGAAACCTCCAGCGAGGTGCGCTTGGCTTCCACTTCCGGGGTGGAAACGAAGAGTGTCAGCGCCAGCGCAAAACTGGCTGCGCCCGCAGCCAGTGCGTGAGTGCGGGGGAAGTGTTTGCCCATGGCGCCCAGCAGGCGAGGGTTATTGCGTTGTTTCTGCATGATCTTAAATCGGGGTAGCGCTGACAGTGGTTGTTATCGGGTTCCGGCGATTGTGCCTAAAAAACGAACACCGGCGCAACTTTATAACAAAATTCCCGCCCTTGTTCACGGAGTAATTGACCTGTCTGTCCATGATTCAGTTCCTCTGACCTGCGTCGAAATCCTGCCGCACCCAAGAAAACCGGCAACTTGCCGCCACTACTCGGCTCCGCTTGTATTTAGCGCAGGATTCGGTACATTTGCAGCCCAATTTTTGCCCGCCGGATCGAGTGTTCGGGGGCCGTCTCGAGCACATCTGAACTTACCGCAAGGGGATACAATGGCCGGAGTGGATGCGACACTGCTGGAAGATCTCACGCGCCGCGGGCTGGTCAATCAGGCCACCGGTGACGGCGAACTGGAACAGCACCTTGCGAGCGAGAGTCGCACACTGTATTGCGGCTTTGATCCCACTGCGGATTCCCTGCATATAGGCAGTCTAGTCCCGCTGCTGACACTCAAGAGGTTTCAGGCGGCAGGACATCAGCCGATTGCGCTGGTTGGCGGCGCAACCGGCTTGATTGGCGACCCTTCCTTCAAGGCGCAGGAACGCTCCCTCAATACCCCCGAGGTAGTTAATGGCTGGGTTGAGAAAATCAAGCGCCAGGTCAGTGCCTTTGTGGATTTTGATGCACAGGATAATGCGGCGCTGGTGGTCAATAACCTGGACTGGACCAAGGACCTGAATGTGCTCGACTTCCTGCGTGATGTGGGCAAGCACTTCTCGGTTAACAATATGGTGAACAAGGAGTCTGTAAAGCAGCGCATCCAGCGTGAGGGGGAGGGCATCTCCTTTACCGAGTTCACCTACATCCTTTTGCAGTCCATGGATTTTTCTGAGCTGTACAAGCGCCACAACTGCACGCTGCAGATTGGGGGCTCGGACCAGTGGGGCAATATTACCGGCGGCGTGGATCTGACGCGACGTCAGCACCGGGGCAAGGTGTTTGGTTTGACCCTGCCACTGGTGACCAAGTCGGATGGCACCAAGTTCG